>DATGLH010000001.1:0-5119 GCA_035294225.1 Trebonia sp.
GCCGGTACGGGCCGATCGTCTCCGGGTCCCCCGGCTGCAATTCCGCGGCCACGCCACCCCCCGCCCCGCGTCGCCAGGACGCCTTCCGAGAATAGACCGGCAGGATAACGATAAGCACTCGGCAAGGGAATTAACATGTCACATGGCTTTTTCGCCCGGATAGCCATCACCTGGCCGCCGGCCGGCCGCCAGGGGAAGGCGCTGTGATCACCGCGGCGCCGGTGCCCGGCCTCGAGCGCGCGTTCGATGTGGATGCCCGCCTCGGGCCGCTGGAGGATCACGGCATGACGCGGGCCGGCCACCGGCGCGTCGTGCCGATCGCCGGCGGGCGGATAAGCGGCCTGTTCGACGCGGAGATCCTGCCCGGAGGCGCGGACTGGCAGCTCGTCCGCCCCGACGGCACCATCGAGATCGACACCCGCTACTCGGCACGGACCCCTGCCGGGGAGTACATCCACCTCCGGACATCCGGGGTCCGCAGCGGCCCGCCGGAGATCCTTGAGGCGCTCTTGCGCGGCGAGCCCGTGGCGCCGTCGGAATACTACTTCCGCATCGGGGTGCGCCTGGAGACGTCCGCCCCGCGGCTCGCCGTCCTGGAGCGGTCGATCTTCGTGGCATCCGCGGTCCGGGAAGCGGACCGCGTGTATTACGCGGCCTACCGGGTCACCTGAGCGGCGGGACGCCGGCGCCCGCCGCCCGGCGCGTCACGGCGGCTCGCGGCCCGCGTCCGCGGCTCCCGGCCCCGCCGCGGCGGGGCCGGGAGCGTACCGCCGTTCGGCCTCGCGGACCTGGGGCAGCCCGATGAAGTCCACGAACTCCGCGAACGTGGGCAGCTCGCGCAGCGCCGCGGCGGGCGTGCCCGCCCGGGAGATCTCCTGCAGTATCCGCCGCATGGCGCCGGTCGCCGCCAGCAGCGTGGCGATGGGGAAGATGACGATCCGGTACCCCAGCTCCCTGAGGCGGTCCAGGCTGATCGGCGGCGTCTTGCCGCCTTCGGCCCAGTTGAACAGCAGCGGCACGCCGGGAAAGGCCCGCGCCGCCTCCTCGGCTTCCGCCTCGCTGGCCAGGGCCTCGATGAACAGCACGTCGGCTCCGGCCTCGCGGTACATCCGCGCGCGCTGGAGGGACCGCTCCAGGCCTTCCACGGCCCGCGCGTCGGTCCGGGCGATGATCACGAACTCGGGCCGCGCGCGGGCCTCGGCCGCCGCCCGCACCTTCTGCGCCATCTCCTCCGCCGGGATGACCAGCTTCCCCTCCAGGTGACCGCACTTCTTCGGGGCCACCTGGTCCTCGATGTGGATCCCGGCGACCCCTGCTGCCTCGTAGGCTCCGACGGTGCGGATCACGTTCAGCGGGTTGCCGTAGCCGGTGTCCGCGTCGGCGATGACCGGGATGTCCACGGCCGCCGCGATCCGCCCGGCGTTGCCCGCCATCTCGGTCATGGTCAGCAGGCCCACGTCCGGGCGCCCGATGAGCGCCGCCGACGTGCCGAACCCGGTCATGTACACCGCCGGGAACCCCGCGTCCTCCACCAGCCGGGCAGAAAGCGGATCGAACGCCCCGGGCGCGACGATGGTCTGGCCGGACTCCAGCAGGGCCCGCAGGCGCGCCGGGCCGCCCGGCCGCCGGGTAAGCCGGGCCGTCACCCGGCGTCGCTTACTGGGCAGCCCCGCCGGCTGCCCGGTCCCGCCCGGCCCGCGGATTCACCCCAGGGCATGGCGTCCTCGGCGTCGACGATGTTCATGGCGAGGATGTTCCCCGCGGCCGCCCGGCTTATCCGCAATCGTCTGCGCCCCCGGTGTCACCGCCGCGGCCGCAGGCGCAGCCCGGCCATCCCCCCGTCGACCGCCAGCGCCGTCCCGGTCACCGACGAGGCCGACGGGCTGGCGAGGTAGGCGATCGCGGCCGCGACCTCCTCGGCGGTGACCAGCCGCCCCATCGGCTGGCGCGCCTCCAGCGCCGCGCGCTCGGCCGCCGGGTCGGCGGCCGCCGCCAGCAGCCGGCCGACCCAGGGCGTGTCGGCGGTCCCGGGGTTGACGCAGTTGACCCTGATGCCCTCGTGGATGTGGTCGGCCGCCATGGCGAGGGTCAGCGACAGCACGGCGCCCTTCGTCGCCGAGTACAGCGCCCGCTGCGGCAGGCCCGCCGTCGCCGCGATGGAGCAGGTGTTGACGATCGCGGCATGCGCGGAGGCGCGCAGGTAGGGCAGGGCCGCGCGGGTCGCGCGGACCATGCCGACCACGTTGACGTCGTACACCCGGTGCCATTCCTCGTCGGGGTTGTCGGCGACGGTCCCGGTCGCGCCGATGCCCGCGTTGTTCACCAGGATGTCGATGCCCCCGAGCCGCTCCGCGGCCGCCTCGATGGCGTGCCGCACCGACGCGTCGTCGGTGACGTCGGCCGTCAGGCCGGTGAACTCATCCCCCGGTTCCAGGTCCAGGACCGCTACCTTCGCCCCGCGGGCGGCCAGCAGCCGTGCCGCCGCCAGCCCGATCCCCGACCCGCCGCCGGTCACCACCGCCGCGAGGCCGCCGAATTCCGGGGTTTCCGGCACGTGATCACCACTTCCCGCGTTTCAGGATGCCGCCGTGGGGCGCTGCCCGGCGTGTCCGGTGCGGGCGCTGCCCGCGGCGGCGACGGCGGCCTTCCCGCGCACCACCGGATTGACCAGCTCGCCGATCTGCGAAATCCTGATCCGGATCTCGTCGCCTGCCTGGAGCGTGAACGGCAGATCCGGGACCAGGCTCGTCCCGGTGGACAGCACCACGCCGGCCGGGAAGATGTCCTCGCGGAACAGGTACGCGGCGAGTTCCCCGATCCGCCGGCGCAGGCCGGAGGTGCTCGCGCTGCCCTCCCAGGCGACCGCCCCGCCGCGGCTGATCGTCATCTCGATGGTCAGCCGGTACGGGTCGGGGATGTCCCACACGGGCCGGACCCACGGGCCCGCCGCGCAGCCGCCGAGGTAGACCTTGGCCTGCGGCAGGTAGAGCGGGTTCTCGCCCTCGATGGAGCGTGAGCTCATGTCGTTGCAGATGGTGTAGCCGGCCACCTCCCCCGCGCAGTTGAGCACGACGGCCAGTTCCGGCTCGGGGACGTCGACGCCGGAGTCGGCACGGACGGACACCGGGGCGCCGGGACCGGAGACCCGCCACGCCGCCGACTTGAAGAACAGTTCGGGCCGCGCCGCGCTGTACACGCGGTCGTAGACGTCGGCGGAGTTCTCGCTCTCCGCCACCCGGGCTTGCCGGGAGCGTTCGTAGGTGACGCCGGCCGCCCACACCTCGGTGCGGCCGTCGACCGGGGCGAGCAGTTCGGCGCGTTCTCCCGGCACGGCCTCGCCGCCCGGATCCGCGCAGATCTCGCGGATCCGGCTGACCGGCAGCGCCAGCAGGTCAGCCAGCGTCGGCGCCGCCGCCAGCGTGGTGATGGCGGCGGGCACCGCCGTGCCGCTGTCCCGGTCGTCTGCCACCCCGGTCAGCGGCTCGCCGTCGCCGACCCGGAACCTGATGAGCCGCACCGCGTGCCTCCGTTTCACTCCCACGCTTGCCCGGGCGTAGCGAGCGTAGTCCGACCTACGGTGCAGCGTCAATACTTCATCTGATTAAGAGAAAGCTTTATCTGATGAATTGTTGACGGGGATGGCAGCTTGCCGTAACGTCATGCCAGTTCAGGAAGATGAGAGGAACACTGTGCCTGCTGCATATCCCGAGGGTGCCCGGCATGCTCAGGTTGTCCACGGGCTAGGAGCGCGGATCGTCCGCGGCGGGCTGGCGCCCGGCGACCACGTGCCGACCGAGGACGAGCTGGTGAGCGAGTTCGGGGTCGGCCGGTCTGCGCTGCGGGAGGGCGTCAAGGTGCTGGCCGGGAAGGGGCTGCTGGAGAGCCGCACCAGCGCGGGGACCCGGGTCCGGCCGCGGCAGTCGTGGAACCTGCTGGACCCGGACGTGCTCACCTGGCGCTTCGCCCCCAGTCCCAGCGCGGAGGACGTCCGGGTGCTGGCCGATCTGCGGGTGGCGCTCGAGCCCGGCGCGGCGCGGCTGGCCGCCGAGTCGGCGATCGCGCGGCAGCGAAGCGCGATCGCCGTGGCGATGGCCAGGCTCTGGGCCACCGTCGACGACCCGGACGCGTTCATCGAGGCGGACCTCGCCTTCCACCGCGCGGTGTTCGCCGCGGCGAACAACGACCTGCTGCTCTACATCCACGACGTCATCAGCGTCGCGCTCAGCGCGATCAGGCCCCTGCACACGCGCTCCGCCGGCCACAACCGCCAGACGCTGCCCGCCCACGAGCGCGCGGCCCTCGCCATCAGGCGCGGCCACCATCTCAAGGCCGAGGCGGCGATGCGCGAGATCGTCGAGGTGGCCAGGCACGACGCACTCCGGGAGAGCCCATGACAACGCCATCCGGACCATCCGGCGCGGTCCGCCTGGAAACCGGCGGGCACGTCGCCATGCTGACCCTGGACCGTCCCGCCAAGCTGAACGCCCTCACCGGCGAGATGACAGCCGAGCTCGCCCGGCACGTCGCCGCGCTCAACGACAGCGCCGAGGTCCGAGCCGTCGTACTGTCCGGGGCGGGCCGGGCATTCTGCGCGGGCAGTGACATCTCCGAGCTGGATAGGTATCCCACGGCGTGGCAGTTCGGCCAGCGCCAGGACTATGGCGACATCCTGCGGACCCTGCGCAAGCCGGTGATCGCGGCGGTCAACGGGCACGCGCTCGGCGGCGGTCTCGAACTCGCGCTCGCCTGCGACATCCGCATCGCCGCGGACAGCGCGACCTTCGCCGCACCGGAGATCAAGCTCGGCTGGATCGGCGGCAGCGGCCAGACGGCACTGCTCGCCCACTGTGCCGGCCCCTCCAACGCGGCGGTGATGCTGCTCACCGGCGACCCCATCGACGCCGCGACCGCGCTGCGCTGGGGGCTGGTCAGCGAGGTCGTGCCCGCGGACGCCCTGATCGCCCGCGCCTGGGAGCTGGCCGCTGTGATCGCCAGCCGGGCGCCGCTGGCGGCGCAGGCCGCGAAGCTGAACCTGCGCGCCGCCTACGATATGCCGCTGACCCGGGCCATCGACTACGAGCGGCACCTGCAGAGCATCTGCTTCGCGACCTCGGACGCG
>DATGLH010000002.1:0-32994 GCA_035294225.1 Trebonia sp.
AGGACGGAGCGGCGCGTTGCGCGACGTCGTGCACGTTGTTCGTGGTCGGCAGCCCGGTCCCGATATCCAGGAACTGCCGGACGCCGGCCTCCGTCACCAGGTACCTGACGGCCCGGCCGAGAAAGGCCCGGTTCTCCCGTGCCCCGATCCGGGTGGTGGGAGCCGTGGCGAGAACCTTCTCCGCCACTTCGCGGTCGGCGGCGAAGTGGTTCTTCCCGCCCAGGAAGTAGTCATACATGCGCGCCGCGTGCGGCTTGCTCGTGTCGATTTCCGGGGGGAGCTCCGACATTTCCGCCTCTCTGGTCTCAATACGGAATCGTATAACCGCCGGCGTACAGTCGGTGCATGCCGGAGATTCACCAGGCGCGCCGGCGCCGCGCGCGCGACATGGTCGCGGAGCTCGGCGCGGACGCCGTGCTCATCACCGCCAGGCCGAACGTGCGCTACCTCACCGGACTGGCCAGCTCCAACGCCGCGCTCCTGCTGTCCGCCGACGGCGGGGACGTGCTGGCGACCGACTCCAGGTACGCGCTGACGGCGGAGCGCGACGCGCCCGACCTGGAGCTGGCCGTCGAGCGCTCCGCCGAGGGCCGGCTGGCCGCCGAGGCGGCCCGCCGCGGCGTCAGGAAGCTGGCGTTCGAGGCGCACGAGATGACGGTGGAACGGCACGCCGAGGTCGCGGCGGCGGCGGAGGGAGTCACCACGGTCCCGTTCGGGAGGAAAATAGAAGAGCTGCGCACCGTCAAAGACCAGCATGAGCTGGAACTGCTCGCCGCTGCCTGCCGCATCACCGCCCAGGCGCTGGCCGACGTCCTGCCCCGGATCCGTCCCGGTCTTTCCGAACGGGCGCTGGCGTCTCTCCTGGACTACCGCATGGCCCGGCTCGGGGCCGACGGGCCGGCGTTCGAGACCATCGTGGCCAGCGGGCCGAACGGCGCCATCCCGCATCACCGGCCCACCGACCGGCCGCTGCGCCGCGGCGACCTGGTGACCATGGACTTCGGGGCGCTGTATGCGGGATACCACGCGGATATGACCCGCACCGTCGCGGTCGGCGAGCCGGCCGGATGGCAGCGGGACATCTACGACCTCGTCGCGCTCGCGCAGGAGGCCGGCATCGCGGCGCTAGAGGAGGGGGCGGAGGCCGGCGCGGTGGACGCCGCCGCCAGGGAGGTGATCGAGGCGGCCGGGCACGGCGGGCATTTCCAGCACGGGCTCGGGCACGGGGTCGGGCTGGAGATCCACGAGGCGCCGATACTGGGGTACGGGAGAGCGGGTAGACTGGCGGACCGGGTTCCTGTCACCGTCGAGCCTGGTGTGTACCTGCCCGGAAGGGGCGGCGTCCGGATCGAGGACGTCCTGGTCGTGACGGCAGGCGGGGGAGCCCGCATCCTGACTTCGGCCACCAGAGAACTGCTGGTCCTGTAATTGGAGACGACCCGTGGCAACCACCAACGACCTGAAGAACGGCATGACGCTGAACCTTGACGGACAGCTGTGGAACGTCGTTGAGTTTCAGCATGTCAAGCCCGGCAAGGGCGGCGCCTTCGTGCGCACCAAGCTGAAGAACGTGCTATCGGGCAAGGTGGTGGACAAGACGTTCAACGCCGGCGTCAAGGTGGACGTGGCCAGCGTGGACAAGCGGGAGATGCAGTACCTCTACCGCGAGGGCGACGATTTCGTGTTCATGGACATGACGGACTACGACCAGCCCCGGATCCCGGCCCAGGTGGTCGGCGACGCCGCGAACTACCTGCTCGAAGAGCAGATGGTCACGATCGCGTTCAACGAGGGCACCCCGCTGTACGTGGAACTGCCCGCGGCGGTCGAGCTGACGATCGCGCAGACCGACCCGGGCCTGCAAGGCGACCGGTCCACCGGCGGCACCAAGCCGGCCACCCTGGAGACCGGGGCGCAGATCCAGGTTCCGCTGTTCATCTCCACCGGTGAGAAGGTCAAGGTAGACACCCGCACCGGTGCCTACCTCGGCCGGGCGTAGCGTTGGCCGCTCGCAGCAAGGCCCGGAAACGGGCGCTTGACATACTCTTCGAGGCCGAACTGCGCGGGCTGCCCGTGCTGCACCTGCTCGCCGAGCGCCAGTCGCTCGGCGAGCCGCCGGTCCCGGAGTACGCGGCCGGGCTGGTCCGCGGTGTCGCGGCGCACCGCGGCCAGATCGACTCGCTGATCGCGGAGAACGCGGTGGACTGGACGCTGGACCGGATGCCCGCTGTCGACCGCAATATCTTGCGGCTAGGGGTGTACGAGCTGCTCTGGGCCGACGACGTGCCCGACGGCGTGGCGATCAGCGAGGCGGTCCTGCTCGCCCAGAGCCTGTCCACCGACGCGTCCGCGGGGTTCGTGAACGGCCTGCTCGCCAGGATCAAGGGCCTCAAGCCCACCCTCACCCTGGAGGCGTAACCCTCTTCCCCGCCCGCCTGCTCCCGGTCCGCTCCCCGCGCGGATGAATGTGGCATCGAGCCGGTAATAGCCGGCTGAATGTCACATTCATCCGGGGTACGCTGACGCGGCGCGCATCCGGGGCACGCTGACGCGGCGCGGCTACGCGGCGGAGAAGTGGAGGCGGATGCCCAGGCGGCGGAGCACCGCGAGGAACCAGACGACGCAGACGGCGGCGCCGAAGAGCGTCAGGCCGATGGTGTACGCCGAAGACACCAGCATGAAGAGCTTGAACGGCTCGGTGACCATCATCACCGCCATGCCCAGCGTCAAGATGAGGAACAGCGCGGCCCAGAACCAGGTGGCGCCCTGGAAGAAGCGGTGCAGCCCGGGGTGATGGGCCTCCGGCTGCTTGAGCGCCACGACCTCCTCGGCGAGCTGGGCGACCAGCGGTTTGGGGGTGGCGGCGGTTCGCGCGAACACCACGCTCATCGCCAGGTTGGCCAGCGGGAACTGTAGCTGGAACATCCACATGTAGCCCGTGCTGATCGCGACCGCGGTCTGAACGGTCAGCACGAGCGCGGAGATCATCAGCAGCGACGAGACCGAGCCCGAGACGATCTTGCGGATCGCGATGAGCAGCCAGACCACGGCGGTTCCCGCCAGCAGGCCCGCGTCCGGGCTCACCAGGTCGGTGATCACGACGTAGGCGCCGAAGGGAAGCCCGACGGACTCCGCCATGTTCCACGCGGCCGTCCACAGCAGACGCCGGGGATGCGGCAGCTCTAGGTGTCCGGAGGGGGCAGGCATGCGGATGAGCATATGGGGCGCTGGTGCTTTCCGGGGCGTCATTCGCAGATGTCGGCGTGTCGGATTTGGCCGCCCATCTCCGACTGCTGGTGAGCTCTTCACGATCGTCACAACGAGAAGCGAGCTTCCCGGGTTCGCCCTCCTCCCCTTAACAAGCGGTTACAAGGGTACCGCGTAACGTGGCAGGCTTATTGCTCCCCGCCAGGCGGCGAGACAGTCATCCGCACTACAGTGAGACTGCGCCATCAACCTTGGGAGTGGTGTGGAGTGACCGCAAAGGTTCCTGCGAAAGCCGCGTCCGGCCCGCGCGGTCCCGACGCCGAGCGCAGGCGCGACGGGTCGCGGTCAACGCTGGTCTGGGACGTGCTCCGGGATGTGGTGGCGGCGCGGGCGGCGCAGGCCGGGCGGCCGGTGCTGGACATCGTGGACGTCGGCGGCGGAACCGGCGGGTTCGCGGTGCCCTTCGCGGCGCTCGGGCACCGCGTCACCGTGGTGGACCCCAGCCCGGATGCGCTCGCCGCCGCGCAGCGGCGGGCCGCCGAGGTACCGGTCACGCTGACCGCCGTCCAGGGTGAGGCCGACGGCCTGGACGGCCTGGTCGGTGAGGCGGCCGCAGACCTCGTGATCTGCCACAACGTGCTCGAGTACGTGGACTCGCCCGCCGCCGCGATGGCGGCCATCGCCCGCGTGCTGCGGCCGGGGGCTACGGTGAGCGTGCTCGCCGCCAACGTGGTGGCCGCCGTGCTACAGCGCGCGCTGGCCGGCCGGTATGAGGAGGCGCGGCTCCTGCTCGAGGCGGGGGGGCCTGGAACGGGGATGCCGCGCCGGTTCACCCTGGCCGGGCTCACGGCGCTGATCGAAGGCGCCGGACTGCGGGCCGGCGACGCCCATGGCATCCGGGTCTTCGCGGGGCTGCTTCCCGGCGCCGGGGCCGATCCCGGCACGGCGGACGCGCTGTGCGCCCTGGAAGAGGCCGCCGCGGTATATCCGGCGCTGCGCGACATCGCCGCCCGGCTGCACGTGCTCGGCCATCGCTGACCGGCCGGACGGATAGCCGTGCCCGCCGCCCGCTCCGGCGACCGTCCCGATGACGGCGGATGCCACATCCTGCACGTGGACATGGACGCCTTCTACGCGAGCGTGGAACTGCGGGACCGGCCGGATCTCGCGGGCAGGCCCGTGGTGGTCGGCGGCCGGGGCGCGCGCAGCGTGGTGCTTTCTGCGACCTACGAGGCGCGCGCGTTCGGCGTCCGGTCGGCGATGCCCGTCGGCCGGGCCAGGCGGCTGTGCCCGCAGGCGGTCTTCATCCCGCCCAGGCACGGGCTGTACGCCGCGGTGTCCAGGGACGTCATGGCCATCTTCCGCGCGGTCACGCCGGAGGTGGAGCCGCTGTCGCTCGACGAGGCGTTCCTCGACGTGTCCGGCGCGCTGCGCAGGCTGGGCTCGCCTGCGCAGATAGCGGAGCTCATCAGGGCACAGGTGCGAGAGCAGCAGGGGATCACCTGCTCGGTGGGGGTGGCGCCGTGCAAGTTCGCGGCGAAGATCGCGTCCGCGCGCTGCAAGCCGGACGGCATGCTCGTCGTCCCGGCGGCGGGCCTGCTGGACTTCCTGCACCCGCTGCCGGCCAGCGTCCTGTGGGGGGTAGGCGACCGCGCCGAGGAGGTCCTGGCCCGGCTAGGGCTGCGGACCGTGGGTGATATCGCTCACGTCCCGCTCGCCACGCTGCGGCGTGAACTCGGCGCCGCGGGCGAGCACCTGTGGTCGCTCGCGTGGGGGCGCGACGAGCGGCGGGTGGTCCCGCGCCGGGAAGAGAAGAGCGTGGGCGCCGAGGAGACGTTCGCCGTGGACGTCGGCGACCCGCGGGTGATCCGCCGGGAACTGCTGCGGCTGTCCGGCCGGACGGCGCAGGCGCTCCGCGCCGCCGGGTGCACCGCGCGGACGATCTCGGTGAAGCTGCGGCTGGCCAGCTTCAAGACCATCACCAGATCCAGGACGCTGGCCGAACCCACGGACGTGGCCAGGGAGATCTACGCGACCGCGTGCGCGCTGTACGAGGGGTCCGGCCTCGGCGCCGGGG
This sequence comes from Trebonia sp., assembly GCA_035294225.1. GTDB lineage: Bacteria > Actinomycetota > Actinomycetes > Streptosporangiales > Streptosporangiaceae > Trebonia. Next base: position 5,285 of record DATGLH010000002.1, read on the forward strand.
CGCGGCTGCGGCTGGTCGGCGTCCGGGCGGCCGGGCTGCGGCCGGCGGCGGCGGCCTCGCGGCAGCTGGCGTTCGACGACCGGCCGGCGGGCTGGCGGGAGGCGGAGCGGGCGGTGGACAAGATCGCGCGGCGGTTCGGCAGCGACGCGGTACGGCCCGCGGCTCTGGTCCCGGCGGACCGGCCCGGGCGCGCCGGCCGCCGGCCGGCCCCTTCCACGGGGGACGCGGAGCCTCGTATTCTGGATGGTGAGCCAGGTATGTAAGTGAGGTGAAAGTCACCCCACCCCCCGGGTTCCATGGGAGGCGTCGTGCCGCTCTCTGAGCATGAGCAGCGCCAGCTCGAGCAGATCGAGCAGGCGCTCTACAGGGAGGATCGGAGGCTGGGCCGTCTAGTACGCTCCAGCGATCCCCGCGTGCATTACAGGCGCCGGGTGGTTCAGGCGGCCTCCGGCTTCGCCGTCGGAGCGGGCATGGTTGCGGCGGGTGTCGTCTTGCCGCTGATCTGGCTCGCCGTGGGCGGGTTCGTCGTCATGCTGGTCTGCGGCATCTGGGCGCTGAATAGCTGGCGGCACCTGGCCGGCTTCGCGTTCGGCGTTGCCGGGCGCGGCCCGGCGGCCCAGCGCCGGGCCCAGCGCAGGATGCGCCGCAAGAACCGGGGCAGGACCGGCCGGGGCACGATGATGGAGCGTCTGGACGAGCGCTGGCGCAGACGGCAGGAAGGGGACCTTTAGGCTCGCCGCGAGCCAGATGGGCTAGGCGGACCAGCCGGGGACCCGGCCGCCCCGGCCATCGCCGGGGGCTCCGGGCCGCCGGCCGCGCCGGCCGGCCGCGCGGCGGCTGCGCCCGCCCGGCCGCGCCGGGCCCGCCGGGGCCGTATCCAGCCGAGCCGGGTTCCGCCGGACCATTCCGGGTTCAGCCTGGCGAAGATGTCGGCCACCCGGCTGAGCCCGGCCAGCGCCGGCGTGAGCACCGAGGGCGGCATCAGGCGCGCCCGCCACCGCGATCGCCGCGGCACGGCCGCGGCGATCGCCCGCCGGACAACCGCGCTGTCATGCCGCAAGCCCGCGCCGCTGTCGGGCCGGCCCGCGTACCTGGCGCGTTCTTCGGCCAGGGTGATCCGGCGCAGCGCGGCCACGGCGGGCTCGGCGAGGCTCAGGCTGGCAGCGGCTCGTGCCGCGAGCGCGCGCGGCGACTCGCTGGGCAGGTAACCCGCACCGTAGTCGACCAGGTCGTCACGGAGTTCGCGCCACGCCGCGTGCGCCAGCGCGGCGTCGCCGCGCCGCCGGGCGGCCCGCCAGCGCCGCCGCCTGACCGCGAGCCGGGCGCAGGGCGGCGTAGCGGCCGTGAGCACGAGCAGCCCGAGGACGCACAGCCCGAACACCGCCCACGGGTTCACCGTGGCCGTCGCGGGGACGGCGGCCGCGCCGCCTGCGCCGCCCAGCGGGAGGCCGAGCCGCTCTCCGAGCGAAGCGGGGTTCCGGCCGCTGCTGCCGACGGGGCCGGCCGGGAGGCCGGCCGACAACGACTGCGGCGACTGGGGGAAGGCGCTGGCCGGCTCGAGCGTGTACGACGGGGCGTTCGCCGTGCCCTGCCCGGCCGCGCCGCCCTGCGGCGTCGGCTCGAACCGGAGCCAGCCGAAGCCCTGGAAGTACAGCTCCGGCCAGGCGTGCGCGTCATGCGTGGTGACCAGCCAGGTACCGCCGTAGGAGGCCGTCCCGGCGGTGAAGCCGTAGGCGACCCGGGAGGGAATGCCGAGCAGCCGGGCGAGCACGGCCATGGCAAAGGAGAACTGCTGGCAGTATCCCCGCCTGGTGACGGTGAGGAAGTTCCGCAGCCCGGCGGCGTCCGCGACCGTCGGCGCGTTGAGGGTGTAGGTGAACGTGCCGCCCGACAGCCAGTCCTGGAGTGCGAGCGCCATCTGGAACGCCGTCTTCGCGCCGGCCTCCCTGACCACGGACTGGGCGAGGGCCCGCAGCGGATCGTATGATGCGGGGACCTCCAGGTAGTGGCCGGCGATGCCGGCCGGGGGCGGCGGCGCGTTGTTGAGCGCCTGCGCCGGCGGCGCCTCATCGAGGCTGGTCACCGTGTAGCTGAGGCCAGCCAGCCGGACGCCCGGGTCGAACAGCATCAGGCTGGCCCGGTCGGCCCGCACGCTGCCCGGCGCGAAGACGGCCGTGGCCGGGTACGGGGCGGGCAGCGCGAGAAGGGCGTCCTGGCCGACCCCCGGGCCGATCCTGACCGTCGTGGTCACCTTGGCCGCCCACGTGCTGTTCGTCGCGCCCGGCGGGGCGGGCAGCCGCGGGCTGGCAGGGACCAGGGACTCGGGCTGGCTGAACATCTGCCAGCCCGAACTGGTCAGCTTGTCGAGCGCGTAGATCTGAAAGTACTGCGGCGTCGGGTCAGAACTCCGGTAGGTGAAGACCGGCGCCGCCTGCGAGGTGTGCAGCTCCCTGCTCAGCTGCGTGTCCGGGTCGGGGAACCCCACGACGGCGGCGCCGCTGCCGCCGCGCCCGCCGATCCCCGGCCGCCCGCCTCCGAACAGCCGGGTCACGTGCAGCCCGGGAATGAGCAGCGGCAGGCACAATGCCAGGGCTACCGAGGCGATGCCTACCCGGCGTCCCGCGGCCGCCAGCGCCCGGGTGTCGGGGATCTCGTCCGGCCCCGGGGCCGGCTGCTCCCACTCCCGGATCCGGTCCCGGCCCTCGCTGCTCAGCAGGGTGAGGTACCCGGCGGCCGCGAGGCAGAACGCGATGGCGGTGCCGACCGGGCCGCGGGAGACGCTGAGCGTGAACGGCTCGGTGAACAGCGCCAGCAACGGCAGGCCGGCCAGCGCCGCGCTCTCCAGCCGGACGGCGATCAGGTCGGTCGCCGCGGCGATGATGCCGATGCCGCCGGCGGCGATCACCACGATGCCCCACAGCGGCGGCACGGGGGGAGCGTACCTGGCGGCCTCGTCGAAGCCCTCCCCGGCCAGGACCAGCAGGAAGTGCAGGGACGAGGGCGTCGGCAGCACGTGGAGCAGCGACCGGGCGCTGGAGTACGCGACGTTCAGGTACAGCAGCAGCCCGGCCAGCTCGGCCGCCAGGCATACGGCCGGCGGCAGCCGCCGCAGCCGGGTGAGCGTGCCCGTCACCGCCACCACGCACACGGCTCCGGCGCCGCCCCAGAACCAGAGCGTGCCGGTGAAGATCGGGTACAGCGAGACAGAGGCCAGGATGGTCGCGGCGGCCGCGGCGAGCGTCCGGCGGTGGCTGCCCATCGGTCAGCGCCCCGCCCCGGTCAGCGCCGCCGCGCCGCCCCGGTGCAGCTCCTGCCACGCCGCCGCGAGCCGCGCGGCGTCCGGCACCGCCGCGACCCGCCATCCGGCGCCGGCCAGGATCTCCGCGGCCGCGCCCCCCTGGCCGGCCCACCCGGCCCAGCCGTCGGCCGGGGCGGCCGGGGCGGGCACCACCAGCAGGGCAAGCCCCGGCGCGGTGCCGCGCCTGGCGGCCGCGAGCAGCCGCGCCTCCCCGGCGCCGAGCAGGCCGAGGACCGCGACGATCTGCCCGCCCCCCGTGGTCAGAGCATCGATGCCCGCGCTCATTCCGCTGTGGCGTGAGGGCCGGATGACGGCGAGCGTGTCGAGCAGCGTGTCCCGGAACGTCCCCTGCGGCGGCACCTCGCCGGTGTCTGTCACCAGCCTGGCTTCGAACCCCTCGCCGGCCATGTGCACCCCGATCGACGCCGCGGCGGTGACCGCCAGCTCGAACAGCGGCCCGGTGTAGGCGCCGCGCCGGGTGTCGAGGAAGAGCGAGGCGGTGTTCCGCCAGTGCTGCTCCTCGCGGCGCACCATGAGCTCGCCGTGCCGCGCGGTCGACCGCCAGTGCACCCGGTGCATGCCGTCCCCGGTCCGGTAAGCGCGGGGCGCCACGTCGTCCTCCCCGCTGGCGGCGATGCTGCGCCTGCCGTGCTCGCCGTCGCCCAGCCAGTTGCCGTCCAGCAGCGGCCGGCTCAGCGGGATGATCCGGGGCGTGACGGTCAGCGTGCTGACGGACGTGAAGGAGCGGGTGATCGACACCAGCCCGAAGGAGTCGGCCACCCGGACCTGGAGCGGCCCGATCGTGTACTTGCCCCGGGTGCCGGACCCCACCCGGTAGCGGAACTCCCTGCTGCCCCCCGCGCCGATCCCGTCGAGCACGAACCTCGGCCTGCTGCCGAGCTCGTACGGCACCGTGTCCTCGGCGAGCAGCAGCCCGGTGCGCAGCCGGGAGACGTTGGACAGCCGGATGGCCAGTTCGGCGGACTGGCCGGCGGGCAGCCGGGCCGGGGTGACGCGCCGCGCGCAGGAAAGCCGGTAGCGGGCGCGGCTGGACCCGAACGCGGACAGCAGCGGCAGCGCCATCAGCAGCACGCCGATGCGGAGCAGGTCGGGCTCGGGAATGAAGACGCCGCAGAGCGCCGCCGCGGCGCCGGCCGCGACGAAGGACCGGCCCCTGACCGTCAGCGCGCCGAAGACCTTCCGCATAGCACCTCCGACGTCACGGACGGGGCAGCGGGAGCTCCGCGACGAGCCTCGCCACCACCTGTTCGGGCAGCTTGCGCTCGACCAGGGCCTCGGCTGTGGGCAGCAGCCGGTGCGCGAGCACCGGCACCGCCAGGGACTGGATGTCGTCCGGTATCACGTAGTCCCTGCCGTCGAGGGCCGCCCGTGCGCGGCTGGCGCGCAGCAGGTGCAGCGCGGAACGCGGCGACGCCCCCAGCCGCAGTTCCGGGGCCGTCCTGGTCGCGGCGGCCAGGGCGATGATGTACTCCTTGGCCTGCGCAGAGACCAGCACGCCCCGGACCGCGCGTATCAGGTCGCGCACGTCAGGCGCCGTGGCGACGGGCGCGAGGTGGTCGAGCGGGGAGGAGGACCCGTGCGTGTCCAGCATCTCCATCTCAGCCGCCGCGGTCGGGTAGCCGATCGAGATGCGCGCGGTGAACCTGTCGCGCTGCGCCTCGGGCAGCGGATAGGTACCCTCCATCTCCACCGGGTTCTGCGTCGCGATGACCATGAACGGCGACTCGAGCTGGTACGTGGTGCCGTCCACCGTCACGTGCCGCTCCTCCATGCATTCGAGCAGCGCGGACTGGGTCTTCGGCGAGGCGCGGTTGATCTCGTCGCCGACGACCACGTTCGCGAACACGGGGCCCGGCTTGAACTCGAAGTCGCGGCGCTCCTGGTTGTACGCGCTCACCCCGGTGATGTCGCTGGGCAGCAGGTCGGGGGTGAACTGAATCCGCCGTACTGAACAGTCGATCGACCTGGCGAGCGCCTTGGCGAGCATCGTCTTGCCCACCCCGGGCACATCCTCGATGAGCAGGTGCCCCTCGGCGAGGAGGACGGTGAGCGCGAGCCGCACCGCCTCGGCTTTGCCGTCAATGACGGACTCGACCGCCGTGCCGATCCGCTGTGCCATCGCGACGAGGTCCTCAAGCGTACGCTCACGCCCGCTGCGCCCCGTATCGAGTACCAAAGGCCCTCCTCGGTAGGCCCGGGCGCGTCTGGCGCGCTGACTACGTCGTCTAATGACAGTATGTCGTGCGGACGCCGGCGTGCCACGCCTGCCCGCGCTCTGGATCGGTCCGCGGCGCCGTCCCCGCCAGGATCCCGGTTCCCGCTGCCTGGGCCGCCGGCCGGCTGCCGCCTCGTGCCGCCTGTCCCGCCGGCACGCCGTTGCCCATGGCCCTACTCTAATTTCTCGTGCCGGCGGTTTCTCGTGCCGGGGGAAGGCGGCGGCTCCGTTTCCCCGGGCGGCCTCCGGCATCTCCCCTGGGGGACAGCCCTCAGGCATGGGGGTCCCGCCTTCCGTCCCCGTCCCCCGGCCCCGGGCGTGCAGCCCCCCGGCCCGGCGTGCAGCCCCCTGGCCCGGGCGTGCAGCCCCCCGGCCCCGGGCGTCCGCCGCTGTCGGTTGCCGGGGCCGCCGCCGCTCTGAGGCGGCGCGCCGGAACCGCAGGTGACAGCCCTAATAAGGGCCGCGGCTCATGATCGGGGAGGCGTTTTACCGGCACCGGAATTGACGCTTTTCACCAGGCGTCCCTCCAGGCATAACCTTCCCCTGTCGAAACTGCAACCTAAGTTTCGAAAAGGTCCGCTCAACGAGCTTAGGGATCGGGCCGGCGAAATGCCCGCCGCGTCCTTTTCCATCCGGGTGCGCCCGCCGGGATGGGGTCCGCGGGCGCGGCAGGGGCGCGCTCGCGCGGCCCCGGAGCGGGCCGGGGCGCGGCGGCTTGGGGCCGTTCTCGCCCCCCACTTTGCCCCACCGCAATTGACCTGCGGTTTTATCAGGGCAACATGGAGAAATGCCGTGTGGCGGTAGTTGACCGTGGAGGAATGTGGAGTAGAGTGGGGCGCGGTGGAGTGAGATAGCTGTCGAAACTCGACCTGCTGGGGGTGGAGGTGAGGACCGGTTGTTTCTCGGTACTCACGCGCCCCGGCTGGACGAGAAGGGACGCCTGTTCTTGCCGGCCAAGTACCGTGACGAACTCGCGGGGGGAGTCGTGATCACGAAGGGGCAGGAGCGCTGCCTGTATGTCTTCCCGAACGAGGAGTTCACCCGGATCACCGAGGCGCTGCGCACCGCGCCGGTGACCGCCAAGGCGGTGCGGGATTACAGCCGGGTCTTCTTCGCCAGCGCTTCCGATGAGGTCCCCGATAAGCAGGGCAGGATCACCGTTCCGCCCGCGCTGCGCAGTTACGCCGGCCTGCAGCGGGATTGCGTGGTGATCGGGGCGAACACAAGGCTCGAGATCTGGGATGCCCGGGCGTGGGAGGCCTACCTGGCCGCGCAGGAGGACTCGTTCTCTGAGGCTGCGGAGGAGGTGCTGCCAGGGATCTTGTGAGCAGCCACCGGGCTGGACCGGTGGTCATGGCCGTCCGGTGAGTCTCCACCCGCGCCCGGACCGTCCTGGCTGGCGTCACTTCCCCGGCGCCAGGCGGCGGTCGCCGCGGGCGCGGACGGAGACCCGGCCGGCGCCGGACGGGGCACGCCGGAGTGCGGCAGCCCAAGGCGGGCAGCGATCCGCCGCGAGTCCGCGGTCCCGCCGGCTGAGCGGGGTCCCGCCGGCTGAGCGGAGGCCACGGCGCGGCTCCCGCGAAACACCCGCGGATAACCAGTACGGCGGAGCGGAGGGGTCAGGTGGGCGAGCAAGCGTACGCGCACGTGCCGGTCATGGCCGACCGGGTGACCGCCCTGCTCGCGCCCGCGCTCAGCGCCCCCGCCCCGGGCGGCCGGCCGCCGGTCCTGGTTGACGCCACGCTCGGCCGCGCGGGGCACGCGCGGGCCCTCCTCGCGGCCTGCCCGGGACTGCTGCTGATCGGGATCGACGCCGACGAGGCCGCTATCGAACACGGGCGCACGCTGGCCGGGGAGTATCCGGGCCAGGTGACGCTCGCGCACGCGTTCTACGACCAGATCGCGGCGATCGTCGCCGAGGCCGGGCACCGCAGCGTCCAGGGGGTCCTGTTCGACCTCGGGGTGTCGTCGCCGCAGCTGGACGACACCAGCCGGGGCTTTTCCTACTCGCAGGACGCGCCGCTGGACATGCGGATGGACCAGTCGGCCGGCAAGACGGCCGCCCGCGTCGTCAACGAGTACCCGGTGGGCGAGCTGGCGCGGGTGCTGTCCGAGTACGGCGAGGAGCGGTTCGCGCGGCGGATCGCCGAGGCCGTCGCGCGCGAGCGCGCGCGCGAACCGGTCACCACGACGCTGCGGCTGAGCGCCATCGTCAAGGACGCGATCCCCGCCGCCGCCCGGCGCACCGGCGGCAACCCTGCCAAGCGGACTTTCCAGGCGCTGCGCATCGAGGTAAACGACGAGCTCGGCGCGCTGCGGCGGGCGCTTCCCGCCGCCCTGGACCTGCTCGCACCCGGCGGGCGGTTCGTGGCGCTCGCCTACCACTCGATCGAGGACCGGCTGGTCAAGCGGGAACTCGTGGCGAGATCCGCCGATACCGCACCGCCCGGCCTGCCGGTGCGGGCGGCTGAGGTGCCGGCCGCGGCCGGGCCGCAGTTCCGGCTGCTGACCAGGGGCGCGGAGCGCCCGGGCAGCGAAGAGGTAGCCGCCAACCCGCGGGCGGCGTCCGCCCGGCTACGGGCAGCGATGAGGATCCGGGAGGCAGCGTGACTGAAAGGAGCCCGTCCATGGGGACCGGCGGCGCGCGGCGAGGCGTCGGCACGCCCGGCGTCGGCACGCCCGGCGGCGTCGGCACGGTCACCCGGCTGGCGCCGCCGCGGCCTGGCCGTCCGCGCCGGCTGGGCGCGCCCCCGGTTCCCCGCGAGCCCGGGCGGCGCCCCGCCGGCCGGGCTGAGGAGCGAGCGGGGCGGGCGGAGCCCCCCCGCCGGATGCCGTTCTTCCTGCTGCTGTGCGGCCTGCTCGGCGGGGCGCTCGTCTGCGCGCTGGTGATCAGCACCACGCTGGCCGAAGGGGCGTTCGAGATCACCCGGCTGCAGCAGGCCAACGACGCGCTGGCCAGGCAGCGGCAGATGCTCCAGCAGGAGGTGGCGCAGGCGCGGTCGGCGCAGGTGATCGAACAGCGGGCGCTCAGGCTCGGCATGCGCCCGGCCGGCGAGCTGCGGTTCCTCGACCTCAAGACCGGCGCGGTGCGGACCGACGCGGGCAGCGGCGCGGTGGCGGCCATCAACGTCCCGGGGTACACCCCGTGACACCGGAGCAGCGGCCGCCGGGGCGCCCCGGCGGCCGCTCCCGGCAGGCACCGGCGGCCGGCGCCCGGAGGCCCGGTGACGGCCGCCCGGGAGAGCGCCGGGGCGGCGCGCGCCCGCGCCGTCCTCGCGCCGGCCGGCCCGCCGCCGAAGCGGGGCCACTGCGAGACGCCGCCGTCCGTTCGGGATATCAGGAGGCCGGGCAGGGCTCCCGGGAGCCGCGGCCGCGGTACGGCGGCCCGCCGCGCACGCGTCCGGGCGGCCCCGGCAGGCCGCCGCGCCGCCCGCGGCCGCCGCGCCGGTTCACCATCCGCCGCGGCGAGCCGGGACGGCGGCTCGGCATCACGCTGCTGGCCATCGTGTTCGTGCTGACCATCTTCGGCGGCCGCCTGGTGCAGATCCAGGGCATGGAGTCCGGCTACTACAGCAAGCTGGCCAACCAGCTGCGGCTGACGACGATCCCGCTGCCGGCCGAACGCGGCACGATCTACGGCGCGGACGGGCAGATCCTGGCGATGACCGTGGAGACGTACCCGGTCTGGTCGGACCCGCCGCAGGTAGCCGACAAGCCGCGGGCCGCCCGGGAACTCGCCGGCCCGCTCGGCATGCCGGCGGCGGCGATCCTGAACCTGCTCGAGCACCCGAGCTCGAAGGAGTACGTGCTGCTCAAGAGCGGGGTGTCCGCGGCGGACGAGGCGAAGGTCGCCGCGCTGAACATCACGGGCATCTACGAGGGAAGCCCGTCCGACGGAAGCGGGACCTACGTCAGGGCCTACCCCGACGGCGACGCGACCGCGAACGTCGTGGGCTTCACCAACGTCAACTCCAGCGACGTGATCACCGGCCAGGCCGGGATCGAGGAGGAGTACAACAAGCTGCTGTCCGGCACGCCGGGCAGCGAGCAGGTGGAGACCAGCAACACGGGCCAGCCGATCCCCGGCACCGAGCTCAGGGCCACCCCCGCCGTGAACGGCCGGGGCATCAAGCTGACGATCATCTCCGCGTTGCAGGTCGCCGCCCAGCAGGACTGCCAGCAGGAGGTGCTCAAGACCCGCGCCCGGCAGTGCACGGTCGTGGTCATCCAGCCGAAGACCGGGTACATCCTCGCGATGGCGCAGTGGCCGACCTACAGCCAGGCCACGCTGACGAACGTGGCGGACGCCAAGAACCTGGCCGTGCAGGACGTCTTCGAGCCGGGCTCCACCGCCAAGGTGATCACAGCCGCCGCGGCGCTCGAGCGCGGCGGGCAGACGCCGATGAGCGCGTACAACATCCCGTACCAGATCTACCGGGGCGGCCAGTGGATCCACGACGCGGAGTGGTCGCCCGGCGAGCGCTACACGATCGCGGGCATCATCGCGAACTCAAGCAACGTCGGCATGTCCCAGGTGGTCGAGCACGTCCCGCCGCAGGTGCAGTACGAGTACCTGCGGGCGTTCGGCCTCGGCGAGCCGAGCGGGCTGAACCTGCCCGGCGAGAGCGCGGGCATCCTGCCCCCGCCGTCGCGGTGGGCGCCCGACGAACGGTACACGCTGTCGTACGGCCAGGGCGTCGACGTGACCGCGGTTCAGATGGCCAGCGTGTACGCGACGATCGCCAACAACGGCGTGCGGGTGCAGCCGACGCTCGTCGAGGGCACGTACGGCGCGGACGGGCAGTACACGCCGGCGCCCCCCGCGCCGTCCCGCCGGGTCATCCAGCCCAGGACGGCGCGCGAGCTGATCCAGATCATGCAGCAGGTGCCCGCGGTGGACGAGCAGGCGAACCAGCCGTGGGGGATCATCCCCGGATACGCGGTGGCCGCCAAGACCGGCACCTCGCAAGAGCCGGGCCCGTCCTGCCCCGACTCGCTGTGCGAGTACGGGTCGAGCTACATCGGGATGGCGCCGGGCAACGACCCGCAGGTCGTCGTCGCGGTGAACGTGCAGGACCCGAAGACCAAGAACGCGTACTTCGGGGACATGGTCGCGGGCCCGGTGTTCTACGACGTGATGAAGTTCGCGCTCCAGACCCTCCAGATCCAGCCGCAGCCCGGCCTCGTTGCTCCTTATGTCCGGCTCACCGCGCCCTGATTTTGGATACCCTCTGGGCGTGATCCGACCCGAACGCGTTCCGCCGCGGCCGCTGTCCGGGCTGGCTGAGCTGCTCGGGCTGGGCAGGGCGGACAGCCTGCCGGAGGGGCCCGGGCGGCTGTCCGGAGTCACCCATGATTCCCGTCAGGTGCGGCCGGGAGACCTGTACGCGGCACTGCCCGGCGCGCGCACGCACGGCGCCGCGTACTGCGACCAGGCGGTCGCGGCCGGCGCGATCGCGATCCTCACCGACCACGCGGGCCGGGAGCGGGCGGCCCGCAGCGGCGTCCCGGTGTTCGTGGTCTCGTCGCCGCGCGACCGGCTCGGCGACGTGTCGTGCTGGATCTACGGCGACCCGAGCACACAGATGACCACGATCGGGGTGACCGGGACCAGCGGCAAGACCACCACCAGCTACCTGGCCGAAGCGGGGCTGCGCGCCGCGGGGCACGTGACCGGGCTGATCGGCGGGGTGGAGATCCGCATCGGCGCCGACCGGCTGAAGAGCTCGCTGACCACCCCGGAGGCGCCGGAACTCCAGGCGCTGCTCGCGGTCATGGCCGAGCGCGGCGTGACGGCGGCGGCGATGGAGGTGTCCAGCCACTCCCTGGCGCTCGGCCGGGTGGCGGGAACCCGCTACGACGTGGCGGTGTTCACCAACCTGTCGCAGGACCACCTGGACTTTCACGGAGGTTTCGAAGACTATTTCAGGGCCAAGGCGAAGCTGTTCACCCCGCGGTACTCGGCTATCGGCGTGGTCAACGTGGCCGACCGGTACGGCCGCCGCCTGGTGTCCGAGGCGTCGATCCCGGTCGTCACGTTCTGCGCGAACCCGGCGTCCGGGGCGCACGAGAACGCGGACTGGCGCGCGGAGGACGTGCGCTGCGGCGCCGACGGGTCGGCCTTCCGCGTGGTCGGGCCCGGCGGCGTGGAGGCGGACGCGTCGGTCACGCTGCCCGGGCCGTTCAACGTCGCCAACGCGCTCGGCGCGATCGTGGCGCTGGTGGAGGCGGGCGTCCGGCTGGAGGACGCGGTCGCCGGCGTCGCGGGATGCCCGGGGGTGCCCGGCCGGCTCGAGCGGGTGCCGGGCGGGCCGCCTGACGCGTTCGTCGACTACTCGCACAAGCCGGGCGCGGTCGAGGCGGTGCTGAGCTCGCTGCGCTCGGTGACCGCCGGCGAGCTGATCGTCGTGCTCGGCTGCGGCGGCGACCGGGACCGGGGCAAGCGGCCGCTGATGGGCGCCGCCGCCGCCAGGCTCGCGGACGTCGCGGTGTTCACCAGCGACAACCCGCGTTCGGAGGATCCGCTGGCGATCCTCGCCGAGATGTTGCAGGGAGTGCTCGGGGTGCCGCAGGGGGAGCGGGCCCGGGTGATCGTCGAGCCGGACCGGGCGGCCGCCATCGGCCTCGCCGTCGCCATGGCCGGGAAAGGGGACGTGGTAGTCGTGGCCGGCAAGGGGCACGAGACCGGGCAGTACGCCGGGGACAGCGTGCTGCCGTTCGACGACCGTGAGGTCACCGCCGCCGCGCTGGCGCGGCGGGCCGCCCGCGGCGGGGGTGACCTGCCGTGATCCGGCTGACCCTGGCGGAGGTCGCCGCGATCGCCGGCGGCGCGCTGCACGAGGCGGAGCCGGGCGCGGCCGTCACCGGGCCGGTGGTGATCGACTCCCGGCGCGCGGAGCCCGGCGCGCTGTTCGCCGCGCTGCCCGGCGAGCGCGCCGACGGGCACGACTTCGCCGCCGCCGCGGCCGCGGCGGGCGCCGTCGCGGTGCTGGCCGCGCGCCCGGTGCCGGGTGTGCCCGCGGTCGTCGTGGCCGACGTCACCGCCGCGCTCGGGGCGCTGGCGCGGGCCGTGATAGACCGGCTGCCCGCCGCCACGATCGCCGGGATCACCGGGTCGTCCGGCAAGACCTCGACCAAGGACCTCACCGCCCAGCTAGCCGAACGGCTCGGCCCCGCCGTCGCGCCCGAAGGCTCCTTCAACAACGAGATCGGCCTGCCGCTGACCGTGCTGCGCGCCGACGCCGGCACCCGCTACCTGGTCCTGGAGATGTCCGCGCGCGGCATCGGCCACATCGCCGCGCTGTGCGCGATCGCGCCGCCGCGGATCGGCGCGGTGCTGAACGTGGGCCGCGCCCATGCCGGCGAGTTCGGCTCGCTCGACGCGGTGGCGAAGGCCAAGGGCGAGCTGCCCGAGGCCCTGCCCGCCGACGGGGCGGCGATCCTGAACGCCGACGACCCCCGGGTGCTCGCGATGGCGAACCGCACAAGGGCCCGGGTCGTGACGTTCAGCGCGGGCCAGGCGCCCGGCGCTGATGTGCGCGCCGCCGGCATCCGGCTCGACGAGCTGGGCCGCGCCTCGTTCCGGCTGCTGATGCCCGGCGGCAGCGCGCCCGTCGCGCTCCGGCTGCACGGCGCCCACCACGTGTCCAACGCCCTCGCCGCCGCCGCCATCGCCGCCGAGCTCGGCATGGACGTCCCGGCCATCGCCGAAGCGCTGAGCGAGGCGACCGCGCGCAGCAAGAAGCGGATGGAGCTGCACGAGCGGCCCGACGGCGTGCTCGTGGTGAACGACGCGTACAACGCCAACCCCGACTCGGCGCGGGCCGCGGTCGAGGCGCTCGCCCACCTGTCGCGCGGCGGCCGCCGCGGGTTCGCCGTGCTCGGCCACATGGCCGAGCTCGGCGACATCGCGGTCGAAAGCCACGAAGAGGTCGGCCGCATCGCGGCCCGGGCCGGCGTGGCCGGCCTGATCGCGGTGGGAGAGCAGGCCCGCCCCGTGCTCGACGGGGCGGCCGCCGAGGCCGGCTGGCACGGCACGGCCATCGCCGTGCCGGACGCCCCGGCCGCGGTCGAGGCGCTGCGCAACCTGCTGCGCCCTGGCGACGTTGTCCTGGTGAAGGCATCCAAGTCCGCCGGGCTGTGGGAGGTCGCGGACGGGCTGCTCGCGGAGGCTGACCGGTGAAGACCATCCTGCTCTCTGGCGCCATCTCGATGGTCGTGGCCCTTCTCGGCACCCGCCCGACGATCACCGTGCTGCGCAAGCGCAAGCTCGGCCAGCAGATCAGGACCGACGGCCCGCAGGCGCACCTGGGCAAGAGCGGCACGCCGACCATGGGCGGCATCGTGATCATCATCGCGTCGCTGGCCGGCTACCTGCTCGGGCACTGGCTCACCGACGACGCGATGTCCGCCTCCGGCCTGCTCGTGCTGTTCCTGATGACCGGCCTCGGCTTCGTCGGCTTCGTGGACGACTTCATCAAGCTGTTCATGCGGCGCAGCCTTGGCCTGCGCAGCGGCGCCAAGCTCGCCGGCCAGGCGATCGTCGGCGCGATCTTCGCCGTGCTCGCGCTGCGCTTCCCCGACGGCTACGACCTCACCCCGGCGTCGTCGCACATCTCGTTCCTGACCGACTTCGGCGTCTCGATCGGCCCGGTGCTGTTCGTGCTGTGGGTCATCCTCATGGTGACCGGCACCTCCAACGGGGTGAACCTCACCGACGGCCTGGACGGCCTCGCCTCCGGCGCCGCCATCCTCGTGCTCGCCGCGTACGTGATCATCGGCAACTGGCAGCTGCGCAACGACTGCACCACGGCGCTCGCCCCGAACTGCTACGACGTCCGCGACCCGCTGGACGCGGCGGTGGTCGCCGCCGTGGTGATGGGCGCCTGCTTCGGCTTCCTGTGGTGGAACGCGCCGCCGGCCAAGATCTTCATGGGCGACACCGGCTCGCTGGCCCTGGGCGGCGCGCTGGCCGGCCTGGCGATCGTCACCCGGACCGACCTGCTGCTGCTCCTGCTCGGCGGCCTGTTCGTGATCATCACGCTCTCGGTGGTGATCCAGGTCGGCTCCTTCAAGCTGACCCGCAAGCGCGTGTTCCGGATGGCCCCGCTCCAGCACCACTTCGAGCTGGCCGGCTGGGCGGAAACCACGATCGTGGTCCGGTTCTGGCTGATCGCCGGCATGTTCGTGGCCCTCGGCCTGGGGATCTTCTACGTCGGCTGGTTCCCCAAGTAGCGCGCCGCGCCGGGTGCCCGCGCGCCCGGCGCCTTGCCCCGCCCCGCCGCCTTGCCCCGCGCGTGCCCGCCCGCCGGGGCCGCGCTTACCCGTCCAGCGCCGCGCCGATGTCGGCGATCAGGTCGGCGGCGGGCTCGATCCCGGCGGACAGCCGGATCAGCGTCTCCGGCGCCGTCTCGCCGGCCCAGCGCGCCCGCCGCTCCCAGCTCGACTCCACGCCGCCGAAGCTGGTCGCGGGCACCACCAGCCGGGACGCGGCGACCACGGCGTCGGCGTCCGCCGCCGTCCCGGCCAGCTCGAACGAGAGCAGCGGCCCGAACCCCCGCGGCATCTGCCGTGCGGCGGCTCCCGACGGGCGCAGCCCGGGGTAGTGCACCGCGGTCACGCGGGGATGGGCCGCGAGGAACCCGGCGATCGCCAGCGCGTTGGCCGACTGCCGCTCGATCCGCAGCGGCAGCGTCTTGATCCCCCGCAGCACCAGCCAGCTCTCGAACGGCCCGGGTATCCCGCCGCCCGCGGTGCGCCACTCGCGCAGCGCCGTGCCCAGCGCCGCCTCCCGGGTGACGACCGCGCCGCCCAGCACGTCGGAGTGGCCGGAGACCGTCTTGGTCAGCGAGTACAGCGCCGCCACCGCGCCGAACTCCAGCGGCTTTTGCAGCAGCCCGGTCGCGACCGTGTTGTCCACGACGAACGGCGCGCCCGCCGCCTCCGCGACCGCGCCGAGCGCGGCCAGGTCGGCCACCCGCAACAGCGGGTTGGTGGGCGTCTCCGCCCACAGCACGGACGGCGCCTCCCGCAGTGCCCGCTCGACCGCCGTCAGGTCGAGCAGGTCGGCGGTCACCGCCCCGGCGCCGTGCGGCCGCAGCCGCGCGGCCAGCGCGCGCGTGTTGTAGTAGCCGTCATACGGGAACACGATGCGCTCCCGTCCCCGGGCGAGCGCCAGCATCAGCGCCATCGACGCCGCCTGCCCGGACGCGAACGTCACCGCGTCCGCCCCCGGCCCCTCGATGGCGGCGAGCGCCTCCTCCACGGCCGCCCAGCCCGGGTTGGCGATGCGCCCGTAGCCGCGCGCCGGGTCCGGCTCGCCCTGCGATACGTACGTGCTCGTCACGAGCAGCGGCGGCGCCAGCGGGGCGCCCTCGCCGCGGTCCGTCCCGGCGTGCGCGAGCTCTGATTCCGGGCTGAAGTCCATGAAGCCCATTGTCCCGAACGGAAGGTGGCGCCTCCCGCCCCGCCACCCGACTCTCCCGCGCCCGCGCCTCTCCCGCGCCCGCGCCGCGTGCCCCTTCCCCGCCATACCGGCGCGGGCTGGGGCCGTGGGCCACAACCCTCTTCTATCGGGGGCGGTGGGCCACAGCCCCCGTCCGGCTGGCTCACATCCGCCGCGCCGGCCCCGTCCGGACCAGCCGGAGCTCGCTGATTTGCGCGACACGCGGCAGATGTCCCCGGTATAGGCCCGCGGAACCCGGAAACTAGGAGGCATGTATGTCCGCGCGGTGAGCGATCTGGCCGGGGACACATCCGGGCCCGGTGAGGACGAGGAGCCGGAGCGCCGCACCCGGCCGGGCGGCCGGGCCGTCCCGGCGGCGGCGGGGCTCGGGGAGCGGGTGCGGGCCGTGCGGGCGCTGCTCGACCGGCCGCTCACGCCGTACTACCTCATCCTCGGCATCACCACGCTGCTGCTCGGCCTCGGCCTGGTGATGGTCCTGTCGACCGCGTCGGTGACGGACCTGTCCTACGGCGAGTCGCCGTACCACGACTTCGAGCGGCAATTCCTCGGCGTGCTGGCCGGCCTGCCGGTCATGTGGCTGATGGCGCGCTCGTCGCCGCGGCTGTTCCGCGCGGCGGCCTATCCGCTGGTCGCGGTGTCGGTGATCGGCCTCGGGCTGACGCTGATCCACAGCGTCGCGCCGGTGCAGAACGGCGCGGCCCGCTGGATCCAGCTGGGCCCGGTGCAGGTGCAGCCGTCCGAGCTTGCCAAGCTCGCGCTCGCGGTCTGGGGCGCCGACCTGCTCGCCCGCAAGGAGCGGCTCGGCATGCTCGCCGACTGGCGGCACCTGCTCGTCCCGCTGATGCCGGGCACCGGCCTGCTGGCCATGCTGGTGATGGCCGGGGACGACCTCGGCACCACGTTCATCTTGCTGCTCATCTTCCTCGCGCTGCTGTGGATCGCGGGCACGCCAGCGCGGGTGTTCGTCGCCCTGCTGATCCTGATGGGGCTGGTGCTCCTGCTGCTGATGGTGACGGCGCCCTACCGGCTGGAACGGCTCACCGGGTTCTTGAACCAGACGAACACCAACCCGGTCGGACCGAACATGCAGAGCATCCAGGGCAGGTACGCGCTGGGATCCGGCGGGCTGTTCGGCGTCGGCCTCGGGGCCGGCAAGGAGAAGTGGGGATGGCTGCCCGAGTCCACGAGCGACTTCATCTTCGCGGTCATCGGCGAGGAGCTGGGCCTGATCGGCACGCTCTGCGTCACCGCGCTGTACGGCGGGCTCGCGTTCGCCGGCCTGCGGGTGGCGCGGCGTGCCGCCGACACGTTCAGCCGGCTGGCGTCCGCCGCGATCACGGCCTGGATCGTCTTGCAGGCGGTGGTGAACATCGGCGCGGTGATCGGCATGCTCCCGATCACCGGCGTGCCGCTGCCGCTGGTGTCCCAGGGACTGTCGTCGGTGCTGGTGACGATGGTCGGGCTGGGAATGCTCATGGCATTTGCCCGGCGGGAACCCGCGGCGGCCCGGGCTTTGGCCGCACGCGGCCCAAGCGCGGCGTCCCGCGTTCTAAGCTGGCTAGGCGCCGGGGCGCGACGCCGTACATGAGAGCATGGGCCGGAGCGCGGCGAGTGCGGGAGGCTGGAGCACGAGCCGGAGCGCTGGCGGTGCCTGGACTGAGGAGCGAGGAGCTTGCGACGAGCGACGAGGGAAGGCACCGGGCGGAAAGCGCCCGGAGGCGAGCGGGACAAGCAGAGCGGTGATCGCGGGAAGGGAGCGCGCGGATGAGGGTCGTCCTAGCAGGCGGCGGCACAGCCGGCCATATCGAGCCGGCGCTGGCGCTTGCCGACGCGCTGCGGCAGGCCGACGGCGGCATGCAGGTGACCTGCCTGGGCACCGAACGCGGCCTGGAGACCCGCCTGGTCCCGCTGCGCGGCTACGAGCTGGAGCTCATCCCCGCGGTGCCGCTGCCCCGCTCCGTCACCCCGCAGTTGCTGACCGTCCCGGGACGGCTGGCCGTCGCGGTGCACGCCGCGGGACAGATACTGGAGCGGGCCGGTGCCGACGTGCTCGTCGGCTTCGGCGGTTACGTGGCGACGCCCGCGTACCTGGCGGCCAAGCGGCACAAGGTGCCGATCGTCGTGCACGAGGCGAACCCGTTCCCCGGGATCGCCAACCGGCTCGGCGCCATGCTCACCACGCACGTGTTCACCGGCCACCCGGACACCAAGCTGCGGGGCGGCCAGTACCTGGGGCTGCCGATCAGGCGGCAGATCGCCGAGCTCGACCGGTTCAAGCTCGGCGACGAGGCGCGCAGGCAGTTCGGGCTCCGGCCGGACCTGCCGGTGCTGCTCGTCTTCGGCGGCTCGCAGGGCGCCAGGTCGCTGAACCAGGCGCTGGCCGGCGCGATCGGCGCGATCTGCGCCGCGGGTGTCCAGGTGCTGCACGTGACAGGACCGCGCAACCCGGCCGCCATCCAGGCCCCTCCGGGGCCGGCGCCGTACGTGCCGGTCCCGTACGTGGACCGGATGGACCTGGCCTACGCCGCGGCGGACTTCGCGCTGTGCCGCGCGGGCGCGATGACCTGCGCCGAACTCACCGCCGTCGGCCTGCCCGCGGCCTATGTGCCGCTGCCCATCGGCAACGGGGAGCAGCGGCTCAACGCGCTGCCGATCGTCCAGCGCGGCGGCGGCCTGCTCGTCGAGGACGCGGAGCTCACCCCGGACTGGATCAAGGGCACGCTGCTGCCGGTGCTGACCAACATCGACCAGGTGGCCGCCATGTCGGAGGCGGCCGCGGCGCTCGGCCGCAGGGACGCGGACCGCTGGCTGGCCGAGGCGGTCATCAGCGTGGCCACGGCCGAGGCGGCGCACCCGGCCCCCGCCCCGGCCCCGGCACAGCCCGCCCAGGAGCCCGACTGGGCCCGGCCGGCGGCGAACGCCCCCGGTGACCTGTTCACCCCGGCCGCCGCGCGCCAGGCGCCGCCCGCCTGGCAGCCCCAGCCGCCCGCCCGCCCGGCTCCGGGCCGGGGCCGCCACGCCCGGTGAGTCGCACCCGATGAGCCTGGTCACGCCCACCGAGCCGGTGCCGCTTGCGGACCTCGGGCGCGTGCATTTCGCGGGCATCGGCGGCGCGGGCATGTCGGGGATCGCCCGGATCATGCTGGCCCGCGGGGTCAGCGTGTCCGGCAGCGACTCGGCCGGCTCCGCCGCCCTCGCCGAGCTCGGCGCGCTGGGCGCGCGGGTCCACGTCGGCCACCGCGCCGAGTACCTGGGCGATGCCGACACGCTCGTCGTGTCCAGCGCCATCAGGCAGGACAACCCCGAGCTCGCCGAGGCCAGGCGGCGCGGCATCCGGGTGCTGCACAGGGCCGCCGCGCTCGCGTCGCTGACGTTCGGCCGCCGGGTGATCGCGGTCACCGGGACACACGGCAAGACCACCACCACCTCGATGATCACCACGGTACTGCGGGAGGCCGGCGCGGATCCCGGCTACGTCATCGGCGGCGTCCTCGCCGCCACGGGCACCGGCGCGGCCGATGGCGCCGGCCCGGACTTCGTGGCCGAGGCCGACGAGAGCGACGGCTCGTTCCTCATGCTGGCACCGGACGTCGCGGTGGTGACCAACATCGAGGCCGACCACCTGGACAACTACGGGACCGCCGAGGCGTACCGCGCGTCGTTCGGCGCGTTCGCCGCGCGCGTCAGGCCCGGCGGGCTGCTGGTGGCCTGCGCCGACGACCCGGGCGCGCGCGAGCTGGCCGCCCGCGCGCGGGACCTGGGGCTGCGGGTGCGCAGCTACGGGGAGTCCGCGGACGCGGACTACCGGGTGGACGGTACGCGCAGCCGGGGGATGGAGACGACCTTCGCCGTCCACAGCAGCCGGGGCCCGTTCGGGATGATCGACTCGGGCATCGCCCTGGGAGTGCCAGGGCGGCACAACGCGCTGAACGCCGCCGCCGCGTTCGCCGCCGCGGTGGAGCTCGGGATCGAGCCGGGCCGGGCCGCCGCCGCGCTCGGCGGCTACCGGGGGACCGCCCGGCGGATGGAGCCCAAGGGCGAGGCCGGCGGCGTCCGGGTGATCGACACCTACGCGCACCATCCGACCGAGCTCGCCGCCGACCTGCGCGCCGCGCGCGGGATCGCCGGCGCGGGCCGGGTGATCGCCGTCTTCCAGCCGCATCTTTACAGCCGGACGAGGATCTTCGCGGCCGAGTTCGGCGCCGCGCTGGCGCTCGCGGACGAGGTCGTGGTGCTCGACGTCTACGCGGCGCGCGAGGACCCGGAGCCAGGCGTGACCGGCAAGCTCGTCGCCGACGCGGTGCCCGGCGGCGCGGCGCGGTACGTCGGGTCCCTCGCCGACGCCCCGCGGGTCGTCGCGTCCCTCGCCGCCCCCGGCGACCTGGTGCTGACCATGGGGGCCGGCGACGTCACCCGGCTCGGCCCGCTGGTGCTCGGCGAACTTGCCGCGGGTCCCGGCCCGGCCCCGTCCGGCCCCACCGCGCCCGGCCCCGCCGCGTCCGGGGCTGCCCGGCCGTGACCGGCAGCCGGCCGGCGGCCGGTCCGCGGACCCGCACGCCGCGGCGTGCGGTCTTCTTCGGGCTGGCCGGCCTCGGCGTCGTCGCCGGCGTCGCGTGGGCGCTGCTCAGCTCGCGGGTGCTCGTCGTCCGGTCCGTCACGGTGACCGGGACGCACCTCGTCTCGCCCGCGCAGGTGATCGCCGTGGCCGACGTCCCCGACGGCACGTCGCTGATCGGCGTCGACACGGCCCAGGTGGCACGGCGGGTGGAAACGATCAGGCAGGTCGCGTCCGCCACCGTGGCCAAGGACTGGCCGGACCGGCTGGTGATCACGGTCCGGGAGCGGGTCCCTGCCGTGGCGGTGCGGATGGCCGGCGGCGGATACGGCCTGGCGGATGCCGCCGGGGTCGTCGTCCGCTGGTCGGCGTCCCGGCCCGCCGGGCTGCCGCTGTACCTGACGTCCCTGCCGGGCGGCGCGCTGCGCCACGACCCCGGCGTGGCCGCGGCCGCCGCCGTCCTGGCCGAACTGCCGCCCTGGCTCTCCCGGCAGGTCGCCGAGGTGTCCGCCACGGCGGCCGCGGGACCGGGCAGCCCGCCGCAGGTGACGCTCTACCTGCTCGACCGCAAGACGGTGCTATGGGGCGGTACCGACCGGGCCAGTGAAAAGGACCGCGAGCTTGCTATCCTGATGCGCGGCCCCGCGCGCTACTTCGACGTGAGCGCGCCAGGAACCGTCGTAACCAGGTGATGTCAGGGGATGTCCGCACTCGCACGAGGAAGCCCCGCGAGCTCTGCCCGCCCGCTCGCGAGGAGCCCTGGGGACATCCCCCGCGACACGCCGCCCACTTCGCGCGCGGTTGTTGACCCGGGTGCCTTGCGATCCTACTGTCCCTATCAATCGTCAGGATGATAAAACTCTAAATCTCAACCTGAAGGTGAAACCTGATGGCCAACCGCGCAGCGGAAGCCCAATTACCGCGAAGGCGGATGGCCAGCACCATTGGCGGTGAATTCCGCCGATTCGTCGGCGGCTCCGCCGCGGTCGGTCGGTCGCATCGCCACCAGGGCTAGGTTTCCCAGGTCAGGGCCGGGACCGGGCCGGGACCGGATCGTCTCAGCCCGGGCAAGGTAAAGCGAGCGGAAAGGTACCCTCCTCGTGGCAGCACCGCAGAACTATCTGGCGGTCATCAAGGTCGTCGGAATCGGCGGGGGCGGCGTTAACGCCGTCAATCGCATGATCGAAGAGGGACTCAAGGGCGTCGAGTTCATCGCGATCAACACAGATGCGCAGGCCCTCTTGATGAGCGATGCCGACGTCAAGCTCGATGTCGGGCGGGAACTGACCCGCGGGCTTGGCGCCGGGGCGAACCCGGATGTCGGGTGCAAGGCCGCCGAAGATCACCGCGAGGAGATCGAGGAGGTCCTCAAGGGCGCCGACATGGTGTTCGTCACCGCGGGCGAGGGCGGCGGGACCGGGACGGGCGGCGCGCCCGTGGTCGCCAGCGTCGCGCGGTCGCTCGGCGCGCTGACCATCGGGGTGGTGACGCGGCCGTTCGGGTTCGAGGGCAAGCGGCGTGCCATCCAGGCCGAAGCCGGGATCGAGCGGCTGCGCAGCGAGGTGGACACGCTGATCGTGATCCCGAACGACCGCCTGCTGTCGATCTCCGACCGGCACGTGAGCGTGCTCGACGCGTTCAAGGCCGCCGACCAGGTGCTGCTCTCCGGTGTCCAGGGCATCACCGACCTGATCACCACCCCCGGCCTGATCAACCTCGACTTCGCCGACGTGAAGTCCGTCATGTCCGGCGCCGGCTCCGCGCTGATGGGCATCGGGTCCTCGCGCGGCGACGACCGGGCCGTCGCCGCGGCCGAGATGGCGATCTCATCGCCGCTGCTTGAGGCGTCCATCGACGGGGCGCACGGCGTGCTGCTGTCCATCCAGGGCGGCTCCGACCTCGGCCTGTTCGAGATCAACGAGGCCGCGCAGCTGGTCTCCAACTCGGCGGCGGTGGACGCCAACATCATCTTCGGCGCGGTGATCGACGACGCGCTCGGCGACGAGGTGCGCGTGACGGTGATCGCGGCGGGGTTCGACGAGCAGCGGCCGGGCAGGCCAGCGTCACCGGTCGCGATCGGCGCGGGCCGTTCACCCGGCGGCTCCGGCGGCTCCGGCGGGACCGCCGCCGGCTCAGGCGGCGCGGGCGCATCCGGCGCTCCCGGCGTATCGGGCAACGGCTCGGGCGCCTCGGGCGGGTCCGGTTTCCCCCGGGCGGGCGCGGCCCCGGGGGGGCCGGGAGGGGCCGCGGGTTCTGGGGGATATTCCGCCTCACCGGCCGCGGGCGGCGGCGCGGCGGCGCGAGAGGCGCGAGAAGGGTCCCCGTCGGGTTCCCCCGGATTCGCCGGGCCGGATTCCGGCGGCGCCTCCGCCGGCTATGACGGAGCCGCCGGCTATGACGGGGCCGCCGCCGAGGGCGGCCCGGCGGCGGCCACGGCGGCCGGCGCGGCCGCCGGGGACAGCGGCGCCGCGGTCGCCGGCGCGCCGGAGCGCCCGGCCGCCGAGGGCGGCAGCGGCTACGTTCCCGCGCTGGTCTCATTCGTCTCCCCGGACGACGACGAAGAGCTCCCGGCGGCGTCCGCCCAGCCGGGCCAGCCGGGCGGCTCCGGGGACGACCGGGCCGGGGACGACCGGGCCGGGGACGGCGCGCCGGGGGCCGGGCCGGCCGCCTGGACGGACCCCGGGCGCCCGGGGCCGGGGGAACGGGTCTTCGACGTGAGCGCCGGGCGCCGCCGCCCGGTGGTCTTCGAAGAGGACGACGACCTGGATGTCCCCGACTTCCTCAAGTGAGCCGGGCCCGTCCGCCGCACACCGCGCCGCACGCCGTGCCGAACTAGCGCGCAACCTGGCCGGGGTCCGGGCCCGGATCGACGCGGCGTGCGCCGCCGCCGGCCGGGACGCGGGCGAGGTAACGCTCATCGCGGTCACCAAGACGTGGCCGGCCACCGACGTCATGCTGCTGGGCGAGCTCGGCGTGACCGACTTCGGGGAGAACCGGGACCAGGAAGCCGCGCCCAAGGCGGCCGCGTGCGCGGGGGCGGGGCTGCCGATCCGGTGGCACTTCGTCGGTCAGTTGCAGACGAACAAGGCGGCCAGCGTGGCCAGGTACGCCGACGTGGTGCACTCGGTTGACCGCCTCCGCCTGGTCCGCGCCCTCGGCGCCGCCGCCCGGGCGGCGGGCCGGGAGCTGACCTGCCTGGTGCAGGTAAGCCTGGACGGCGACCCGGCGCGCGGCGGGGTGCTGCCCGGCGCGGCGCCCCAGATCGCGGAGGCGCTGGCCGCCGAGCCCGGGCTGCTGCCGGGCGGGGTGATGGCGGTGGCGCCGCTCGGCATGCCGGCCGCCAAGGCGTTCGCTCCGCTGCGCGCCTGCCTGGCGGCGGTGCGTGCTGTCAGCCCGGGGGCGAGCATCATCTCGGCGGGCATGAGCGGTGACCTCGAGGCGGCGATCGAGGCCGGCGCGACACACGTGCGAATTGGTACGGCGTTGCTCGGAGCCAGAAGGCCTCTCGTCCGGTAATGTCCGTCCCGTAAGGCTTCGGGTACGCGGCGACGCGTGGGGTGGCACGACGGAGGACTGAAGGATGGCCAGCGCGATGCGCAAGATGGCGGTCTACCTTGGCCTCGTGGAGGACGATCGCCGGTATCAGGACACGTATGACTCCTACGACGAGTACGACGACTACGAGGAGCAGGCGAACGAGGTGGAAGCGGCCCCGGCGCGGGCCGATTACGGGGCATACGCGGGCGATCACCGCACCGAGCCGGCCCCGCCGCAGCAAGTCGAGCTTGCCCGGATCACGACACTGCACCCGCGCACCTACAATGAGGCTCGTACCATCGGTGAGCACTTCCGTGAGGGCACCCCGGTGATCATGAACCTGACCGAGATGGTCGACAGCGACGCGCGCCGCCTGGTCGACTTCGCGGCGGGGCTGATCTTCGGCCTGCGGGGGTCCATCGATAAGGTGACGAACAAAGTCTTCCTGCTCTCCCCGGCAAACGTCGAGGTGACGGCGGAGGACAAGGCCCGCATCGCGGAGCGGGGCTTCTTTAACCAAAGCTAGCGGACATGCAGTGATCACGTGATAACAACCAGAAGCCGGAGCGGCGCCCATTCCCGAGCGGCTTCCCGAGCGGCGGATGGCCATAGCCGAGGACGGTGATGTGATGGAAATCCTGAAAGTCGTCCTCACCTACGTGCTGTCGGTCTATCTGGTGGTGCTCATCGGCAGGATGATCTTCGGCTGGATCCAGGTCTTCGCGCGCTCCTGGCGCCCGACTGGCGTCGTCCTGGTGGTCGCTGAGACCGTTTTCACCCTGACAGATCCGCCACTTAAATTCCTGCGTCGCTACATCCCGCCCCTTCGGCTAGGTACAGTAGCCATGGACCTCAGCTACATGGTGCTGTTCATCGTGGTACTGATTTTGCTACAGGTGGCTGTGCCGCGTCTTTAAACCATGTACCGTGCTGATCAGGTACGGTGCTGAGGAACACAGCCAAGCGCGCCGAGGAGATAAGATGCCGCTGACGCCCGCGGATGTGCGGAACAAGCAGTTCAGTACGACCAGGCTCAGGCCCGGCTACGACGAGGAAGAGGTCGATGCCTTCCTCGACGAGGTTGAGGCTGAACTAGACCGGCTTATCCAGGAGAACGAAGAGCTCCGGGCGAAGCTGGCCGAAGTCCTGCGTGGCGGCGGGAAGCCCGGCATACCGGCATTGAGCTCACCGCTGTCCGATCCGAAGCCGGACATGATGATGCCGGAGCCGCCGCAAGAGCGCAGGCAGCCCGAGCCCATGATGATGGACAGGATGCACCCGGTCGAGGACAACATGGACACTGCGGCCCGGGTGCTCTCGCTGGCCCAGCAGACCGCCGACCAGGCCATCGCCGACGCCCGCCGCGAGGCGGACGAGACGCTGGGCCGCGCGCGCCGCGAGGCCGACGAGGTGCTCACCAAGGCCCGCCGCCAGGCCGAGCAGATCACCGGCGACGCCAGGGCCCGCGCCGAGAGCCTGGAGCGGGACGCCCAGGAGCGGCACCGCCAGGCCATGGGCTCGCTCGTCCAGCAGCGTGAGGAGCTTGAGCGCCGAGTTGACGATCTGCGGGCCTTCGAGCGCGAATACCGCAGCAGGCTGAAGGCTTACCTTGAGGGGCAGCTCCGCGACCTGGAGGCGGGCGTGACCGACAGCGGCACGTTCCCGTCCATGACGCCGCCTTCCCCGCCGCAGCTTCCCGCCGGCCTCGGGCAGCCATCCATCCGCAACGGTGCCACCGGCCCCGCCCCCACCGCGAGCCAGTACGCCGTTCCTGAGCACGCTGGCGGCTACCGCCCTGATGTCCGCTGACCGAACTGGCCAGCTGAGCAGGACGTCCAGCGCGCCCGGACACAAGGAGACCATAGGTGATCCGGTTCAGCGCCGGGCTCGTCGTCGTCGCCATCGGGGTGCTCATCAGCGGGATCGCCACCAGTAGCCTGCTGCTTGTCTACGTGGCGATCGGGCTGAGCGCGGCCGCGCTGCTCGCGCTCGCCGTCGGAGTGGTGCTCAAGCGCGAAGAACTGTTCGGGGAGCAGGTCCTCGCCGGCAAGCCTTCCATTTATCCGAACGGGCCCGTGGATACTCCCGCGGCGCCCCGGGATACCCCCGCGGCGCGGACGCCCGCGGTCGCGCCCGCGGGCGCCGGAGAGCCCGCGGGCGCCGGAGAGGCTTTCCCCGGCAGCGGCCGGGGCGTCGGCACCAGCCGGGCGGGCCAGCCGCCGGCCGGCGCGCCGGGTGCCGTCGGCGCGCCCGGGGCCGCCGCATTCGGCCAGGCGGGCGCGCCGGGATCGGGCGCGGGCTGGCGGCCAGCGCAGGATATGCCATGGCGGTCAGCGCAGGATATGCCGTGGCCGGGACGCCACGCCGGGTCGTTCCGCCCGGACAGGCCCGCTCCTCCCGTCCCCCCGCCCCCCGTCCCGCCGTGGCGGGAGAGGCTTTCGCCGGCCTCCGGGGACCCGGCCGACCCGGCGGTGCCTTCCCGCCCGGTGCCAGGTGCGTCCAGCCCGGCGCCGGGGTTCACGCCGGGCTGGTTCGACCGGCCGGCGCGCGGCACCGCGGCGGAGAAGGACCGCGGCACCGCGGCGGAGAAGGATAAGGAGACGCCGCGCGTTTTTGCGGAAACGGAAACCCGGTCCGAGCCGTCGCCCTGGTCGTGGACCAGCAGGCCGGCGCGGCCCGCTGCCGCGGGGGAGATGCCGGATGCCAAGCCCCCCGCCGCCGCGGGCGAGGTCCTAGGCGCCAAGCCCTCCGCTGACGTCGAGACCGCGGGTGCCGAGCCTCCCGCCGCCGCAGGCGAGGACCCGGACACCGGGAGCCCGGACGCGGACGCCTCGGACAGCCGCGCCGGCGCCGCCGTCTCCGGTACCGAAGGCGATGCCGTCTCCGGTACCGCCAGCGGCACCGGCGCCGCACCGGCCACCGGTACCGCCTCCGGCGCTGGCGCCGCACCGGCCATGGGCGGCGTCCCCGGACCTGTTGACGACGGGCCCGGGGACGCCAGTGGCGGCGATGCCGACGCGGCGGGCGAGACGGGCGCTGACGCGGCGGGCGAGACGGACGTTTCCGGCGGGCAGCGGCAGGAGCAGCCGACGACCACGGGGGAAGGCGGCTCCAGGCTGGTCACCGTGGTCCCCGGCGTCCCCCGGTACCACAACGCGGACTGCATCCTCATCCGCTTCATGGCCGAGGGCGACATGCAGAAGATGACGGCCCGGGAGGCCGCCGACGCGGGCTGCACCCCCTGCCGCGCCTGCCAGCCTGACCCAGCCGCCCCAGGCGGCGCCTAGCCGCCCCCAATCCCGCCGATCCGCTTGCCGGCCGCCCGGCTGGCAAGCGGATCGGTTCTGCCGTTGGCGCCTTTGGCCTGGATAGAGCATGCCGTTGGCGCCATTGGCAGGCCGCAGCACGCGGGGGCAGGCCGCAGCACGCGGGCCGCGGCTAGGCCGCCGGGGCGACCGCGAGCCAGAAGCGCAAGCCCAGGCCCGCGTCGCTGTGCTCGTGCCAGGGTCCGGCGGCGACCCCGGTGTCCGCGGCCCCTTCGCCCGGGCCGAACGATACCGCCAGCACCTCCCCGGCGATCATCTCCCGGTGCTCGGCAAGCGCCGCGGCCAGCTCAGGA
>DATGLH010000003.1:0-7066 GCA_035294225.1 Trebonia sp.
ACCCCGGCCGCGGTGAGCATTTCCTCGAACGACCTGGCCGCCGCCAGGTTGGCCGGGCGGGGCAGGCCATGGGAGATGATCGTCGACTCAAGCGCCACCACGGGCCGCCCGGCGGCGAGCGCCGCACGGACCGGCCCGGACAGCTCGGGCACGGCTGGCATAAGCCGACCCTATCCGCCGCCGCCGGGCCCGCGATCACGGGATGACGGCGACACCGAACCACCCCTGACCGGCCGGGTGCCACATCCGCCCGGCGCCGCCTCACCCTCCCGCCGCGGCCTCACCTTCCCGCCGCGGCCTCACCTTCCGGCACGGCCTCACCTTCCCGGGCCGCGGGCGGCGGCGTAGGGTGCGGAAAGGCGCGCACTCGCGGCATGGCCTGAACAAGCGGTACAGCGCCTGGACAAGCGGTACAGCCTGGATAAGACAGGACGGAGGCCCTCGTGACCGAGCGGACCAAGATCATTCTGGATGAGTCGCAGATCCCGGCGCAGTGGTACAACGTCATCCCGGACCTGCCCGCGCCGCCGCCACCGCCGCTGCACCCCGGCACGCTCCAGCCGGTGGGGCCTGACGACCTGGCACCGCTGTTCCCGATGGAGCTGATCCGCCAGGAGGTCACTGGCGACAGCTATGTCGACATTCCCGGCGAGGTCCTCGACGTCTACCGGCTGTGGCGGCCCACGCCGCTGTTCCGCGCGCGACGGCTGGAGAAGGCGCTGCACACGCCGGCCCGGATCTACTACAAGTACGAAGGCGTGTCCCCGGCCGGGTCGCACAAGCCGAACACCGCGGTGCCGCAGGCCTTCTACAACGCGCGGGAAGGGACCAAGCGGCTCACCACCGAAACCGGCGCGGGCCAGTGGGGCAGCTCACTGGCGTTCGCCTGTGCACAGTTCGGGCTGGACTGCGAGGTATGGATGGTGCGGGCGTCCTACGACCAGAAGCCGCACCGCCGCACGCTGATGCAGACATACGGCGCGACGGTGCACCCGAGCCCGTCCCGCGCGACCAACGCGGGCCTGAAGGCGCTCGCCGACGACCCCGACTCGCCGGGCAGCCTCGGCATCGCGATCAGCGAGGCGGTCGAGGCGGCGGCGGGCAGCGCGGAGACCAGGTACGCGCTCGGCAGCGTGCTCAACCACGTCCTCATGCACCAGACGGTGATCGGCGAAGAGGCCCTGCAGCAGTTCGCCCTGGCCGGCGAGTCGATCCCGGACCTGATCGTCGGCTGCACCGGCGGCGGCTCCAACTTCGCCGGGCTGTTCCTGCCGTTCCTGCGCGAGAAACTGGCCGGGCGCGCCAACCCGGTGATCCGCGCCGTCGAGCCGTCCGCGTGCCCGTCCTTCACCCGCGGGAAGTACGCGTACGACTTCGGCGACACGGCCGGGCTCACGCCGCTGATGAAGATGCACACGCTCGGCCACGGCTTCATCCCCGACCCGGTGCACGCCGGCGGCCTGCGCTATCACGGCATGTCGCCGCTGCTGTCGCACGTCTACGAACTCGGGCTGTTCGAGGCGGTCGCCAAGCCGCAGCGGGAATGCTTCGCCGCTGCGGTCACGTTCGCCCGCGCCGAGGGCATCCTGCCCGCGCCCGAACCGTCGCACGCGATCGCGGCCGTGGTAGAGGAAGCCAGGCGGTGCGCCGAGTCCGGCGAGGAGAAGGTGATCCTCACCGCCTTGTGCGGCCACGGGCACTTCGACATGGTGGCCTATGACCGGTACCTGTCCGGCGAGATGACCGACTTCGACCTGCCGCAGGACCGGATCGACGCCGCACTCGCCAGCCTGCCTGCCGTCCCCGGCGCCTAGCACCGCGGTCCGGCAGGCGGGCCCGGCAGGTGACGGCGCACGCCTGCCGGCGCGGCGCGTTTAGGGGTGTGGCTCACCACCCCACTAGATCTGGGGCCGCGGGCCACAGCCCTGATCCGGGGCGGGCGGGAAGCGGGCCGGAAACGAGGCATGGGTGAGAACCGAGGCCGGGGAGGGGCCACCGGGGAGGCCCTCTGCCCGCGGGAGGAGCGGGGCGCGGTGGTGTGGCGCCGCGTTGCTCGGCGCTCGGTTCAGGCGCCGGCTGAACGCGGCGGAACACCACACGCCCCGGCGACCCGGCGGTTTCCAGGGACGCTATGCGCCTACGGAGTCAGCCGCGTACGTTCGGGATAATTGCGTTCGGGATAATTAGCGGCGGCAGGCTATGGAGGAGGCGAGCGTTTCCAGCGTGGCGGTCGTCATCTCCATGTCCATGCACGCGTCGGTCACGCTCTGCCCGTAGGTCAGCGTCGCCGGGGCACCCGGTTCCTGGCGGCCGGCCACCAGGAAGCTCTCCAGCATCACGCCGGTGATGCCGCGCTCTCCGGCGGCGATCTGCTCCGCCAGCGCCTGCGCGACGGCGGGCTGGCGGCGGTAGTCCTTGCCGCTGTTGCCGTGGCTCGCGTCCACCATCAGCCGGCGCGGCAGCCCGGCCGCCGTGATCAGGTCCAGCGCCTTCGTCACGTGCGAGGCCGAGTAGTTGGGGCCGCTGCGCCCCCCGCGCAAGATCACGTGCGTGTCGGCGTTGCCCGAGGTCGTCACCACCGCGGCGGCGCCCGCCGCGGTGACGCCGAAGAACGTGTGGGCCGCCGCCGAGGCGCGGCAGGCGTCCACCGCCACCTGGACGTCGCCGTCGGTGCCGTTCTTGAACCCCACCGGCATCGACAGGCCCGAGGCCAGCTGGCGGTGCACCTGGCTCTCCGTCGTGCGGGCGCCGATCGCCCCCCAGGTCACCGCGTCGGCGATGTACTGCGGCGTGATCGGGTCGAGCCACTCGCAGCCCACTGGCATGCCCTGGGCGAGGATGTCGAGGAGCAGGCGGCGCGCGGTGCGCAGGCCCCGGTGCACGTCGAAGCTCCCGTCCATGCCCGGGTCGTTGATCAGGCCCTTCCAGCCGGTGACCGTGCGCGGCTTCTCGAAGTACACGCGCATCACGATCAGCAGGTCGCTGCCATACCGCTCCCGGAGCCCGGCCAGGCGCGCGGCGTACTCCAGCGCCGCCTTCGGGTCGTGGACCGAGCACGGACCGGTGACCACGAGCAGCCGGTCGTCCGCACCGTCCAGGACGGCGCGGACCTCAGCCCTGGTGCGCTCAACGGTTTGCGCCTCAGCGTCACCGAGCGGAAGCTCGTCCAGCAGCGCGGCCGGCGACAGCAGCGGCTCGTAACGGACGATCCGGGTGTCCCTGACGCGTGACATCGGGGTTTCTCCTCCCGGGCGAGCCGGGCCCGTGTGTCCGGGAGCCAGCTACGCCCATGTTAGTGACGGGACGGCGGTGCCCGTCTTCGGCTGGCTCCGGGCGGTGGTCAGCGCACGCGGCTACGCGCGGCTCCACCCGGAGCCGACGTAAAGCGCCAATACCACCGTGACACGCGGTCGATAATACACGCCGCGCCCGGCGCGCGGCGTGCGTGTCGCCTGCGTTGCCTGCGGCTGGCCGGGACATGATCGTGCCCATGGAGAGCCTCAACCTCGCCGACACGTTCGTCACGTTCCTGGCGCTGATGGGCCCGCAGAAGGTCCTGCTGTCGTTCGCGCGCCTGGCACCCGCGCTGGACATACGGAGCATGCGCCTGGTCGCGTGGGCCTGCTCGCTGGCGGCCGCGTGCGTCGGCGTGGTGTCCGCGCTGATCGCGCCATGGCTGACGTCGTTCTTCCACATCAGCAGCGCGTCCCTGGGTCTGGCCGCCGGGCTGACCTTCTTCATCTACTCGGTGGGCCTGGTGCTCGGCCTGCATTTCGAGTCCCTGGCGGTGCCGGACGCGGACGAAGCCGACACCAAGCACCCGCTGCGCAGCGGGTTCCGCGAGATGCTGCTGCCCTTCGTGGTCAGCCCGCTCGCCGTGGCCGCCGACCTGCTGGAATCGCTGACCGCGCACGGGTGGGCCGGGCGGTGGGTCGTGGCGGGCGCCTACGTGGGCGTCACGGCGGTCAACCTGGTCTGCGCCTGGGTGCTGACGCCGCTGCTGCGGAACATGCACGAGACCCTCCTTGAGGTACTGTCCCGGCTGCTCGGCATCCTGCTCGCCGCCGTCGGAGTGCAGCTGTTCCTGCTGGGGCTGAGCGAGCTGGGAGCGCTGCCCGGCGGCAGCGGGCACTGATCCGCGGCGGCGGCACTGATCCGCGGCGGCGAACGGCGCGGCGGGGAACGGCGCGGCGGCGGCGCGCCGCCAAGGCGCGAATGCCTCCACACGCTCTCCACATGCACTCCATGAGGAATCCACGACTAGATTCCAGCCTGCCCGTCAGGAGAATATGGCGGCGTGTTGTGCGTGTCGCTCTTGGGGGGGCAGGCGATCACCGACGGCCAGGGCGCCGATGTCCGCGTCCGGTCGTCGCGATCGCTTGTCCTTGTCGCCTACCTGGCCGTGCACGCCGGGTCGCCCCAGCCCCGGCAGCGGATCGCCGGCCTGTTCTGGCCCGAGTCCGCCGATGGGCAGGCGCTGACCAACCTGCGCCGCGAGCTGCACCACCTGCGCCGGATCCTGGGCGAGGAGCGTTCTCTCGTGGTGACGTCCAGGGATCTGTGCTGGCGCGACACCCGGACGTGCCGCGTTGACGTGCGCGTCTTCGATACCGAGCGGAAGGCCGCCCTGGCGGCGGCCGCCGCCGGCGATGACGACGGGGTGCTGGTGCACGGCGCCGCGGCCATCGACCAGTACCGGGGCGACCTCCTGCCCGGCGTATACGACGACTGGCTGCTCGATGCCAGGTCGCAGCTTGAGCGTCAGTGCGTGGACCTGTGCGATCTGGTCCGCGCCGCGCGGGCGCGGGCGGGCGACCTGGCGGGCGCGGTGGCCGTCGCCCGGCGCCGGGTCCAGTTGCAGCCGCTGGAGGAAGTCGGCTATCGCTCGCTGATGGAGCTGCAAGCCCGCCTGGGAGACCGCGCGGGCGCCGTCAGCACCTACCACCACTGCGCCTCGGTGCTCGAGCGTGAGCTCGGCGTGGCCCCGGGTGAGCCCACACGCGAGGCGTTCCAGCGCTTGATGGCGCACGCACGCCCCGCGAAGGGGCCGTCGGCGGCGCCGGAGCCGGCCGCCGGGCGTCCGGGGCCGGCGGCCGCCCGGCTCGTCGGCCGGTCCGCCGAGCTGAGCCTGCTCCAGGGCACGTGGCAGGCCGCCGCGGCAGGCCAGTGCGGTCTCGTGCTGGTCCGCGGTGGCGCCGGTGTCGGCAAGACCCGCCTGGTGACCGAGGTGGCCAGGATGGCCAGGCAGCAGGGGGCGGTGGTGGCGGCCACCCAGTGCTACGGGACGCCGGGACGGCTGGCGCTGGCTCCGGTGGCGGACTGGCTGCGTAATCCCGCGGTTCAGTCGGCGGCGGCGACCCTCGACCCCGCCTGGCGCTCCGAGGTCGGCAGGCTCGTGCCGGAGGGGCACCGCGGCGGAGGCGAGGCGGCCGGGCCGGGGGCGATGGCGGATGCCTGGCAACGGCACCGCTTCTTCGAGGGCCTGGCGCGAGCGCTGATCGCCGTCAGGCGCCCGCTGCTGCTGGTGCTCGACAACGCCCATTGGTGCGACCAGGAGACGCTGGCCTTCGTCACGTTCTGCCTGCGACTGGCCGCCGGCACGCCGCTCCTCGTGGCCGCCACGCTGCGCGACGACGATCTGGGCGAAGACCCGGAACTGACGGCCTGGACGGTCCGCATGCGGGCCACCGGGCTGCTCACCGAGCTTCCCCTCGGCCCGCTGGAGGCGGCCGACACGGCACGCCTCGCCGAGGCGGTCTCCGGCCAGCCTCTCAGCAGGGCCGACGCGGACCTGCTGCAGGCGACAACCGGGGGCTTCCCGCTGTACATCATCGAAGCGGTACGCGACATCGCCGCCCTCCGCGGCGCGCCGCCGCCGGCCGGCGATATCACGGCCGTGCTGCGCAAGCGCCTCGATCAGGCGACTCCGGCAGCCCAGGAGGTGGCCCGCCTGGCGGCGGCGGTGGGGACGAACTTCAGCCTCGACCTGCTTACCGAGGCAAGCGACCTGGAGCCCGACATGGTCGTGCGGGCGGTCGACGAGCTGTGGCGGCGAAGGATCGTGCGGGAGTTCGGCGATGGCTACGACTTCTCCCACGACCTGCTGCGCGAAGCGGCGTACGCGGGGGTCAGCCCGCCGCGGCGCTGGCTGCTGCACCGGCGCATCGCTCAGGGCCTGGAGCTGCTGCACGCCGGCGACACCGACGTTACCGCGGCCCTGCTCGCCGCGCAGTACGCCCGGGCCGGCCGGCCCCGGCAGGCGGTGGCCTATTACCGGCGCGCGGCCGATGTCGCGGCCGGCCGGTTCGCCCACGCCGAGGCGATCCGGCTGCACGCCGAAGCGCTGTCGATCGTGCGCGGCATGCCCGAGGAAGGCGGAAGGGACGGACAGGAGCTGGAGATCCTCGAGGCGATGGCTGCGCCGCTTACCGCCAGGGAAGGCTATGCGTCCCCTGGCCTGCAACGAACCCTGGAACGCTCGATCGCTCTCGCCGAGAGCCTTCGCCGCGGCGACTCCGTGCTCAACGGCCTGGTCGGACTCTGGACGTCGCGGTTCGTCCAGGGGCGCACGGCCGACAGCTACCAGGTCGCGACCCGCGCCCTGTCCCTTGTCGATCCGGGTTCGCAGCTCGCCGGCCAGGCCCACTTCGCCGTAGGCGGATCGGCGGTCAGCCTCGGGATGCCCGCCGAGGGGCTGCGGCACCTGGAGCTCGCCGCCAAGCTGGCTGACGGCAAGGCGATGCTGAGCGTCGGCACCCGGGCCGACGTGCATGCCACGGCGTGGGCGGCACACGCACACTGGCTGCTCGGCCACGCCGACGCGGCCCTGGCCGCCTGCCAGCAGGCCATCACGATGGCCCGGGACATCGGCCATCCGTACAGCCTGGCCGTGGCCCTCGCCTATGGCGGCATCACCCATCAGATGCGCCATGATCGACAAGCACCCGGCGGCCATCGTGCGCTGCAGGGACACCGCCGACGTCGTCGCCTGCGTGCGGTTCGCCCGCGAGCACGGCGTGGAGATCGCGGTCCGGGGCGGCGGCCACAACGCGGCTGGCCTAGCCGT
>DATGLH010000004.1:0-2409 GCA_035294225.1 Trebonia sp.
CGCTGGCCACGGCCTCAT
This sequence comes from Trebonia sp., assembly GCA_035294225.1. Taxonomy (GTDB): domain Bacteria; phylum Actinomycetota; class Actinomycetes; order Streptosporangiales; family Streptosporangiaceae; genus Trebonia. The sequence goes on from DATGLH010000004.1 coordinate 19, forward strand.
CGGCATGCGCGAGCGGGCGCACCTGTGCGGCGGTGAGTTCACGGCGGGGCCGCTGCCCGGCGGCGGGTTCCAGGTGACCGCCACGCTCCCGCTGCCCGGCGGCGCGCCCGCCGACGAGGCGCCCCCCCATGGCGCGCCCCCCCACGGCGCCGGCCCGGGGCAGCGGCAGGCTGGCGTGGGTGCTGACGGCGCGCCCCCCCGCGGCGCGCCCCCCCGCGGCGCGCCCGCCGGCAGGGCAGGCGGCGGCGAGCCGGACGGCGGTGCCTCATGACGATCCCGGACGGCGGTGCCTCATGACGATCTCTGTCGTGGTGGCCGACGACCAGGCGCTCGTCCGGGTGGGGTTCTGCGGCATCATCGCCGCCACGCCCGGGCTGTCGGTGGTGGGCGAGGCCGCCAACGGGGCGGAGGCGGTCGAGGTCGCCCGCGCCGCCAAGCCGGACGTCGTCCTCATGGACGTGCGGATGCCGGTGCTCGACGGCATCGAGGCGACCCGCCAGATCACGGCCTCCCCGGAGGCGGCGGGCGTGCGCGTGATCATCTTGACGACCTTCGACCTCGACGAGTACGTGTTCGGGGCGCTGCGCGCCGGAGCGAGCGGTTTCCTGCTCAAGGACACCCTCCCGGCCGACCTGCTGACCGCTATCCGCGTGGTGGCGGCCGGCGACGCGCTGCTCGCGCCGAGCGTCACCCGCCGCCTGATCAGCGAGTTCGCGAAGACAGCGCTTCCGGCGCGGGAAACCGCGGCGCAGGGGACGGCGGCCGCGGCGTCCCCGGCGGCCGCGTCCCGGGCCAGCCAGATCACGCAGCTGCTCACCGAACGCGAGTGTGAGGTGCTCCGCCTCGTCGCCGCCGGGCTGTCGAACGCGGAGATAGCCGACCGGCTGTGCATCTCCCCCGCCACGGCCAAGACCCACGTGGCGCACCTGCTCACCAAGCTGGACGCCCGCGACCGGGTACAGCTCGTGATCATCGCCTACCAGGCCGGACTGGCCGCACCGGCGTAATCGCCGCACCGGCGTGATCACAAGAGTGCGCCGCGGCGCCCGGGGGGAGGGGCGCCGCGGCGGGAACGGGCAAGCGGAGATGGCGTCCGGACGGATCCTCAGTGGCTGAAGTGGCCCCGGTAGTACTCGAAGACGAAGCCGATCGCCGAGAACAGCACCATGAGCATGCCGATCAGCGCCAGCCACCACCCGATGGCGATTCCCACGAACGCGACCGCACCGGAGAAGCCCAGGAACAGCGGCCACCAGCTGTGCGGGCTGAAGAAGCCGACCTCCCCCGTGCCCTCGGCGATCTCCCCCTGCGGGTTGTCCTCCGGCCGCGGCGGCAGCCGGCGGCCGGTGAACAGCACGTAGAAGCCGGCCAGCAGAGCGAGCCCCACCGCCAGCGCCAGCGCCGTCGTGCCGGTCGGGTCATAGGACGTGTACCAGTAGACGATGTCAACGCCGATGAAGAAGACACCGCAGCCGAGGAAGAGCCAGCCTTCGACTTTCATGTCAGTCCCCCTACTTCTTCACAGCGCTGATCGCGGGGATGGTCTGCTCGATGCCGCGGGACTCACGGCCCGCCTTGATGTGCGGGTAGTGCGCCTCGAACGCCGGGCGCTCGGACCGGATCCGGGGGATGCGGTAGAAGTTGTGCCGCGGCGGCGGGCAGGACGTCGCCCACTCCAGCGAGCTGGCGTAGCCCCACGGGTCCTCCTCCGTCACCTTCTGCCCGAACCGGGCCGTCACGTACACGTTCCAGAGGAACACCAGGACCGACAGCGCCAGGATCCACGACCCCACGGTGGAGATGATGTTCAGGGTCGTCACGTTCCCGGGCAGGAACGGGTAGTTCGCCGTGCGGCGGACCTGGCCTTCCACGCCCGTCCAGTGCTGCACCAGGAACGTCATGTTGAACCCGATGAACAGCAGCCAGAACTGGACCTTGCCCAGCTTGCTGTTCAGCATCTTGCCGGTCATCTTCGGCCACCAGAAGTAGAACCCGGCGAACATCTCGAAGAGCACCGTTCCGGCCAGCACGTAGTGGAAGTGCGCCACCACGAAGTAGGAGTCCGACACCGCGAAGTCCAACGGCGGGGAGGCCAGGATGACCCCGGTGATGCCGCCGAACAAGAACACGACCAGGAACCCGATCGTGTACAGCATCGGCGGCTCGAAGGTGAGCTGGCCGCGCCACATGGTGCCCGCCCAGTTGAAGAACTTCACCCCGGTGGGCACCGCGATCAGGAACGTCATGAACGAGAAGAACGGCAGCAGCACCGCGCCGGTGGTGAACATGTGATGCGCCCACACCGTCATCGACAGCCCCGCGATCGCGATCGTCGCCGCGATCAGCGTCTTGTAGCCGAACAGCGGCTTGCGGCTGAACACCGGCAAGATC
>DATGLH010000005.1:0-56000 GCA_035294225.1 Trebonia sp.
GCCGGGCATGAGACAACCTCCAGGTTTGTGCGAAGACGCACAGAACCTACGGGCCTCACCCGAGCCAGATCCGACAGCACGATAAACAAGCGTCAAATTGCTCAGGAAGCCGGGGGACGCCGGCCCCCGCTCCGGCCGGGACCGCCGGCCGCGGCCGCGCGGATACACTCACCCCTCCCTTCCGCTGTGCCGGGACGGTCTCCCCGCGCCGGGGCGGTCTCCCCGCGCCGGGGCGGCCTTCCCGTGCCGGGGCGGCCTTCCCGCGCCGACGGCCTTCCCGTGCCGGGGCGGTCTCTCCGCTGTGCCGGGACGGCCTTCCCGCGCCGGGACGGCCTCCCCGCTGTGCCGGGACAGCCGCTCAGAGCTGCGTTTTTGTCCGCCGGGCCAAGGCTGTCGCGCGGCCGGGCGGGTTATCTTTCTAGACATGTCGGCCAGGGTTACCAGTGCGCTCTAGCGTCGTTCCCCGGCTGGTGCGCCGGCCGCTGGGATGGGATCTGCCCCCGGACCAGGCGCTGCGCCTGGTCCGGGCGGATGCCCTGCCGGTGGCGCTGTTCGGCAGCTGGGCGGGCGGGTGCGACGTAATCGGCTCCGAGCCCCTGCTCACGCGCGCGGCCACCGCGGGCGGGGGAGGGCTGGCCGACGTCCTGGACGCTCCGTACCCGTCCGGCGGTCCGGACGGCGGCGGTCCGGACGGCGCCGCGCCGGGCTTCGGCGGCGGATGGATCGGCTACCTGGGATACGGTGCGACCGGGGAGGCGCTGCCGCAAGGCGGCTCGCGCCGGCTGCCCGCGTGGTGGTTCGGCTACTACGATCACGTGCTGCGCCGCGACCGGGCCACGGGACAGTGGTTCTTCGAGGCGCTGTGGACCGCCGGGCGCGCCGATGCCCTCGAACGCCGGTTCGCGGACCTGTCCCAGCGCGCGGCCAGCCCGCCGCCCGCCGCGCCCTACCGCTGCGGCCCCTTCCGGCTGGTCCCGTCGGCGGCTGGCCACAAGGCGGCGGTCCGGCACGCGGTGGACTACATCTGGCAGGGGGACATCTTCCAGGCCAACATCTGCCTGCGCGCGGAGGCCGATTTCCACGGGGACCCGCTGGATGCGTTCTGCCAGGCGGTGGCCGCCCTGGAGCCGCCGTACGCGGCGTTCATCACCGTGCCCGGCGCTCCCGGCACTCCCGGCGGGGCCGTGGCGAGCCTGTCCCCCGAGCTGTTCCTGCGCAAGAGGGGGGCGACCGTCGTGTCCCGGCCCATCAAGGGCACGGCCCACCGGCCCGAGGAGCCGGAACAGGCCCTCCGGCAGCGCGGCGGCCTGGAGCGGTCCGCGAAGAACCGCGCGGAAAACGTGATGATCGTCGATCTCGTCCGCAACGACCTCAGCCGGGTCTGCGTCCCGGGCAGCGTGACCGTCCCGAGCCTGCTCGGCGCCGAGCCGCACCCTGGCGTCTGGCACCTGGTGTCCGAAGTCCGCGGCACCCTGCGCGAAGGCGCCGGCGACGGCGACCTGGTCCGCGCCGCCTTCCCGCCTGGCTCGGTGACCGGGGCGCCGAAGGTACGGGCACTGGAAGTCATCGACGAGCTCGAGGCCGCTCCCCGCGAGGTCTACACCGGCGCGGTCGGATACCGGAGCCCGCTCGCGGGCCTGGAGCTGAACGTGGCCATCCGCACGTTCGAGTTCGCCGCCGCACAGCCCGCACAGCCCGGGCAGCCCGGGCAGCCCGCACAGCCCGGCACGGTGTGGCTGGGCGTCGGCGGCGGCATCGTCGCCGACTCGGACGAGGACGGCGAATACGCCGAATGCCTGCTCAAGGCAGAGCCGCTGATCAGCGCCATCGGCGGCCGGCTGGACGCCGCCGCCGGAGGGCCGCCGGCCGGCCTGCTGCCGCGGCCCGCGGCGGGCGTGTTCACCTCGCTCAAGGTCACCGCCGGCCAGACCCGGGGCCTGCACGCCCACCTCGCCCGCCTGGCGGCGAGCACTCAGGAGCTGTACGGCAAGGACCTGCCCCCGTCCCTCCCCGGTGACCTGGCCGAATGCCTCGCCCGGCGCCCGACCGGGCGGCTGCGGATCACCGTGCGGCCGGTCGGCGGCCCGCTCCAGGCCGCCGTCGAGGTGGTGCCGCTCCAGCCGGGCCCCGGAACGGTGACCCTGCGCCCGGCGGTTGTCCCCGGCGGCATCGGCGCGCACAAGTGGCGGGACCGCCGGCTCATCGCCGACCTCGCCAGCCGGGCCGGCCTGCGCCCCGGCGAGCAGCTGCTGATCGCCGACGACACGGGCGAGCTGCTCGAGACCGACCGCGCGAACTTCTTCGCGGTGGCCGGCGGCGTGCTGCTGACCCCGCCGGCGGACGGGCGCATCCTGCCCGGCACCACCCGGGCCGCGATCATCCGGGCGGCGCGCGGCCAGGGCATCAGGGTCGGCCTCAAGCCCCTGACCCTGGACCAGCTCCAGGAGGCCAGCGAGGTCTTCGTGGCCAACGCCGTCGCCGGCGTGCTGCCCGTCACCGCCGTCAGCGGCTGCCCGGCGTCCTGGGAACCCGGCCCGCTGGCCGCCCGCCTGGCCGCCGCGCTGGCCGCCCGGACGCCGGACACGCCGGCCGCCCGGACGCCGGACACGCCGGCTGTCCCGCCGCCGGCACCGGTCCGCGGGAGCCCAGCGGGTCGCAGAGCCGTGGCCGGCCCCGGCGGTCCGCTCGTCATCGTCGTCGACAACTACGACTCTTTCACCTACAACCTCGCTCACCTGCTCGCCACCGCCGGATGCCGGGTCGAGGTGGTCCGCAACGACGAGCTGACCGCCGCCCAGGTCGTCGGCGCGGATCCCGCCGGCGTGGTGATCTCCCCGGGCCCGTGCGCCCCCGCCGAGGCCGGGATCAGCGTCGAGGTGGTCCGCCGCTGCGCCGGGGCGATCCCGCTGCTTGGCATCTGCCTGGGCCATCAGGCGATCGCGGCGGCGTTCGGCGCGGCCATCGTCAGGGCGCCCCGTCCCGTGCACGGCCAGCCAGCCGAGGTCGCCCACGACGGCGGCGGCGTGCTCGCCGGCCTGCCGGACCCTTTCCAGGCAACCCGGTATCACTCGCTCATCGTCGACGAAGGCTCGCTGCCGCCCGAGCTGAAGATAACAGCAAGAACCGACGGGCTGCCGATGGGGCTGCGGCATGTCAGCTACCCGGTCGAGGGCGTCCAGTTCCACCCGGAGTCCATCCTCACCGGGCACGGCCCGGCGCTCATCGGCAACTTCGCGCGGGGCGTCGGCCGGCGGCCGGCGGCCGGCCGGGAACACCCGGCGCGGCTGCCGTGACGCTGGCCAGAGCGCCGGCCCTGGATCAGAATCGAGGCAACCGGGCCAGCCCGGGCGGGCCAGGAGACGAGGCGGGACCAGGAGACAAGGCATGAGCACACCGGGAGAACAGCGCGTCGTCGGGTTCGTCGGGCTGGGCAACATGGGCCGGCCCATGGCGCGGAACCTGCACGCGGCCGGGTTCGGGCTGATCGTGCGTGACAGCGCGCCGGCGGTCCAGGAGCGTTTCGCCGCCGAGCATCCCGGCGTCACGGCCGCCTCGTCCCCGGCCTCGTTCGGCAGCGCGGACATCGTGGTGACCATGCTCCCGGACGGCGCGGCCGTTCAGGACGCGCTACTGCGCTGGGGGATCGCGCCGGCCCTGCGGGCCGGCGCGCTGGTGATCGAGATGAGCTCCTCCGATCCCTCCGATACGCTCAGGCTCGCCGGCGAGCTCGCGCGCGCCGGCGTGCGCCTGGTGGACGCCCCTGTGTCCGGCGGCGTGCCCAGGGCGGTGGCCGGCGAGCTGTCCATCATGGTCGGCGGGCCGCCGGAGGACGTGGCCCGGGCGCAGCCCGTGCTCCGCGTGCTCGGCGATCCCGCCAGGCAGTTCACGACCGGCGGGCTCGGCACCGGGCACGCGATGAAGGCGCTGAACAACGCGGTCGCCGCCGCGACGTACTGCGCGACCGCGGAGGCGCTGGCCGTCGGCCGCCGGTTCGGCCTCGACGCCGGAACCATGATCGACATCATCAACGCCTCCACCGGGCGCAGCTTCGTGAGCGAGACGGTCTTCGGCGGCCATGTCCTGACCGGCAGCTACGCCACGGGGTTCGCGCTCGGCCTGCTCGCCAAGGACGTCCATATCGCGGCGAGCGTCGCCGCCGCCACGGGCACCGACGCGCCGGCCATCGCGCTGGCCGGCGAACGCATGGCGAAGGCGTCCGGCGAGATGGGCCCGGCGGCTGACCACTCCGCGGCGCATCGGGCATGGTGGGAGGAGGACCTGCGCCGCGGCTGACCGCGATCGCGCCCGCGGCTGCCACCGCGATACCGTGATCAGTCATGCCCGTTCTCGTCGGCACCTCGGGATGGCAGTACCGGGACTGGCGCGGCGCGTTCTACCCGCGGGATGTGCCGCAGCGCCGGTGGCTGGAGTATTACGCCGGGAAGTTCGCCACGGTGGAGAACAACGCCACGTTCTACCGGCTGCCCGCCCGGGACACCTGCGAGGGATGGCGCGACCGGACGCCGGACGGCTTCGTGATGGCGGTCAAGGCCAGCCGCTACCTCACCCATGTGCGGCGGCTCCGCGACCCCGCCGAGCCGGTGCGCCGGATGCTCGGCGCCTTCGGCGGCCTCGGCGGCAAGCGGGGGCCGGTGCTGATCCAGCTGCCGCCCACCCTCGCGGCGGAGCCGGCGCTGCTGGAGGACTGCCTCGCGCAGTTCCCGCCGGATGTCCGGGTCGCCCTCGAGCCGAGGCACCCGTCGTGGTGGACCGACGCCATCCGGGCGGTCCTGTCCGCCCGCGGGGCCGCGCTGTGCTGGGCGGACCGCCGCGGTCAGCCGGTGACGCCGCTGTGGCGGACAGCCGGCTGGGGGTACGTGCGCTTCCACGAGGGCGCCGGAGGCGCCGCCGGTCCCTGGCCCCGGTACGGCGAGCGCGCGCTCGCCTCCTGGGCGGAGCTGATCGCCGGCACCTGGCCGCCGGACGCGCCGGTGTACGCCTACTTCAACAACGACCAGCACGCCGCCGCCGTCGCCGACGCGGCCGTCCTCGCGCGTTATGCCACGGAATGGCACAACGCGTGACCGGCGGCTGGCGAGGGCCGATGATAGCCGGCGTGTGGTATCCGGGAGGAATCAAAACGCCCCGCCGTTCGGCAGCTCGTATCCTGGCCGCCGTGGCCCTGGTGTCGCTGGCCGGCTGCCGCGCGGTCGTCGCCGGCCCCGCGCGGCAGCCGCCCGGTCCCGCCCGCGCGCCCGCCAGCGGCAGCGCCCCCGCCGCGGCCGGCCCGGCGGGACTGGCCGCGGTCCATGACCCCAGGCGGGTCACCGGCACCATCACCGGCACGTGCCGCTACCGGGACGGCGGCAAGCTGCCGGACCCGCGGTGCACCCCGGGGGCCATCGACCCGGCCGTCACCCAGGCCAACATCCACCGGACCATCTGCGTCAGCGGCTATACCAAGAAGGTCCGTCCGCCCGCGGAGCAGACCGACCGCTTCAAATACGAGGTCGCCTACCCCGCCTACGGGGATCCGCGCGGCATGCGCACCGAGCTTGACCACCTGGTCTCGCTCGAGCTCGGCGGCAGCAACGACGCCGCCAACCTGTGGCCCGAGTCCCCGCCCAGCCCCAACCCCAAGGACAGGGTGGAGAACGCCCTCCACGAGGCGGTGTGCGACGGGCGGGTGAGCCTCGCCGCGGCGCAGCGGGCGATCGCCGGCGACTGGATGACCGCGGAGGCGAGCCTCGGCCTCAAGTGACCCCACGATCGCGCCCGCTGGGTACGATCGGCCGCCCGCGCACAGACCCGGCCCGCGGCCGGGGCGAAGGCCCGCCCCGGTCCCGCCGGAACGGGTCCGAGGCCCGTGGCCTGCCGGCCTCGCACGATGAGGCCCGTGGGCCACAGGCCTCACGCAGCGCCGCGGAACCCAGGGAAACGCGCCTACAATGCTGGCAGGCCGGCACGGCTAGCGGAGAGCAGGCCGGCACGGCTAGCGGGAGATGAGTGCGATGGTTGGCCTTGCGGTCATCGTGGTACTGGCCGGTCTCGGCATCATCTGGCTGGCCGTCAGGATGTGGCGGGAGCGGGTGCCGCGGAACGCGCTCGCCGGGGTCCGCACGCCGTCCACGATGCGCAGCGACGAGGCGTTCCGTGTGGCCAACAAGGCAGCCGCGCCGCTGACTGGCCTGGGTGGCGCCATCCTGGCGGCAGCCGGCCTGGTCACCGCGTTCGTTCCCGCGTCCGTAGCCGGGGTCTGGCTGCTCATCGGCGTCGTGATCTTCGGGGCGCTCTGCGTTGCCGGCGCGGCCATGGGCATCCGGGCCTGCCGGAGCCTCTAGCCGGCGGTCGCGGTCATGGCCCAGGGCGCTGGGCCCTGGGCAAGCGGGCCACTACCAGCTCGTAGGAATGCTCGATCAGGCCGAGAAGCTCATCGTCGGGCACCGAGCCGTCGAGCGCGATGGTGTTCCAGTGCCGCTTGTTCAGGTGATAGCCCGCGGTGATCGCCGCATAGCGGCGGCGCAGCCCGGCCGCGAGGTCCGGATCGCATTTGAGGCTGACGCTGCCGGGCGGCGGGCCGAGCGCCACCAGCGCGAACATCTTGCCGCCGACCTTGAACACCGCCACCTCGCCGCCGAACGGATAGTCCTCCGCTGCTCCCGGCTTGGCGGCGCACGCCGCGATCACCCGGTCTCTTCGCGCCAGCCTGGCCATGCCGGGAAGCTTATGCCCGGCTCCGGCGGCACCGTCATCCCGGACCTCATAGACGGGTACTGTCACGGGGCTGATGCCGGCTGTCTCGCCACCGCCGGCTACGGCCGGCCCTCGGCTCCCGCCCCCGCCCCCGCTGTGAAGGCCTTCCCCCGCTGTGAAGGCCTTCCCTCGCCGCGCCCCGGTCCTGGCCGCCTTCGGGCTGGCCGCGGCGGTCCGGGGGATTGTCGAACGCGAGGCCGAAATAAGTTTCGCCATCTGTGCCCTCAGGGGCATGGCGAGTATGCTGCGTGCCGTGAACGGTACGGAGTCGGCTGGCGGCGTTCAGGTCATTGCCCGCGCGGCGCAGGTGCTCAGGGCGCTGGAGGGCGAGCCGCACGGCCTGAGCCTGACGCAGCTCGCGGAACGGGTCGGGCTGCCCCGGTCCACGGTGCACCGGATCGTCGCCGCGCTGACCGCCGAGGGCCTGCTGGCGAGCGCGTCGGCAACGGGGCGGGTGCGCATCGGGCCGGAGTTCGCCCGGCTGGCGGGGGCGGGAGCGGCCGAGTTCTGGCGCCCGGTCGAGCCCTTCATGCGGCGGCTTCACGACCAGCTCGGCGAGACGGTCGACTGCGGCATGCTGGACGGCACCCAGGTCCGGGTGATCCATGTGATCCCGACGACCAGGCACATGCTCCGCGCGATCGCCGACGTGGGTCAGGCCTTCCCGCTCTACTGCACCGCGAAGGGCAAGGCGCTGCTGGCCGCCATGGACCGCACGGCCGCGCTGCGCATGCTGCCGTCCGTGCTGCACAGCTATACTCCGCACACGCCCACCAGCGTCGCGACGGTCGAGGCGGCGCTGGACAAGGCCGCCGAAAGCGGGGTCGCCTACGACTACGAGGAGGCCACGCTGGGGATCTGCGCGGCGGCTGTCGCGGTCCGGGAACCGTCGGGCGTGCTGCTGACGATCTCGGTGGTGGTGCCCGCCCAGCGGTACCGCGATGCCGAGGACGCGATCACCGCGGCCCTGCTGGAGGTACGGCGCGACGCGCTCGCCGCGTTCAGCGGCTGACGCCGACGTGGACGACGGCGAGCGTGGCGGGCGCGGCGCCGAGGTTGCGCCACGCGTGCCGGGTAGCGTGCTGGATCACGGTGTCGCCGGGGCCGAGCCGGACCGGCTTCCCGTCGTCGAGGTCCAGCCAGATCTCGCCGTCGAGCACGATCACGTAGTCGACGGTGTCGGTGGCGTGCATGCCCGGGCTGTCCGGCTCGAAGCGGTCCGCGAGCCCGGGGGACGCCACCTGCTGCTCGGCGCGGACCGCTGCCGGGTCGGCGTCCCGCAGCGCGCGGTCGGGCGGGAGGCGCACGATGACGAAGCACGTCCCGCCGGGGCCGGGCAGCTGGCTGCGCAGCCCCGGCGTGGGGTCCGGGCCGCCGGCGGGCCGCCCGGCCGCGGTCGCCCAGAGCAGGGCGGTAGACATGCCGGGCAGGTGCCGGAAATCGTGGCTGCGGGGCGCGGGCCCGTCACTGACCACCACCGCCTTGCCGCTGGGGTCGCGGCCGGTGACGACACGGCGAATATCCACGGCAGACCTTTACCAGAAGGAACGGCCCGCGGTGGCCGCATCCGCGAATGCCCGTAGCTCCCGGGGGATGTCGTCGCCCATCGGCCCGTACAGCACGCCGCGCGCGCCTTCCGCGGCGATGTCCGACAGCCGGGCGCGGACCTGGCCGGCGGTGCCGCTGCCGGTGGTGCGGGCGATCAGCTCGCCGGTGACGTGCGGCCGGTCGAGCTCGGTCAGGTCGATGAGGTGCGCCCGGTGCAGCTCCAGGTGCCTGCGGCGCTCGTCGATCTCGGCGAGCGCCTTGGCGAACGCGGCGCTCTCTGCCGTGCCGCCGGCCACGCCGAGGTCGCCGAGGTGGAGCTGGAACGCGGCGTACGGGCCGGCGGCGGCCAGCACCCGCTCGTCGCCGTAGTCCTCGCCCGGCGCCAGCACCGTCCCGTAGTACAGCACCTGGACCCGGCTCATGTCCGGCGGCGGGGGGTTGCCGCCGCGGTGGGACAGGTTGGTCACGATGCCGTCGCCCGCCCGCTCCGCGACCCCGTAGCCGCGCGGGCCGTGCGCCGCGATGTACAGCGGGATGCCGGGGCCGGGAGGCGTTATCCCCGTCCTCGGGCCGTGCTTCAGCCCGGTCAGCGCGGCGTCCCACTCGATGTCGCGGCCGGCCAGCAGGTCGCGCAGCGCGACGGTGTACCGCTCGACTTCGGCCCAGGGGACGGGCTTCTTGCCGAGCATGAGCTGCGCGGTGAAGCCCGAGCCGATAACCGCCTCCACCCGCCCGGGCGCGTGGGCGTGCAGGGTGGCCAGCGCGGTGGCGGTCGCGACCACGTGCCGCAGCCGGGGGGTTATCACGGCCACGCCGAGCCTGATCCGGGATGTCCGCGCGGCGGCGAGGGCCAGCGTGATCCAGGGATCGGCGAGGAAGGCCGGCGAGTCGTACACCAGTGCCCTCTCATAGCCCAGTGCCTCGGCGACCGCGATGTGCTCCGGCGTCTGCGCGGTCGGCGGGAACAGGCATCCGAGTTCCATCGGCCCTCACTTGTCTCATCTATGAACGTTGATTCGGCTTGACATGGGCCTGAACCCGCCCCTAGTGTCCCGACATGCGGTTTTTCTGTCCCACATCGCAGGCAATTCTACGGAAAAGCGGATGACATGTGTGCGATCGCGACAGACCCGCATACCGGTGTTCCCGGCTAGGCGCGTGCGGTCATGACGATCCCCTCCGGGAGCATCCTGGCCAGTGCCCTGGTATCCGGCGTGCTGCTCGGCGGCCTCTTCGCGGTCACCGCACTCGGCCTGTCGCTGGTGTTCGGCGTGATGCGGCTGGTCAACCTCGCGCACGGTGAACTGGTGGTGCTCGGGGCCTACCTGGCCCTCGAACTGAGCAGGCACGCCGGCCTGGACCCGCTGCTGACCATCCCGGTCGCGGCGGCGGCCCTGTTCATCCTCGCCGTGCCGGTGCACCGCGTGCTGCTTGAGCCGCTCATGGCGCGCGGGCCGGAGCCGGCGCTGATCACGACGTTCGCGCTGTCGGTCATCGCGCAGAACCTGTTCATCGTGATCTGGTCCGGTGACACGCAGACGCTGCAGGCTTCCTACGCGACCGGCTCGGTCGCGGTCGCCGGGATCCGGGTTCCCGTGACATACCTGATCTCGTTCGGGATCGCGCTCGCGCTGGCCGTCGCCGTGCACCTGCTGCTGCGGCGGACCGGTTTCGGCCGCCAGATCAGGGCCAGCTCTGAGGACGAGGAGGCGGCGGCGGCGCTCGGCGTCAACGTCGCGCGGGTGCACGCGCTCGTCTTCGGCCTCGCGGCGGCCTGCGCCGCCATCGGCGGCGTGCTCGTCGGCGTCACGTTCGATTTCACCCCGACCACCGGAATCACGTACCTGATCAGCGGTTTCGCGGTAGTGGTGCTCGGCGGCCTCGGCTCGGTCCAGGGCACCGTGTACGGCGCCGTCCTGCTGGGCGTCGCGGAGAGCGTCGGCGCCGCCTTCTTCGGCGACGGCTACCGCGACTTCATCGGATTCGCCGCGTTCCTCGTCGTTCTCTCGCTCCGGCCGCAGGGACTGTTCGGAAGGGTGCTGCCGCGGTGACCGTGCGGCGGATGAGCGCGCTCGCCGCGACGCTGGCGGCGGTCGCGGTCATGGCCACGCTGCCCAGGTTCACCAGCCAGTACGGGCTGCTCGTCGCGTTCCAGGTCGTGCAGCTCGCCGCGCTGGCGCAGGCATGGAACCTGATGGCCGGCTACGGCGGCATGGTGTCGCTGGCGGTCGCCGCCTTCGTCGGCGCCGGGTCGTACGGCACCGCGAAGCTGTCGGAGTCGGCCGGGCTGGGCGTACTGCCCTCGGTCCTGGCCGGCGGCGTGGTCGCCGTGCTGTTCGCGGTGGCCGTCTCGGTGCCGATGTTCCGCTTCCGCGGCCTCTACTTCACCGTCGCCTCGCTGGTGCTCGCGCAGGCGCTGGCCATCTTCATGTCCGACTACAACGGGCTCGGCGGGAACCAGGGCATCTTCCTGTCCGGCACGGCGCCGGGCCAGGACGAGATCTGGTTCCTGTCGGCGGGCACGGCGGCCGCCGCCTCGCTGGCCGTCGCGTGGCTGGTCCGGTCCCGGCTCGGCCTCGCCCTGAAGTCGATCAGGGACGACGAGGATGTCGCCGAACGGGTCGGCGTGACTCCCTTCCGCGCCAAGCTGACGGCATTCGCCGTCGCCGCGCTCGTCATGGGGGTCGTGGGCGGCATCCAGGCGCAGCGCACCGGTTACGTCGAGCCCAGCGGGGCGTTCGCGCTCGACTGGACGATCGAGGCCGTCAACGCGGCCATCATCGGCGGGACCGGCACGATCACCGGGCCGCTGCTCGGGTCGGCGATCTCGGTAGGGCTTTCCCAGTGGCTGGCGGATTACCCAGAGATCCACCTGGTCATCCTCGGCGCGCTGCTCATCGTCATCGTCCGGCTCGCCCCGGACGGGCTGTGGGGCCTGGCCTGCGGGCTCGCGCGGCGGGCCCGGCCGGCCAGGCCGGCGCGCGGGCCCGGCCGCCCGGCGCCTGCCGCTGCCCCCGCCGCGCGGGACGGTGCCACCCCCGCCGCGCGGGACGGTGCCACCCCCGCCGCGCGGGACGGCGCGGCGCCCGCCGGCTCCGGCGTCGTGCTGCGCGCCGCCGGAGTGGGCAGGACGTTCGGCGGCGTCCGCGCGGTGCACGACGTCAGCCTGGAGCTGCGGTCCGGCGAGGTGCTGGGCGTGGTAGGCCCGAACGGCGCTGGCAAATCGACGTTGATCGGCCTGCTTTCCGGGGCGATTCCCGGCGACGGGACCGTGGAGCTTGCCGGCGAGAACGTGACCGCCATCGGAGCGCGGGGCCGCGCCCGCCGCGGCGTGGGCCGCACCCACCAGGTGCCGCGGCCGTTCGGCCGGCTGACGGTGCTGGAGAACCTGCTGGTCGCGCAGCGCTACGGCGCCCGGGCCGGGCGCCGCGAGGCGCTCGCCGAAGCCCGCCGCATCCTGGCGCGCTGCGGGCTTGAAGAGTTCGCCGGCTCGCCCGCCAGCGAACTCGGCCTGCTCCGGCTCAAGCGGCTGGAACTGGCCCGGGCGCTCGCCGTCAAGCCCCGGGTCCTGCTGCTCGACGAGATCGGCGCCGGGCTGATCGATGCTGAGGTGCGCGAGCTCATCGAGCTCATCAAGTCGCTGCGCGGCGAGGTCGACGCCATTCTCATCGTGGAGCACGTGCTCGACGTGATCAGGGAATGCTGCGACCGGCTGCTCGTCCTGGACGGCGGTCGCCTGCTGACGTCCGGGCCGCCCGGGGAAGTCCTCAGCGACCAGCGGGTCGCCGCGGTCTACCTGGGCACCTCGGGCGGCGAGCGGCCGCGGCACCGTGCGGGCCGGCCGCGCGGCGGGCCGGGCGGCGGGCCGGACGCGCTGCTTGAGGTCAAGAAGATCGCCGTGTCCTACGGCTCTTTCCGCGCGCTGCACGACGTGTCGCTGCGGGTCGCGCCGGGCGAGGTGGTCGCGCTCCTCGGCGCCAACGGCGCGGGGAAGACGACCACGGCGCGGGCGATCAGCGGGATGCTGCCGGTCAGCGGCGGGGAGATCTGGTTCGGCGGACGGCGCATCGACCGGCTCCGGGCCCATGAGATCGTCCGGCTCGGCGTCGCGCACTGCATGGAAGGCCGCCGGGTCTTCGGCGACCTGACCGTCGAGGAGAACCTCCTGCTCGGCGGCCAGTCGGCGGGGTCGGCGGCGGAGCGCGCCCGCCGCCTCGACTCGGTCTACGAGCTGTTCCCCGCCCTGCGGACCCGGCGCGGCAACTCCGGCGCGGCACTGTCCGGCGGCGAGCAGCAGATGCTGGCCATCGGCCGGGCGCTGATGGCGGCGCCGCGCCTGGTGATCTTCGACGAGATATCGCTCGGCCTCGCGCCGATCGTGGCCAGCCGGCTGTATGAGGCGCTCGACGCGCTCAACGCCGACGGCATGGCGATGATCGTCATCGAGCAGAACGTCGAGCGCGGCCTCGCCCTGGCCGACCGCGTCGCGGTCCTGGAGAAGGGCCGGGTGGCACTGTCCGGCGCGCCCGCCGACGTCCGCGCGGACGAGCGCCTGCTGTCGCTCTACATCGGCGAGGCCAGGGACACGGCGGAGGAAGGCCATGTCCCCTGACGGTCTCGGTCTCCCGGCCGCGGCGCCCTCCTGGCCGCGGCGCCGCTGAACCGGGGGCGGCCTCCCAGACCCAGAAGAACGCCACCACCTAGCGAAGGATACGGAGTTCCGTGATGCTCAACCAGCTACCCAGGGCCCGCTGGATCACGGCGACGGCGATGGCCGCAGGGCTGCTGCTCACGGGCTGTGCCAGCGATTCCCCGGATACGGCAGGCCACCTAGAACAGACCACGATCACCGTGGACGCTTTCGAGGCGATCGACACCGCGGGGCTTTTCATCGCCCAGCAGGACGGGCTGTTCGCCCGCGAGGGGCTGAACGTGAAGCTCCGCTTGCAGACCCTGGTCCAGCCGCAGGTCGACGACCTCATCCAGGGCAAGGCCGACATCATCTCAGGGGACTACGTCACGTTCATCGAGAACCAGACCGGCGGTGACCCCGACCTGCACGGCCAGCGCCCCGACCTGCGCATCATCGCCGAGTCGTCCTTCCTCCAGCCCAACGTGCTCGAGGTCGTCGTCCCGCCGCACACGCCGGTGACGTCCGTCGCCGCGCTCCGGGGGAAGCGGATCTCGATCCTCGCGCCGCGGAACATCGGCGGCATCCTCGTCAACTCGCTGCTCGAGGCCAACGGGATCCCGCTCCGGGACGAGCAGTTCCCGCTCGTCCCGTTCCCGGCGGTCGGCGCGGCGTTCGCGCACGGCAAGATGGACGCGGCCTTCGTGCCCGAACCCTTCGTGACCCTCCTCGAAGAGGGCGGCGGGGTGCAGGAGCTGGCCGATCTGGACGAGGGCCCGACGTCCAACTTCCCGATCCAGGGCCTGGCGACCAGCCAGTCCTGGGCACAGCGGAACCCCGATACCCTGCGGGCGTTCCTCCGCGCCTACAACGAAGGCCAGCTCATCGCCGCCACTAGCCGGTCGCAGGTCGAGCGCGTGCTGGAGACGTTCCTGCACCTGCCCCCGGTCGTGGCCTCGCTGGTCTCGCTGCCCGCCTTCCCGCAGGGCGTGGACCCGGTACGGCTGCAGCGGACGGTCAGCGCGATGCTCAGGTTCGGCATGCTCAGCCGCAAGTTCAGCGATCTGAGCATCAAGAGCATGATCTACAACGGCTGACAGCGCAGGCGGCGGGCGGCCCGGTACCGGGCCGCCCGCCGCCTGCGCTTGCGCGGGGCCGGGCCGGCTAGCTGGCCGGCATCGGGAAGATGAGCTTCGCATTCGCCCGGTTGGCCGGGGCGACGACGTAGCAGTGACCGTTCTGCCACTGCATCTCCACCATCGGCAGCGTGTAGGTGTGCTGTGCGGTGAACCTGACCCGGCCGACCACCGTCATCAGGTTGGTCTGCGCGATAGCGGCGTTGATCTTGGCCGCGTCGAGCGATCCGGCCCGCGAAATGGCGTTGAGCAGGACCGCCGCGGCCGCCTCGGTGTCCGCGATGTGCTGGGAGTACGTGGTGTGCGTCTGCTGCTCGAACTCGGTGCGGAGCTGCGCGGCGCCGGGATAGGGGAACGTGGAGTCCCAGTACCCGCCCACCAGCACGCCGTTCGCCAGCGAACCCAGGGCGTTCGCGAACGCCAGCGGCTCGCCGCCCTCTTCCATGACGACCATCTTGGGCGCGAAGCCTACGGACACCATCTGCTTGCGCATCGCGATCAGCGAGGGCGGCTCCCCGATCGCGAGCAGGATCTGAGCGCCGGCCGCCTTCGCCGCCTGCAGGTCCGAGGTGAACTGGGTGCTCGTCGGCGGGTATGAGACGTTCGCGGTGACGTGGTAGCCGTACTGCTTCGCCCAGTTCGGCCACAGCGTCCCGCCGATGATGTTTTCCGCCACCCCGTTCGAGTGCAAGATGACAAGCTTCTTGTTCGTCGCCAGGTGGTATTCGCCGATCATCTTGAACGGCGCCTGCGTCAGGTCCGCGGAGTTGAAGAAGATGTCCCAGACCCACTTCCACGCCCGTACCGACGCGAAACCGTCGGTGGTGGCGCACGGCGTGACCATCGGCACGCCGCTCCGCTCGGCGATCAGCGCGCCGGGGACGACCAGGGTATTGGTGCACGAGCCGAGCAGCGCGGTGACGTGGTCCTGGGCGATGAGCTGCTCGACGTTGGTCACCGTCGTGTTCGGGTTGGTCTGGTCGTCGAGCACGATGAGCTTTACCTTGTGCTTCACGCCGTCGATCGCGATGCCGCCGTCGGCGTTCACCTGGTCGACGGCGTGCTGGTAACCCCACTTCTCGAAGTAGCCGAAGCCGGCCAGGCCGCCGGTCAGCGGAACGGACGCCCCGATGACGATGGGGGCTGCCGCCCGTGACGGGTCCGAAGAGCCGCTGCCCGCGCTGCTGCATGCCGTGAGCACGCCGGCCAGCGCGACCGCGGCGGCCGCGCATGCCGTGAAGCCTCGGTGCCGCATGGCGGCGAAGCCTCGATATCTCATCAACCGTGTACCTCCGGGGTGAATTAACGGCTTGCCGATAGACGATTCCACGATACGGCCACATATTGCCGTATTGTGGGACAGATGGCAATTATCGGCAGCCGCCGGCCCCCCAGGGCAGTGGTCCGCGAGGCTATCCCTCCTTGACCTTCCTTGACCGGCGCGCACCCGGTGGCTACCGTACCGACATACGGTCGAAAATGCCCGTATCACGGGAGGAAACGCGGAGGGGTGAGCCGCCGCATGAGCGAGCCCGGCCCGGCAGGCATTCAGGTCATCGCGCGGACCGCCGAGATCCTCCGCGTCCTGCACGCCGCCCCGGACGGAATGAGCCAGGCCGAGCTCGGCGAGCAGATCGGGCTGGCCCGCTCCACCGTGCACCGGCTGCTGGCCGCGATGCGGGACGAGGGCCTGGTCGAGAGCTATGGCCCGCGCGGCCGGTACCGGCTGGGCCCGGCGATACACCGCATGGCGGGAGCCGCCTGGCGGAGCAGCCTGGAAGGGCTGCACCCGCTGCTCGAACGGCTGGCCCGCGAGGTCAACGAGACGGTGCACCTGTGCGTGCTCGAGCGGGACAGGGTGACGATCGCGGACCAGGTCACGGGCTCGCAGCGGCTCCGCGCCGTGGGCACGGTGGGGGAGTCCCTGCCGCTGCACTGCACCGCGGGCGGGAAGGCCCTCCTCGCCACGATGGACGCGGCCGGGCTGGCCAGGGCGCTGCCCGGACCGCTCGCCCGCCTCACCGCGGCCACCATCACCGACCGGGCGGCCCTGGCGGAGGAACTGGCGCTGACCAGGGAGCGGGGCTACGCACTCGACCGCGAGGAGCACGCCGACGGCGTCTGCGCCTCCGGCGTCTTCCTCGGCTTCGTGGGCGGCGTTCCGGCGGCCGTCGCCATCCCGCAGCCGGCCCAGCGGTTCTACGGCCATGAAGATGCCGTCGCCGGGGCGCTCACCGGCTGGGCGGCAGCCGCCAGGGAACGGCTCGCGTTACGCCCGGCACCTCAGTTCGCCCCCGTTGACCTGCAAGATCGCGCCCACCATGGCGCCGACCCGCGGGCTGGCGAGGAACGCGACGGCGCCGGCTATCTCCTCCGGGCGGCCGATCCGGCCGAGCGGCACCCCCCGCGCGTAGCGCTGCTCGATCTCCTCCAGGGACAGGCCCGCGTCCGCCGCGTCGACCTCTAGCTGGGGCGTGGCTATGACACCGGGCGCGACCGCGTTGACGATGATCCCCTCCGGAGCCAGTTCCCGGCCCAGCGTCTTGGTCAGCGCGATCAGGCCGGCCTTCGAGGCGGCGTAACCCGTGGCGTTCGGCCAGCCGGCGATCCCCCAGTACGACGTGACGATCACGATCCGGCCGTGACCCTGGCCGCGCATGCCCGGCAGCACCGCCTGGATCAGGTGGAAGGTGCCGGACAGGTTGGTGTCGATGATCTTCCACCAGTCCTCGGCCGGATGGCCGAGGAACGGGCTCATCGTCATGTACGCGGCGTTGCACACCAGCGTGCTCACCGGGCCGTGGGCGTCCTCGACGCGCCTGACCATGTCCCGGACCTGTTCCCGGTCCGACACGTCCGCGGGAGCGGCGATGCCGCCGATCTCGGCGGCCAGCTTGTCCATTGCCGCGCTCGGCGCGATGTCGTTGACGGCGACGCGCGCGCCGTCGGCTGCCAGCCTGCGCGCGATCGCCTGCCCGATGCCCCGCGCGGCACCGGTGACCAGGGCCAGCCGCGTCAGCTCACCGCCCCGCATCAGATGACCGCTCCGCTGTTGACCGACACGACCTCGCCGGCCATGAAAGACCCTTCGGTCAGCACGAAACGGACCGTGGCCGCGATCTCCGCGGCCGTGGCGAGCCTGCGGGCGGGCAGCGTGCCCAGGTACGCGGGATCGCGCCACGGGGAGTCGGGGGCGAGCAGCGGCGTGTCCGTCGGCCCCGGCGCGACCGAGTTCACCCGGACGCCCAGCGGCGCCACTTCCGCCGCCAGCGAGCGGACCAGCCCGATGACCGCGCCCTTGGCGGCGGCGTAGTGCGCGTCGCCGTCTCCTCCGCCCACGGCCAGCTCGGAGGAGATCGCGACGATCTGCCCCTCCCGCCTGGCGAGCATCCCGGGCAGGACGGCCCGGGCGGCGTTGACGAGGCCGCCGAGGTGGACCCGCAGCATCCGGTGCCACTGCGACGGCGTGATGTCGGCGACCGGCGTCATCTCGTAGTGCCCCGCCGCGGTGACCAGCGCGTCGATCGGGCCGAGAGCCTGCTCGGCCCGGGCCGCCGCCTCGGCCACGGCGTCCGCGTCGGTCACGTCGCCGGCCTGGGCGAACTCGGTAGCGGCCACGCGGAGGTCGAACCCGGCCACCCGCCACCCCGCGGCGGCAAGCTCGGCGGCGACCGCCGCGCCGATGCCGCTCGCGGCCCCGGTGACCAGCGCCGTGCTCACGGCTGCGCCCCCTCGAACTGCCCGCTCGGCACGTCCGGCGCGACATGCCGGACGTGCGTGCCGCCGTCGCGGAAGACCCAGGCGTTGACCGCGGTACCCGCGACGGTGAGGATGCCGATCATCAGCAGCACGCTCCAGCTCAGGTAGCCGGCGCCGTACAGCGAGGCGCGGGGCCAGGCGATGTTGACGATCTCGGCGAGCAGCCAGGCGCCCGCGACGTAGGTGATGAGGTTCCCCCACCGGCCGGTCGACCACGCTCCCGCCCGCCACCGGCCGTGGAGCCTGATCCAGGCGGCGCCGAGCACCGGCAGCGCGAACGCGGTGTAAAAGCCGGCGTTGGTGAAGCTGATCAGCACCGCGTAGACCTTGGAGGTGCTGATGAACAGCAGGGCCGCCGCGATCACGCCGGTCAGGAGGATGGAGTTGTACGGGAGCCGCTCGCCCCTGGTGACCTTCACCAGGAAAGCGTGCCCCGGCAGCACCCGGTCCCTGGCGTTGGCCCAGACGCAGCGGGAGACCGCGGTCTGCACGGCGGTGAAGCTGGCCAGGAACCCGAACAGGAACAGCACCTGGAAGCCGCGGGCCGCTCCCGTGCCCAGGTGGGCGCTGAGCGTGGCGCCGATCGGGTCGGGCACCCGGCCCGCGAGCACCGCGCTGACGTCCGGCACCGCCAGGTCGAGCGCGAGGCCGGAGTACAGCACCACCAGGCCGACGGCGAGCAGCGCGAAGAAGATGGCCTTCGGCACGTTCCTGGACGGCTCGCGCACCTCTTCGGCGACCGACCCGGCCGACTCGAACCCGAGGAACGACCAGCCGGCGACCGCTATCGCGGCGACGAACGGGCCGCCGAGCCACGCGCTCGCGTGCAGCCCGCCCGCGGTGTGCACCAGGGCCCCGAACGGGCTGACCCGGTACCTGACGAGGAGCAGCGTGCCGAGCCCGACCGAGCCGATGATCTCGGCCGCGATGGACAGCCCGAGGAAGACCTTCAGGAAGATCCGGCCGGCGATGTTCATCCCGGTGCCGAAGGCCACGAGCGCCAGCGCGGTCAGCGCGTGCGCGAGGGCCGGCGGCGCGGCGTCGCCCGCGGCCCCGAGCAGGAAGCCGGCGGCCCCGTAGGCCAGCGCCGACAGCGCGATGGTCAGGCCCCAGATGTAGGCCCACGCGGTGAACCAGCCGTACCGCGGGCCGATCAGGTACCGCGACCACTGATAGACCGACCCCGCCAGCGGCCAGCGCGACGACACGTCGCCGAACACCGCCGCCACCAGCAGCTGGCCGCCGAGCACGATCGGGAAGGCCCACCAGAACCCCGCGCCCGCCAGGGCGACCACGATCGAGAACACCGTATACAGCGCCACGATCGGCGACACGTCGGCGAACGCGAGCGAGAACGCGGAGCGGAAGGTGAAGCCGCGCTTGAGCGTCAGGGACTGCGGTTGGGGGTCAGCCATGGTCGTTCCTGCCTGTGCTTGTCCGGGTGGCAGGAGCGTATTCGGCCGCCGCCGGCATCCGACAGTGTGCGATGGTTAGGATTCGGGGCCGCGCGTTCGTACGATCGTATAGTGGCGGTTAGCGTACGCGACCTGGTTGACCAGCCGCACCTGCGCCTGGAGGTGCTGGCGGGCGCGGCCGGGCTGGACCGGGCCGTCACCTGGGCGCATGCTTCTGACCTGGCCACGCCGTGGGACTGGCTGGCCGGCGGCGAGCTGCTCATGAAGAACGGCCGCACGCTGCCCCGGTCGGCCGCGGGCCAGGCGGCGCTCATCGAGGGCCTGGCCGCCGCGGAAGCCGCGGCGCTGGTCATCGGCACCGACCCGGAAACGCCCAGGATCGCCGGCCGCGCCGTGGCCCGGGCGGAGGAGCTCGGCCTGCCGCTGCTGCGAGTGCCCTACTCGGTGAGCTTCATCGCGCTCAGCCGCGCCGTCGCCGACGCGACCATCCACGAGGAGGCGGCCCGGCTCGCGCGGGCCGGGCGGATCTACGCCGCCATCCACATCGCGGTGGCCGGAGCCGACCCGGCTGGTTTCATCGGCAGGCTGGAGCGTGAGCTCGGCTGCCGGCTGTACGTGCTGGACAACGCCACCGGGACGCCGGCGCTCGACGGTACCCGCACGCCGGATGAGCGGCTGCGCGCCGCGGTCGCCTCGGCCCTGGCCCAGCGCGGCGGCGCCGTGCCGGGGCTGCTGCACCTGGCTTCCGGGGCGCATCCGGCCGTCGCGGTGGAGGTGCCCTACGAGGAGCCCACGCTGCTCGTCGCCGAGCGCACGGCCGGGGACGGATTCGATCTCGCCCTGCTGCAGCACGCCGCGACGGCGATCGCGGTCCAGGTGGCGCACGCGTGGACACGCCAGGATCACGCGCGCCAGACCGGCGCGGTCCTGTTCGCCCAGTTGCTCGACTCGGGCCTGGACGCGGCGGCCGCCGCGCGGCAGCTGGCCGGGCACCGCATCGACCCGGCCCGGGCGCGGGTGCTCGCCGCCAGGGGGCCGGGTGAGGAGACCGGGCGGCGGCTGCACATCGGCCTGCGCCGCCGCGGGATCGACCATCTCGTGCTGCGCCGCGGCCAGGTGCTGTTCGTTCTGCTGGCCGACCATGAAAATGCCCCGGCCGTGCAGGAGCGGCTCGGCGGGCGCGCGGTCGCGGTCGGCGTGAGCAACGTCCTCGGCTCGCCCGCGCGCACGCCCGAGGCGGCCAGGGAGGCCATGTGGGCCCTGGGGGTCGCGGCGGAGCGGGAGGGACGGCTCGCCCGCTACGGGGACGCGACCCCGCTCCCCGCGCTGCGCGACCCCGCCGAGGCGCAGGCGCTGGTCGACCGCACCCTCGGGGCCCTGCTCGACTACGACCGCGCGAACGGCAGCCAGCTGGTCCGCTCGCTCGCGGCCTTCCTGCGGTGCCGGCGCTCCTGGCAGCGCACCGCGACCGAGCTCAATGTCCACCGGCAGACCGTGGTCTACCGGATGGAGCGGGTAGCCCAGCTCACCGGGCGCACGCTGGTCGAGTCCGCCGACATCGCCGAGCTATGGCTGGCCTTGTCGGCCCTGGAGCTCCTCACCGGCGAGCCCGTCCTCGCCGCCTCCTAGCGCGCGCGTCCGGGAATCCCGGACGCACGCGGCCTGGATATGACTCAGTACTGGCCGTACTGCTGCTGCCAGAGGTAGTCAGCCTGCTGCTGGGCCGCGATCCTGGCCTGCTCGCGGTCCAGGTGATCGTAGTAGCCGCGTTCGAAGTGCTTGTCGACCTCCGCCGCGGCGAAGCCGGCCAGCAGTTCCTTGGCGAGCTCGTGGTGCTCGGCGATGCCTTCCCGCTCCCGGTGATGCTCGTACATGCGCATCGCCTCAAAGCCGGCCGCGCCGGCCAGCAGCTCATGCGTGACCTCATGCCGCGGCATCTCATCGCCGTAGACCTGATCGTAGGCGTTCTGGGCCTCGAACCTGTCAAAGAATCCCATGGCCGGAAAACTAGCGACCCCGTCGCGGGGACCGGTCTCAGTTGCCTGAATGTTTACGATCGGCCTGGACCGGCGGCGCACGGGGCGGGCTAGCGGCGGGAGCGGCGCGACCGCAACATGATCCAGGCCAGGATGGCGATGGCCGCCAGCAGCCACGGGGAGAACAGCAGGTGCACGGCGAAGCCGAGGATGGTCAGGGCCACGACGGCGATAAGGGCGAGGGCGATGATCCCGGGCATGGTGATCGGTCTCCGTTCACGTCAGGCTGGTTGCGTTCCCGCTTCAAGGCTGCCGTCGGCGGCGGCCGCCGTCGACCGGGATCGGCCCTGGTTCGCACCCTGGTTCGCACCCTGGTGTGCGTCCCGGGGACATCAGGGTCGTCCCTGATCCGCGACGCGCCCCGCGCCGGGCGGCGGCCTCGCCATGGCCGGGCCGAGCGGCCTGTGACGCAGATCGCGCCGTGAAGCGGGACGAAATCGCCGCGGTCACGGTTCTTCCCAGGCGGGAAGGGAGAGCTTAGGAGAGCGAGTGAACACCAGCCTGACCACCGTGACCGTTCTCGTGACGCTGATTCACGTCGTCGCACTCGGGGTCATGATCTGGATCCGGGTCCGGCGGTCCGAGGCCGACGGCCCCGCGGGTGAGAGCGCGAAGGTCACGCCGTGCGCCG
Source organism: Trebonia sp. (assembly GCA_035294225.1). GTDB lineage: Bacteria > Actinomycetota > Actinomycetes > Streptosporangiales > Streptosporangiaceae > Trebonia. The sequence continues at coordinate 21,909 of DATGLH010000005.1, forward strand.
TGTGCGGCGAGCCGGCTACCGGCTGGAGCTACGACGGGCTCGACCCGGACGAGCAGCGGGACCCGCACACCGGCCGGGCCTGGTCCGCCGACATGGCCCGCTACCGGCCGGTGTGCGCGGCCCACTGACCCCGATCCGCGGCCCACTGACCCCGATCCGCGGCGCGGGGGACCCGGCGTCCGCGGGGGCGGACCGCGCTGACGGCGTTCTCGAAACTTTCGATAATCATCGAAATTTCGATGACTTGCGCGCTAATCCTTATCATTGCCTTTTAAACATCTCCGGTATAATTTCGTCCCATCAGTCATATTATCCCCGGTTGTCGAGGACAGTAAGAGCCCTTTCGAAAGCCAGTGCCCCAATTTTCGGTTCGAAATTTTTCCGAAAGTAATTGACGGGTGATTGCCGCCAACTCACACTAACGCCAGCGGCAGGTATCAAAAGCCGCCGATCAGGCTCCCCCGGCCTGGTTCCCCCGGCCGTCGCCGCATGGCGGCCCGTCCAAGGAGGAGGTACGCGTGAACGCCCCCCTGCATGTACCGAGAGCCCGCGGCAGCGGGCGGGCCCGGCTGCTGCTGGGCATCGCCGTCGCCGCGGTCCTGGCCGCGGCCTCGGCGGCGCTGCCCGGCACCGCCAAGGCGGCGACGAGCATCTGCTCGAACCAGACCGGCACGAACGGCGGCATGTATTACCAGATGTGGTCCAACGGCCAAGGATCGGCCTGCATCACGCTGAACTCGAGCAACAGCTACTCCACCTCGTGGAGCGGCATCGGCGACTTCGTCGCCGGCGTCGGCTGGAACCCGGGCAGCAACCAGACGGTCAGCTTCAGCGGAAGCATGAACGCCAACGGCGGCACCGCGCTGGCCTCCCTCTACGGCTGGTCCACTAACCCGCTGGTCGAGTACTACATCATCGAGGACGACCAGGGCGGTAGCCCCGCGCTGGGCACCTTCATGGGCACCACGACCAGCGATGGCGCCACGTACAACCTCTACGAGCACCAGCAGGTCAACCAGCCCTGCATTACGGGCAACAGCTGCACCTTCGAGCAGTACCTGGCAATCCGGCAGGGAAACACCACCAGCGGGACCATCACCCCGCAGAACATCTTCAACGCGTGGGCCAGCCACGGCATGAACCTCGGCTCGATGAACTACCAGATCTTCGCGACCGAGGCCTGGGGCGGCGGCAGTGGTAGCTCCAACTTCACGGTCAGCCACGGCGGCTCGTCCGGCGGCGGTGGCGGCGGTAGCGGTGGCGGCGGTGGCGGCGGTGGCGGCGGCGGCGGTTCCAGCGGCTGCACCGCGACGCTGTCGGCCGGGGCGAAGGGAAGCAACTGGTACAACCTCAACGTCTCGGTCACCGGCTCCAACACCTGGACCGTGACGGTGGACATGGTGGCCCCCGCGGTGGTCTACTCCACCTGGAACGTCAACGCTACCTGGCCGAGCCAGTACGTGATGGTTGCCACGCCCAACGGCAGCGGCAACAACTGGGGCTTCACGGTCTCGCCCAACGGCCAGTGGACATGGCCTACCGTCTCCTGTAGTACCGGGTAGCCCCGGGCAGCGCCCGGCCCGCGAGCGGGCGCCCGCGGGCCGGGCGCCCGCTCCGCGGCCAGCCCCTCCCCGATGACCCGGCGGCCCGGCCGGCCCGGCGGCCGTTTCCCCCGCCGGGATGGCGCCGGCCGGCGCCGGGCATTGGCGCGCCGCAGGCCGTCAGCTCTGGTAGGCTCTCGGAGCACGGGCCGTTGGCGCAGCGGGAGCGCGTCTCCCTGACACGGAGAAGGTCACTGGTTCAAATCCAGTACGGCCCACGATCGGCGAGAGCCCCGCCCCCTGGGCGGGGCTCTCGCCGTGTCCGGGGCAGGCGGACGGGCAGCGCGAGGCCGGGCGTGCCCGCCGCCCTGAGCCGTGCCCGCATCCCTTCGCGGGTGACCGGCCGATCACTGGAACGTTATCTTCCGGGTAAGGCGGGTATCAGCCCCGTTGCCGCCGGCCTTGCGCTCATGCCGGCGACGCTCGGCTATCCGGCTAACCCATGGGAGGGCGCCATGGCCATGGCACGGGACAGCGCGATGAGGGTGGCCGTCGTCGGCGGCGGCGCCGCGGGCATGGCGGCTGCCTTGCAGGCGCGCGAACTGGGCGCCGACGTCGCGCTGCTCGAAGCCGATGAGGTAGGCGGCACCGCGCTGAACCGCGGCCCCGCTCCGGTGCGGACCCTCGCCCGCGCGGCCCGCCTGGCCCGCGACTGGTCCTCCTGGGAGCAGTTCGGGCTGCGCGGCCCCGCGCCCGAGCCGGACCTGCGCGCCATCCTGGGCAAGAGCGCCGAGGTCGCACGCTACGCGCGCGAGGCCAAGCAGCTGGCGGCCTGCCTGCGCGGGTACGGCATCGCCCTGGCCGAGCACACCGGGCCGGTCTCCTTCACCGACCCGCATACCCTGCGGTCCGGCGAGGGCCGCGTGTGGACCGCCGACCGGGTCATCCTGGCCGTCGGCGGCCATGCCGCCCCGCTGCCCGTGCCCGGCGCCGAGCTGGCCCTCACCTACGACGACATCCCGTCGCTGACCAGCCTGCCAGCCCGGGCCGCCGTGATAGGCGGTGCCGATACCGGCTGCCAGGTCGCCTCTATCCTCGCCGACTTCGGCGTGCGGGTCACCATCTTCGACGCGGCCCCCTCCCTCATCGCCGCCGCCGACCCTGCCGTGAGCGCCGGCCTGATGCAGGCCTACCGGGACAGGGGCATCGTGGTGCGGACGGGCACGCGGGTGCGCGCGCTCGAACGGCGGGGCGCTCAGGTCGCGGTGCGGTACGCGGGCGCCGCCCCGGCAGGCGCCGCCCCGGCAGGCGGTGCCCCGGCAGGCGGTGCCCCGGCAGGCGGCGGGAACGGCGCGGACGGCGAGGCCTTCGACGCGGTGTTCGCGGCGATCGGGTGGCCCGCGGACACGGCGGGGCTCGCGCTCGGCGCGGCGGGCGTGCAGGATGGCCTGTCGGCGATCCCCGTCGACGCATGCCTGCGCACCAACGTCCCGCATATCTTCGCCGCGGGCGACGTCAACGGCCACGCCAAGCTCGTGCAGGTGGCCACGGCGGAGGGCCGCATCGCGGCCCGCAACGCCCTGGGCGGCCCGCACGCCAGGGCGAGCTACCGCGTCGTCCCCTCGGGCAGCTTCACCGACCCCGAATACGGGCAGGTCGGCCTGACCGAACCTGTCGCGGCGCGCGGCCACGACATCGTGACCGCCACCGCCGACTACCGCGACCTGCTCCGTCCGGTCGCCGACGGGCGGCCGGACGGGTTCTGCAAGCTCATCGTCGACCGCCGCGACCGCACGATCCTGGGCGGCCACGTCCTCGGCGAGTACTCCGCGGAGATCATCCAGGTCATCGCCACCGCCATGACCGCGAACATGGCCGTCGAACAGGTCGCCGCGGTCCCGTTCGCGTTCCCCACCGTCACCGAGGCGGTCGGCATGGCGGCCCAGATGATCTGCCGCAAGCTCGGCGTCGGGCAGTTCCCCCAGGTGTGGGGCACCCTGGCGCCCCCCAGGTGAGCGTCGCCCAGGTGAGCGTCGCCCAGGTGCGGGGTACCCTGGCGCCCGCCAGGTGAGCGCGGCTTCAGCCCGCGACGTCCAGCCCCAGGTCAAGCGCCGGGCTTGAGTGGGTCAGCGCGCCGACCGCGAGGTAGTCCACGCCGGCGGCCGCGACCTCGCGGGCCGTCGCCAGCCGCAGCCCGCCGCTGGCCTCCAGCCGCACCCCGTCGTACCGCCGCGCCTCGGCCGCCGCCGCCCGCATCGCCTCGGCCGGCATGTTGTCGAGCAGCAGGAACCGCGCGCCCGCCGCCAGCGCCTCGCGGACCTCCTGGAGGGTGTCGCACTCCACCTCGAGCGGCACCCCCGGAGCCGCCCGGCGCACCGCCTCGATGGCCTTGGCCATCCCGCCCGCCGCCGCCACGTGGTTGTCCTTGATCAGCGCCGCGTCGCCCAGCCCCATCCGGTGGTTCTCGCCGCCGCCGCACCGCACGGCGTACTTCTCCAGCAGGCGCAGCCCGGGCGTGGTCTTCCTGGTGTCCCTGATCACCGCCCCCGTGCCGGCGACCGCGTCCGCCCAGGCCCGGGTCGCGGTCGCGATCCCGGACAGGTGGGTGAGGAAGTTGAGCATGGTCCGCTCCGCGCCGAGCACCGCCGCGGCCGGGCCGCTGACGCGCAGCGCCGCGTCGCCCGGGCGGAGCCGGGAACCGTCCGGGCGCAGCACCTCGCCCGCGATGCCGCCGACCGCGTCGAGCACCGCCAGCGCGACCGGCACCCCGGCCAGCACCCCGTGCTGCCGCGCCACCACCTCGGCGGTGAGCGCCGCGTCCGCGGCGGTCGCCGCGCTGGTGACATCCGGCCCGTACCGGAAGTCCTCCTCCAGCGCGCGCCGGACGACCTGCCAGGTCTCTTCCGGGCCGAGCCCCGCGGCCCGCAGCGCCGCCGCCGTCTCCGGGGTCACAGCGGCTCCTCCGTCACAGCGAGCCGCCGCCCGTCCCAGCGCACCAGCGTGTGCCACGGGTCCGCCGCGGCCGTAGGCGCGTCCCGCCGCCGATGGCACCCCCGGCTCTCCGCCCGGCGCAGCGCGGCGACGGCGATCAGCGCGGACACGGTATGCAGGTTCGTCGCCTCCACGGTCCGCATATCGAGATCTTTGCCCCGAACGTACCCCCCTGACTCCGCGCGCGCGCACGCCGCCTGTTCGAGCGTCCGGACCAGGGCGGCCAGCCCCTCGCGGTCCCGCAGGACGCCCGCGTACCGGGACATGGCCGCCGCGAGCGAGGCCCGCTCCGACGCGGACACGCCGGCCCCCGCGCCCGGCGTGCCCGCGATCGCCCCGCCGCCCGCACCGCCCGCGATCGCCCCGCCGCCCGCGATCGCCGCGCCGCCCGCGATCGCCCCGCCGTCTGCGCCGCCCGCGATCGCCCCGCCGCCCGCGCCGCCTGCCTGCCGATGGCGCCAACGGCCCGGATAGAGCATGCCGATGGCGCCATCGGCGGACTCGCAGGCGGGGAGCGTGCCCGCGGCGAGGTCGCGGCCGATCGCCCCGGCGGCCCGGCGTCCGCAGATCACCGCCTCGGTGAGCGAGTTGGAGGCCAGCCGGTTGGCCCCGTGCACGCCCGTGCTGGCCGCCTCGCCCACCGCGTACAGGCCCGCGATGCTGGTGCGGCCGTCCAGGTCGGCCTGGATTCCGCCGCAGGAGTAGTGCGCGCCGGGCGCGACCGGGATGAACTCCGTCACCGGGTCAACGCCGGCCTGCCGGCAGGCCGCGGTGACGGCCGGGAATCCGTTCTCGAGCACGCCGCGGCCGAGCGCGGTGGCGTCCAGCCACAGATGGCCGCTGTTCTGCCGTCCGCTGGCGATCGCCTCCTGCATGCGGGCCGAGACGACGTCGCGGGGCGCGAGGTCGCCGCGCGGATGGTGCCCCGCCATCAGCGGCCGGCCCGTCAGGTCGCGGAGCACCGCGCCGGCGCCGCGCAGCGCCTCGGTGATCAGCGGGCGCTGCCCGGCCGCGCCGTCGCGCCACAGCACGGTCGGATGGAACTGGACGAACTCCGGGTCGCGCAGCCACGCGCCGGCCCGCGCCGCGATCGCGAGGGCGTCGCCGGTCGCGCCCGCCGGGTTCGTGGTGGTGGCGAACGCCTGGCCGAGGCCGCCGGCCGCGAGCACGACGGCCCGCGCCGAGATCAGCCCGGGATCCAGCTCACCGCCCGGGCCGACCGTGGCCGCCAGCAGCCCGGCCACGGCGCCGCCTCGCGCGCCGCTCCCGGCCAGGTCCAGCGCGATCGTCCGGTCGCGGACCTCCACCCGGCTCGCGAGCAGCGCCGCGAGCAGTGCCCGGTGCACCTCGGCCCCGGTCGCGTCCCCGGCATGCGCGACACGGCGGCGGCTGTGGCCGCCCTCCAGGCGCAGCGCCCGCCGCTCCAGGCGCGCTCCCGTGGCGGCCAGCCAGCCGACCGCGTCCGGCGCGGCCGCGGCGAGCGCGGCCACGGCCCGCGGGTCGCACAGCCCGGCGCCGGCGGACAGCGTGTCTTCCGCGTGCGCCGCCGCGCTGTCGCCGGGGCCGATCGCGGCGGCCAGGCCGCCCTGCGCGAGCGGCGTGGCCCCGCCGGCCAGGTCCTTGCTGATCATCAGCACCCGGGGCCGCCCGGGCAGCGCGGCGGCGGCGAGCGCGGCGGAGATCCCGGCCGCGCCGGACCCCGCGATCACGACGTCCGCGTCGAGCCGCCAGCGCGGCCGGACCGCGGGCAGGGCCCGGATCACGCCGCGCCCGCGGGGGCCGGGCCGGCGGCGAGCATCGCGTCGACCGCGCGGCGCGCGCGGGCCGCCACCCCGGGGTCGACGCGCACCTCGGTCACGCCGTCGCGCAGGCACGTCTCCAGCGCCCGCGCGGTGATCATCTTCATGTACCGGCACTCCGCGTGCGGGTTGACCGGTTCCCAGCGCACCGCCGGGTTCGCCTTCCGGAGCTGGTGCAGCATCCCCGTCTCGGTCGCGACGAGCACCGCCGTCGCCCGGGTCGACCGGGCCGCGGCGAGCATCCCGCCGGTGGACAGCACCCTGGTCCGCCCGGCGGGCAGGTCGCCCGCGCCGGCCTGCCAGAGCGCGGCCGTGCCGCAGCCGCACTCCGGGTGGACGTACAGCTCGGCCCCGGGGTCGGCCGCCGCCTTGCGGCGCAGCTCCTCCGGGCTGATGCCCGCGTGGACGTGGCACTCGCCGAGCCAGACGTGCAGGTTGGCGCGGCCGGTGACGCGGCGGACGTGCGCGCCGAGGAACTGGTCGGGGAGGAAGAGGACGTCGCGTTCGGCGGGTATGGCGGCCACGATCTGCGCGGCGTTGGCGGACGTGCAGCAGACGTCGGCCTCTGCCTTTACCTCGGCGCTGGTGTTCACGTAGGCGACGACGGCCGCCCCCGGGTGCTCGCGCTTCCACTCCCGGACCTGGGCCGCCGTGATGCTGTCCGCCAGCGAGCAGCCCGCGGCCGCGTCGGGAATCAGCACCGTACGTTCGGGACAAAGGATTTTGGCCGTTTCCGCCATGAAGTACACGCCCGCGAGCACGATCACGCGGGCGGAGCTGGCGGCGGCCATGCGCGCCAGGGCGAGCGAGTCGCCGACGTGATCGGCGACCTCCTGGATCTCGGGACGCTGGTAGTTGTGGGCGAGGATCACGGCATCGCGGTCGGCGGCGAGCCGCCGGACCCGCGCCGCCCAGCCTGGATCGACGTTCATGGTTTTCGACTATAAGTCGAAAACAAAAGGATATCTACCCCCGGTCGAAAACTTCCGCCCGCCGGGCCGCGCACCCGGACAGTTCCGGGGCCGCGGAGCCTCCCGTGCCGGCCAGCACCTCCCCGGGAGCCGGCGGCCCGCCGCGTCCCGGCCCGCGAGCCGGAACGCGGCCTCCCGCGAACGGAACGCGGCCTCCCGCGAACCGGGAACCGGAACGCGGCTGCTCCGCTAGCCGAAAAATCTTTCACCATGCAAGAAAAATCTGGTATAGGTATGAAAATCCTTCCGGATCATGGACCGGTGCCGCTCAGCTTGCGGCGGGCCGGCCCGAGGAGCTGTGGCCCGCGCCCCGGCAGGAGCGGGGTCGTGGCCTCCCGCCCCAGCACCAGGAGACCGGCCGCGCGCGGCGGCGACATCGTTACCATGGGCGTGTGCCTGCTGACCGTTTCCGTCACGAGGCGCTCGGGGTTGTCTTCCAGGTCCGCGAGAGGCAGCTGACCGTGCTGCTCTGGCGGCGCGCCGAGCCGCCGTTCGAAGGCGCATGGGCGCTGCCGGGCGGTCCGCTGCTTCCCAGCGAACGGCTCGGAGCGTCGGCCAGCCGGCACCTCGCGGCCAAGGTCGACATCCCGGAGATAGCCCACCTTGAGCAGCTGGAGACGCGGAGCGATCCTGCCCGCGACCCGCGCGAGCGGGTGCTCGCGACCGCCTACCTCGCGCTGGTCACGCCCGACGCCAGGCCGCGGCTCCCGGCCGACACGACCTGGCACCTGGTAGACGAGCTGCCGCCGACCGCCTTCGACCACGGCTCGATCGTCGGGTCGGCCCGCGAGCGGCTGCGTGCGAAGCTGTCCTATACGAACATCGGCTTCGCGCTGGCGCCCGAGATCTTCACGATCGCGCAGCTGCGGGACACCTACGCCGCGGCGCTCGGCCACCCGGTGTCGGCCACCAACCTGCAGCGCATTCTGACCCGCCGCGGGGTGATCGAGCCGACCCCGGACGTGTCCCGGCCCGCCGCGGGCGGCGGCCGGCCCGCTACCCTCTACCGGTTCGCCTGCCGGGAGCTCGTGGTCACCAACCCCTTCGCCGCCTTCCGCCCCCGCGCCGCCGGGACGCTGACGTCATAGCCGCTCAGGCGAGGTTCCTGTCGAACGCGCGGCTGAACCCCAGGCGGATCACGGTGGGGAGGGTGTCGCGTTCCAAGGCGGTGCGCAGATGGGGGAGGGCCTCGGTTTCGATGCGGGCACGGACCGCCGCGGGGTCGGCGCGGTTTTCCGCGGTGACGGACAGCCGCAGGCCGGGGGTCACCGCCGGCCCCCGCAGCGCGGCATCGGCCGCGCGGATGCCGGGATAGCTCCCGAGTTCGCTGGTAATCGCCCTGGTGGCCGCGTCGGCGCGCAGGACCGTTGTCCCGTGGAGGCGGTCGGGTTCGACCGGCATGCGGCGCACCGTCCTGGTGCTGGTCTGGGCGGCCATCCACCACAGCGCGAGCAGTGCGATCACGGCGCAGGCCGCCGCCACGACCGGCCAGACCCAGCCATTCCGCGCCGGGTACTGGACCTGCGCGTGGGTGAGCAGCGGGGCGTGGGAACTGCCGAGAACGGAGGCCGAGGCGTTCAGGCCGCGGGCCAGGACGGCGCCGGCGCCGAGCAGGAGGATCAGGCCGATGATCGCGAGCCCGGTGCGGCTGACCCGCGCAGTGTGGCGTGTCATCGCTATCACTCCCTCTTCCGGCGCAGCCGGACCCTGACCCGCGGCGGCCAGAGCGGATCGAGCGCGTCGAGGCGCTCCTGGACGACGGCGCGCACGCCCTCGCGGAGCCCGGCGGTATCGCGCAGCCGGGTGGTGGCGCGCACGGTGACGGAGCGGCGTCTGATCCTGACCCTGGCGCTGTCGATGCCGGGCACCTCCACGGCGAGCCAGCCGAGCGACCGGCGCAGGCTGCGCCTTGGCACACCGACGATGACCGAGTCGTCCCCGGAGGCCAGCACGACGGCCCGCGGGCGGCCGGGAAGCACCGCGGTGAGGAGCAGCACCAGGCCGACGAACGCGACCGCCGCGGCGATGGCCAGGGTGCGCGTGTCGTCCCAGTGCGCGGTGGTCTGCATCGGGCCGGCGAAATCGCCGTACGAGACGTTCCACAGCGGGTGGCCAAGCGCGGCGGACGCCGCCCATATGCAGCCGATGATCCCCGCCGCGGCGAGCACCGCCGCGACGAGCACGCCCGGTATGGTCCGCCGCGGCCGGAACTCCCGCCGGGCCATCCGCCGCGGCCCGGGCCGCGACCAGGCGCCGGACCGGGCCGGGCGCGGCTGCTCACCGGGCGGGAGCAGCACCGTGGCGTCGTCGTGGGCGCTGGCGACGTCGCTCACCGTTGCCTCCCGGGCAGCAGGTCGGCTACCTCGATGTCCACATGGCGCACCTCCAGGCCGGTGATGCCGGCGACCCGCTCCATCACGTGCCTGCGGACCTCCCGGGCCAGGGTGCGCACCGGTGCCGGGTAGGCCAGGGAAAGCCGCAGTTCGATCATGGTGAGGGGGCCGTCGATACGCGCGGAAACGCGGGCGGGACCCTCGCCGGCCCGGCGGCCTATCGTGATCCCCATCAGCTGCCGGGCGGCTCCGCCGGCCTGTTCGACCTCGGCGACCGCCTGGGTCGCCACGCGGACCACCACCCGGTCAGCGATGGTGGTCCGCCCCCGCCCGCCGGGCGCGGAGAGCCTGGGCGGCGGGACCGCCACATCGGCAGCGGTCACAGCGGCCTCCGCTCCCTGGTGACGAACATCCTGCTCAGGTCGAGTTCGCCGGTCAGCGCTCGTCCGGTGATGTAGCCGACGAGGCCGAGCACCAGCACGATTACGAACGCCGACCAGCCGCCGAACGCGCCGGCGAAGCCCAAGGCGATCCCGAACGCCAGGCCGAGGATCGGCATCATGCGGACCTCATCCATTAGCGGATTCCCTCGTTTCTTGTCGATTGCCCTGCTCCGCCAGGCGGCGGCCGGCCGGCTCCGCCGCGGCCGCGAACCGCGGTCCGGGCGGCGCGATGTCGGCGATGACCACGTCCACCACCCGCCCGGGCACCAGCGGCGCCACGGCCTGCCGGACCTGGGCGGCGATCTGCGACAGCGGCGGCCCGTACCGGGCCACGACGCTGACCTCTACCTCGTCGGCCCGCACCGCCACGCCGGACACCGTCCGGCCCGGCAGGTAGGTGGCCACCGGGATGCCGGGGGCCTGCCCCAGGCCGGTCACGCCGGGGCACCCGGCAACGGCCGCGGCGATCAGATCGGCGAGGCCGGCCACCGCTGTGGGTGATTGATCATCCAGGCTGGTCATTGCACCCGCGGACTCGTATCAGTGGCCTCCTCGCCCGGAAGGTGGATGTCGTCGATGCCGATGTTGACCTCGGTGACCTCCAGGCCGCAGATCCGTTCCACCATGTTGATCACGTTGCTGCGGACCGAGGCGGCCAGGTCGGGGATGGCCACGCCGTATTCGACCACCAGGTCGATATCGGCGGCGGCCTGCCGCTCGCCGACCTCCACGGCCACCCCCTGGGTGTCGCTCGCCCTGGTGCCCGGGACGCGCTGGCGCACCGCCCCGATCATGCGTGCCGTGCCCGTGCCCATCGCGTACACGCCATCGATCTCGCGGGTCGCCATCGCGACGATCTTCGCCACCACGACATCGGAGATCGTCGTGTTCCCGTGCTCGGTCGCCAGCTCGGCTGAGGCCCGGCGCGGCGCGGGCACGGGACCCGCGGCGGAGCGCGGGGTGTCTGGCGCGGTGCCCGCTGCCTGTGCTGTGCTGCGTGCGGTTTCTGGTGTGCTCACCGTCTCGGCTCCTCACGTTGGTATCTGTCGCTTGTAGGCAAGACGCGGCGACGGTGCCGGATGTCACGGGTGCGGCAGCAAGTAAATGAGCCGCAGCGTGAGTTTGAGGTGCCGCGTCCCGGGCAGCCGGGTCTCTCATGGGGGGGAAGCCTGTCGGCGGCGCGTACGGCCCTTCCCGGCCGGCGGACACCGCTCTCGACGACGCCACCCTCGTCGTGCGGGCCCGCGAGGGGGATACCGGGGCGTTCGAGGCCCTCGTCCGGCGCTACCGGGTGCCGGTGTACCGGATCGCGGCGCGCATCGTCACAGACCCGTGCGGCGCCGCCGACACGGCCCAGGAGGCGTTCCTCACCGCCTGGCGGCTGCTGCACGAGATCAGGGCCGAGCAGGCCTTCGCCGCCTGGCTATACCGGATCACCGTCACGCGGGCGCTGAGCGCCATCCGCGTCCAGCGCCCGCAGGCCCCGCTCGACGATGCGTGCGCCGCCGTCCCGGACCGGTTTCCCGGGCCCGAGGAGCATGCGCTCGCCGACGGCCTGGCCGCGGCACTGCGGTGCGCGCTGAACCGCCTGACGCCTGAGCAGCGGGCCTGCTGGATACTCAGGGAACTGGAGGGGATGTCCTATGAAGAGGTCGCCGTCGTCCTGCATACGACTCCCGGCGCCGTCCGCGGACGGCTGCACCGGGCCCGCCCCCAGCTGGCGGAGGAGCTGAAGCCATGGCGGTGAACCTGGCCGCCAGCCGCCTTCCCTGCGGCTACGCCGTCGACCAGCTATGGGATGACCTCGCCGGCGGCGCGCTGGACGGGCATGCCCGGCAGTGCGAGCACTGTCAGGACGCGCTTGCCCAGATCGGACCGCTGCGCACGGCCGTCAGCGAGCTGGCCGCCCAGCCCCTGCTGCCTCCGGTAGAGCTTTCCGGCCGGGTCATGGCCATGATCGGGATGCGGCTCCCGCCCGCTCCCCGGATCTTGCTGCCCGGTCCGGCGGGAATCCGGCTCGCTATCAGCGAGCGCGCCGCCGCCATCGTCCTGCGCGCCGCCGGCGACGCCGTGGAGGGCGTGCGGGCCAGGAGCTGCCGGCTCACGCCGGCCGACCGCGACATGGGCGCCCCCGCCGCCCTCAGGCTCACCATCAGCATCCGCTACGGCCTGCCGGCGCTCGGCGCCGCCCGGGCGGTGCGCGCCGCGATCCGCGATGCCGCCCGGGCTCAGCTCGGTCTCGCCCTGAACCGCATCGACATCGAAGTGGTGGACGTCTACCCCGGGTGAGGAGCGGGCTGCCCGGCTGGCGGCGGCGAGGCCGCGGGTTCCGCCCGGGGCGACCGCGGGTTCCGCCGGCGGCGAGGCCGCGGGTTCTGCTCAGCAGAATCTTCCGGTCTTCCCTGTGAGACGTGAGTCACGCTAAGGGCATGACGACCTTTGCCGAATACCAGTCACCTGTCCGCCTGCGCGCTGTGGCGGCGGCGGACCAGCCGGCCGTGACCCCGGCGCTCGAGGAGCTGTACCGGGGCTTCGAGCGGCAACTGCTCGTGCCGCTGTGGACGGAGATCGGCGACCTCATGCCGGCCCATCCGCGGTCCAGGGCAGTGCCGCACCTGTGGCGCTGGGAGGATCTCAGGACGCTGGCCGCGAAGGCCGGCGAGCTGGTCCCGGTGGGCCGTGGCGGGGAACGCCGCGCGATCGCGCTCGCCAACCCGGGGCTCGGCGGCCGGCCGTTCGCCACGCCCACGCTGTGGGCGGCGATCCAGTACCTGATGCCGGGGGAGGACGCCCCTGAGCACCGGCACACCCAGCACGCCTTCCGGTTCGTGCTCGAGGGCGAGGGCGTGTGGACGGTCGTGGACGGCGACCCGGTGGCGATGCGCCGCGGCGACTTCCTGCCGCAGGCGGGCTGGAACTGGCACGCCCACCACAACGCCACGAAAGAGCCGATGGCATGGCTCGACGGCCTCGACATCCCCTTCCAGTACGTCACCGAGGCGCAGTTCTTCGAGCCCGGCCGCGACCAGCTCAGCGACGCCGAGCGGACCACACCCGCCCGGTCCCGCGCGGAGCGCCTGTGGGGACATCCGGGCCTGCGCCCGCTGGCCGCGGGCACCGCGGGGAACACGCCAGGCTCGCCGCTGCTCGCATACCGCTGGGAGCACACCGACCGCGCCCTGGCGGACCAGCTCGCCCTCGAGGCCGAAGGGTACGGCGGCACCGCAGGGTACGGCGGCACCGTCGAGCCCGGCCACGCCGCCGTCCGGTACACCGATCCGGCCACCGGCGGCGACGTGCTCCCCACCATCAGGGTTGAGATGCACCGGATCGCCCGCGGCGCGCAGACAGCCCCCGTCCAGGAGACCGGATCGTCTGTCTACGCGGTCTTCGACGGCTCGGGCACCGTCACCGTCGGCGACACGACCTGGTCGGTGACCAGGGGAGACCTGTTCGTGGTCCCGTCCTGGCAGCCGTTCTCGGCCCGTTCGGAGGCCGGCGCGACCGACTCCGACTCCGGTGCCCTTGACCTGTTCCGGTTCAGCGACTCGCCTGTCTTCGAGGCGCTCAGGCTGGACCGCCGCGCCGCCGATGCCGCCGCCGCGGGCACCGCCCGGTGAGGCCCGCCGTGACCACACCCGACGTGATCGTCGTCGGCGGCGGCATCGGCGGCCTGTCCGCCGCGTTCGCCCTGGCCCGCGAGGGCTTCAGCATCCGCGTCCTGGAACGGGCGAAGGAGTTCGGCGAGGTCGGCGCGGGCATCCAGATCGCCCCCAACTGCACGCGGATCCTGGCCGAGTACGGCCTGCTCGGGGAGGCGAAGCGGCTCGGCGTCCTGCCCCGGAACATGGTCATGAAAGACGCCCTCGACGGCAGCGAGCTCACCCGCCTCGACCTCGCCGACCTGGGCGGCAGGTACGGCTCGCCGTACATGGTCATCCACCGCAGCGACCTGCACGGGCTGTTCCTGCGCGCCTGCCGTGACGCGGGTGTGGAGCTGCTGACCAGCGAGCACGTGACCGGCTATGAGAACACGCGGAACGGCGCCCGGGTCCGGCTGAGCGACGGAGGCGGCCACGAGGCGCCCCTGGTGATCGCCGCCGACGGCCTGCACTCGGTGGCCCGCCAGCAGCTGGTCGGCGACGCTCCGGTCAACTCCGCCTACGTGGCCTACCGCGGCGCGGTGCCGATCGAGAAGGTCAGGGAGAACAACGTCGCCGAGACCGACGTGGTGGTCTACATCGGGCCGCGCTGCCATTTCGTGCAGTACCCGCTGCGCGGCGGCGAGATGTTCAACCAGGTCGCCGTGTTCGAGTCGGCGAGGGCACGCGCGGGCGAGGAAGGCTGGGGAACCCCCGACGAGCTCGACGCGGCCTTCGCGCACGCCTGCGGCGACATCCAGAAGGGGCTGCCGCTGATGTGGCGGGACCGGTGGTGGCGGATGTTCGACCGGGACCCGATCGACACATGGGTGTACGGCCGGATCGCGCTGCTCGGGGACGCCGCCCACCCGCCGTTGCAGTACATCGCCCAGGGGGCGATCATGGCGATCGAGGACGGCTGGGTACTGGCGCGGCACGCCGCGCGGCGCAGGGCGCCGGCCGGCGCCGACTGGGACGCCGCGCTGGCCGCCTACCAGGCGGTCCGGGCCGGGCACTGCCGGCGCGTGGTCCTCGCCTCCCGCGCGTGGGGCGACCTGTGGCACCTCGACGGCGGCAAGCGGCTGCGGCGCAACGCGATCCTGCGGGCACGCGACATCCGCGATTACAGCTTCACCGACTGGCTCTACAGCACCACCGCGCTGACACCGGAGGAGGAGCCCGCGCCCTTCCGGCCGATCCCGCTGGACTCAGCCGAGCCCCAGCCTGTCGGATAGCGATCACATGTGATTTAGATCACACTTTACCGTACAAGCCTTCTCCGCGTCCTGCCCGTAGTTACTTCGCGACACGGCAAGTGCTACAGGGCGGCGGCGACCGGCCGCCGCGCTGGACAGGAGGCGATAGCGATGAGCAGGTCCATGGCGACGCGGCTGCCGTCGGCGGCCAGGCTGGGCATCCCCCTGGCCGCGCTGCTGCTCGCGGCGGCGTGCAGCAGCGGCACAAGCACCGGCAGCACAAGCACCGGCGGCACCAGCGCCGCCAGCGGCGGCAACGGGTACGGCGCCAGCACCCCGGCCAGCACTTCCACGGCCGGCGCGCCGGCCGCGGCCGCCGTCATCAAGACCGCCACGGGGCCGGCCGGGACGTACCTCACCGACAAGGCGGGGCGCGCGGTGTACCTGTTCATGGCGGACAGCAGGGACAAGTCCACCTGCTCGGGCGCGTGCGCCGCGGCGTGGCCCCCGGTGACGGTGAACGGCACGGTGACCGCGGCCGGCGGCGCGATGGCGAGCGACCTTGGCACGATCACCCGGTCCGGCGGCGCCAAGCAGGTGACCTACGACGGCCACCCGCTGTACTACTTCGCCGGCGACTCCGGCCCCGGGCAGACCAACGGCCAGGGCGTCAACGGCTTCGGCGCCAGGTGGTGGCTGGTCGCCCCCTCCGGCACGGCGATCACCACCGCGGCAGGATCCGGCTCCCCCGCTTCCTCGCCGGCATCGTCGAATGGCGGCGGCTACGGCGGCTACGGCGGCTAGCGCTCACCGGCCAGCGCTCACCGGCGGGGGCTCCGCCGCTGGCCGGCCGCAGCCGATCTCGGGGGCGCGGCCGGCCTGCGGGCTGGGTCCGGCGGCCTGCGGGCTGGGTCCGGCGGCCTGCGGGCTGGGTCCGGCGGCCAGCGGGCCGTGGGCCGCCATCCGGCGTCCGGGCAGCCGGGGCCCGTCCGCCCAATCCATCCAGGCAGTTCCCCGTATGATCCAATCCATCCAGGCAGTTCCCCCGTAGGTAAGAGTGTGCAGACGATGGGAACACCAGCCGACCGGCTGCCGGACGAGATACTGCTCGCAGGCCTGGGGGCAGGCGACGCGGACCTCGCGATTGCGTTCGTGCGCCGGTTCCAGCGGGTGGTGTTCGGCGTCGCGGTGGCCGTCATCGGCGACCCCGGTGCGGCCGAGGACGTCGCCCAGCAGGCCTTCGAACAGGCGTGGCGGCACGCGCAGATGTACGATTCGCGGCGCGGGTCGGTCCGCGCGTGGCTGACGACGATCGCCCATAACCTGGCGGTCGACGTCGTACGCGCGCGCACGTCGGCCCCTGTGGATCCCGCCGACCTCCCCGCCCTCCTCACCGCGGTCACCGACGCCCCGACCCCCGAGCGGTCCGCGATCGCTCACGACGACGCCGCGAGCGTGCGCCGGGCCCTGGCCCGGCTGCCTGCGCCGCAGGCGCGGGCCGTCGCGCTGGCCGGCATCTACGGCATGACGGCACGGCAGATCGCCGATACGGAGCAGATCCCGCTGGGCACGGCGAAGACCCGGATCAGGGACGGAATGCAGAAGCTGCGTAGTGCCTTCCTCCCGGAGGATGTGGGCGATGAGTGAGCTGAACGACATGAGCTGTGCCAAGTTCGCCGACATGGCCGCGGAACTGGCGCTCGGTGTCCTGACCGGGCGCGAGCGGGCGGAGGCGCTCGCGCACCTGGACCACTGCGAGGCGTGCCGCGAGCACGTCCGCCAGCTGACGGTGACGGGTGAGCGGCTGCTCGGGCTGCTGCCGACCAGGGAGCCGCCGCCCGGATTCGAGACCCGGGTGATGGAGCGCCTCGGCATGCCCGTCCCGGACCGGCGCCGGCCCGGCCACGCCGGCCTGGGCGGCCGCCTGCGCCGGCTCGCCCGCGCGGCCGTCCGCTGGCCCGCCGTGCGCCCGCAGCGGCTGCTGGCCGCCGCGGCCGTCGCGGTGGCCGTAGCCGCGGCTGGCCTGGGCGGCTGGGGCCTGCGCGCCGTCACCTCCCCGCGGGCCAGCTCCCCGCTGAGCTCCGCCGCGCTGGTTACGGCCAGCCACCGGCCGGTGGGCGAGATCTTCTACTACGACGGCAACCCGCGGTGGGTCTACATGTCCGTGGACATGTACGGCCGGAGCGGCACCGTGACCTGCCTGCTGGAGACCACCGACGGGAAGGTCACCACCCTCGGGTCGTTCCAGCTGAGCGGCGGCTACGGCTCCTGGGCCAGCCCCGACCCGGTAAGCCGGGGCACCGTGGCCAGCGCGCGGCTGGTAGCCGCGGACGGCACCGTCCTGGCCACCGCCGCCCTGTCCCACGCCCGCTAACTCAGGTCACCGGCGTCACATAAGACGTCACATAAAGGGCGTTGTCCGGGGAGTCGCCACGGTACGTTACGTATTGTTATTTGCCGTCGAATTGCACAGTGAGTACGGTCGCTAAGGTGACTAGCGACTCCGGCGGCAGGCGATCGTCAGGTCCGTGGTATCCGCGCGATGAGCCATCGGGCCCGCCGTACCAGCAAGGGCAGCCATACCCCCAGGGGCCGTCGTATCCCCAGGGGCCGTCGTATCCCCAGGGACCGTCACACCCCCAGGGGGGAACGTCGGGTCCGTGGTACCCGCGAGAGGGGCCGGCCGGCCCGTGGCATCCCCGCGGCGAGGGGGCGGCCCAGCTGCCGCCGTACATGCGCCCGCCGGGCCCGCGCCCGCCGGGCAGGCACGGCGGGCGCGGCCCCGGCGGGGGAGGAGGGAGGAGCCGGCGGCTCCTCATCGCGGTGACCGCGGGGGCGATCGCCGTGGTGGCCGCGATCGCCGCGGTCATCGTCACGGTGATCCTGCCCGGCGGGAACTCGAGCACCACCGGCTTCGTGCCGACCGGCGCCACGCCGGCCGCGGACGCGCAGCAGATCACGGACGCCTTCCTCCAGGCGTGGCAGGCCGGCGACCTCCAGAAGGCCGCCGATTACACGAACGACCCGGCCGCCGCCAGGGCCGGGCTCGCCGGCTATCAGAAGTACCTGCACCTGCGGAAGCTGACCGCGGCGTTCCAGAGCGCCGCCGCGGCCGCGGGGACGGGCACGCCGGCGGCGCCGCGCGAGAAGGTCACGTACACGGCCGACGCCACGGTGTCGGCACCGTACGGCGCCAAGACCCTCAGCGGCACCTGGAGCTACCATTCCACGCTGGTCGCCTACCAGCAGCCGAACTCGCAGACGTGGTACATCGCCTGGGCGCCCGACGTCGTCGCGCCGAACCTCACCGCCGCCACGCACCTGGCGGCCGTCGCCGTGCCGCCGCAGGTCGTCTCGGTCACCGACGCCAGCGGGAACGCCCTCACCACGTACGGGGACCCCGGGCTGACGACGATCGCCGGGCTGTTGCAGCAGAAGGCGCCCGCGGGCCAGGGCAGTCCCGGCCTCGACGTCGAGATCCAGACCGCGGCGGGCAAGCCGGTGGCGGGCAGCCAGGCTGTCGTCGTCGCGCCGGGCAACATCTCGTCCCTGGCCACCACGATCGACCAGCAGGCCGAGAATGCCGCGCGCAGCGCCGTCGGCATGCACAAGAACAGCGCGATGGTGGCCATCCAGCCGTCCACCGGCAAGATTCTCGCCATCGCGAACAACGCCGGCTTCAACGACTTCGCGCTCACCGCGCAGGTCGCGCCGGGCTCGACGATGAAGATCATCACCTCCACCGCCCTGTTCACCGAGGGTGTGCTCACCGCGAACAGCCCCGACGCGTGCCCGAAGGCCTACACGGTGCAGGGCGTCACCTACCACAACGACGGCGGCGAATCCGAGCCCCCGTCCGCCACGGTGACCACGGACTTCGCGCAGTCCTGCAACAACGCGTTCGACAGGTGGTGGCCGGACCTGACCAACGGGCGCCTCGCCGCCGCCGCCAAGAAGTACTACGGCCTCGATGAGAACTGGGACATCGGCATCGGCAACCTGTCCGCCACGTACATGACCGTCCCGCCGGGCGCGAGCGGCTCCGAACTGGCGGAGGAGGCGTTCGGCGAGGGCAAGCTCCTCGCGTCCCCGCTGGCGATGGCCTCGGTGGCCGCCACCGTGGACAGCGGGACGTTCCGGCAGCCGGTCCTGGTCCCCGGCACCAGGCAGCAGGTCACCGCCGCCCCGCTGCCGGCCGACGTCGACGCGGGGCTGAAGCAGATGATGCGGGCCGTGGTCACCAGCGGAACGGCGGCGGGCCTCGGCCTCGGACCTGATGTCTACGCCAAGACCGGGACCGCCGACATCGTGGGCCAGCAGCAGCCCAACAGCTGGTTCGTCGCCTTCGACCCGAGCCGGGACGTCGCGGTGGCCTGCCTGGTGGTCAACGCCGGGTACGGCGCCCAGTTCGCCGCTCCCGAGGTGGCTGCCTTCCTGAGCAGGTACTGACGGGCGTCAGCCGCCGAGTCCTTCCGCGACCCGGCGGTGCGCCGCCCAGATCTCCTCCGGCAGGCCCTCGAACTGGGCCAGGTGCTCCTGGCGGAAGCCCATCTCCTCCCGCCAGCGGGCGGTGTCGATCGTGAGCAGCTTGTCCAGGTCGCCGGGGTCGACCGACAGGCCGTCCACGTTGAGTTCCCCCTTGGCGGGCAGGATGCCGACCGGCGTCCGCACGCCGGTGACCGAGCCGTCGTGCAGCTGCATCAGCCACAGCAGCGCGCGCAGGTTCTCCCGGTAGCCCGGCCACAGGAAATGCCCGTCAGACGCGTCGCGCTGGAACCAGTTGACGTGCGCGAAGATCGGCGGCTTGGCGCACCGGCCGATGACCTCCAGCCAGTGCGCGGCGTACTTGCCCTCCGGGTAGGACATGAACGGGCGCATCGACATCGGGTCGTAGCGCAGCTGGCCGTGCACGCCCTCGGCCGCGAACGTGGCCTCGGCGCCCAGCGTGAGGCCGTCGTACACGCCCTCGGCCAGGTCGGTGATCGCGCGGATCAGCGGCTCGCGGTCACGGGTGCGGCCGCCGAAGATGATCGCGTCGATCGGCACTCCCCGCGGGTCGGCGTAGTCGTCGGCCACGTTCGGCACGTTGGCCAGCGTGGTGGTGAACCGGCTGTTCGGGTGAGCCCACGGGTCGCCGGCCTCCGCGGGGCTGCGGCCGGCGATCGGGTTGCCCTTCCAGTCCAGCCAGCCGTCGAGATCCGCCGGCGGGTTCTTGGTGCGGCCCTCCCACCAGACCTCGCGCGTCTTGACGTTGTAGGCGACGTTGGTGAAGATCGCCCCGGTGCCCGGGGCGACCGCGGCCATCGCGGTCGGGTTCGTGACCTCGTTGGTGTCCTTGGCGACGCCGAAGACGCCGAACTCGGGGTTCATGCCGTACAGGCGGCCGTCCTCGCCGGCCCACAGCCAGGTGATGTCGTCGCCGTAGAACTCCACGTGGTAGCGGTCGCCTAGGGCGTCGGGGGGCAGCGTCATCGCGAGGTTCGTCTTTCCCGAGGCGCTCGGGAAGCCGCCGGCGATGTGGTAGCGCCTGCCGGTCCGTTTGTCGGTGATGCCCAGGAGCATGAACTGCTCGGCCAGGAACCGGCCGGACGCCCAGCCGTCGTAGGCGGCCTGGCGCAGGCCGTGGGCGATCTTGCCCAGCAGCGCGTTGCCGCCGTAGGACGAGCCGAAGTGCAAGATCGTGCGCTCGTCGGCCACGGTGACGAAGTAGCGCTTGTCCTCCGGGGTCCCCTGGCCGAGGCTCTCCAGGTCACCGGTCACATGGACGGCGCGGACGAAGCTGTCGGCGTCCTGGAGGCTGTTGATGTACTCCGGATGCACCCGGGCCATGCGGTTCATGTGCAGGACCACGCAGCGGTTGTCGGTCAGCTGGACGCCCGCGGCGTACTCCTCCAGGGGGGAGCCCGGAGCGGCCATGAGGTACGGGATCACGTACATGGTCTTGCCCGCTGAGGCGCCGCGCATGAGCTCGGTGACCTTTGCCTTCATCTCCGAAGCGGGCCGCCAGTTGTTGTAGACGCCCTTGTCGGCCGGGTTGTTCGTCGCGACGATCGTGCGCTCCTCCGAGCGCGCCGTGTCCTTGTAATAGCTGCGCGAGTAGTACAGGCCCTCGCCCGCCGGCAGGATCTCGGCGGCGTCCAGGGCTTCGGCGATGAGGCGCGAGTCGTCGGCGGCGCTGACGACCTCGATGTTGTCCGGGCAGGTGATCCCGGCCCAGTGGCGCACGTACTCGCGCACCTTCTCGTTCTTCAGCCCCGCGCCTTCCAGAACGGCATCAACATCGATCACGTACTCGATCCTTCGCGTCAGGTCAAGCTATCGCTTGATGAATTTCGGATTACCCATCTTGACAGGACAGTGCCCGCAAGTGGAAAGAGACATCCGCCACACCGGTCATCGCCGCAGGCAGCGGGGTATGCCGCGGAAATAGGAATAGACCAGGGAAATAGGTCTAGACCGCGATCGCCCGCCTCGCTACGCCTCGTGCCTCGCCAGGTCCAAGACGATGGGCAGCATGACGATCAGCGTGCGGACCCGCGGCGAGACCGGGCCGGTGAACGTCACCGTGTAGTGATCGGAGGAAGTGAGAAGCTCCTTGCGCAGCCCGGCCCAGGTCTTGCGCACCCGCGCGTAGCGCTCACGGCCGGGGCCGGTGACGGAGAAGTCGTTGACGGCGAGGTTCCCGGCCGCCTCGCCGGCGACCTGATCGCGCTCGTCGAGGAGGGTGTACTGGCGCCTGCTGGCCTCGATGCGGATCCGGCCGATCAGCGCCCCGCCCGGATCGGCCAGGTCGGTGACCCACTCGCCGCCCCGCTTGGCCAGGGTCAGCACCGGCTCGCCCGCCGCCGTGCGCACCGCCAGCATCCACGCGCCGGAGACCAGCCCGGCGATCGATTGCAGCCGCGACCGGCCCTCGGTCTCGGTGGCGGTAGCCAGCCGCCGCCGGCGCGCGTCGAAGATCTCGTAGCTCACCCGGCCAGCCAGCAGCTTCCCCGGTTGCCTGATAAACAGTTCCGGGAAGTCGAAAAGCCCGTCCACACCGTGAGTTTATGGCAATTATTCCGAACGTAGGCGGCTTGCTCCCGACCCGTCCCTTTACCGCCCGCCGTGTTTATTCATCCCCTACCGCCGGGAACGGCGTCATCCCGTACCGCCGGGAACGGCGTCGTCGGCCCGAACGGTATGGCGTCGAGAAAGCCGGACAGCCCCGCGCCCCGGTGCAGCCCGGACTGGTTGTGCCTGTCGGCGAGCGAATGCGCGGTCAGCACCCGCTCTTGATCCGCCGTGGCCTCGGTGAACGGGCGGTCCCACGGCCCGTGCGTCGCGAGGCGGCGGAGCATGGCTATCGGGAGCCAGACACCGTCCAGCTCGACGCCATACTCCACCACCATCCGCTTCCTGACTTCGACCTCGCCGTCTGGCGGCCGGTCGTTGCTTCCGCCGGTCATCGCCGCCTTCCCCGGGCACCCCGCATGCCCGTGTCTCCTTCTTTGGAGACTACTGCCGCAGGCTACCGCGGTGGCGCCCCATCCGGGACGGACGGCGGCGTCTCGTCCAGGACGATCAGCGGCAACGGGCCGGCCAGGTCCTCCGGCGCGGCCGGCGCGTAGGCGAAGTTCTTGGCCCGGGCGCCGCCGTCGACGACCAGGTCGGTGCCGGTGATCAGCCGTGCGTAGTCCGAGCACAGCCACGCGACCGCGTGGCCGATGTCCGTCGGGGTGCCCGTCGTCCCCATCGGGACCATCGGGATCCGCTGCCCGGTCCACCGGCTTGGCCGGCGCCACGGCTCGTCGCCGGTCGGGCCGCCGAGGCCGGCGCCGGGCCGCCCGGTCTGCAAGACGCCGCCTGGCGGCAGCCCCGCCCTGGCCCGCTCGGCGAGCAGTTCCGGGTTGTCCGGGGTCGGCGCCGTCGGGGTGAAGCTGTTGACCCGGATGCCGTACGGTGCCAGGTCCATGGCCGCGGCCCGGACGAAGTTGTTGACGCCGCCCTTGTGGAACGCGTACGCGCAGACCCCCGCGGTCCCGGACCACCCGTTGGACGAGGAGATGCAGACGATCGAGCCCTTGATGCCGCGTTCGGCCATCGCCCTGCCGGCATGCTTGGTGTTGAGGAAGGTGCCGAGCGCCGAGACCCGCACCGCCCGCTCGAAGTCGGCCGCGGTCTCGTCCAGCACGCCCTTGCCGCCGAGCAGCGCGGCGTTGTTCACCAGGATGTCGATCCGCCCCCACCGCTCGAGCACCGAGCCGATGTAGCCCTGGACCGCCGCCTCGTCCGTCACGTCACCGGGCGCGGCCATCGCCTCGCCGCCGTTCCGCTCGATCCGGGCGATGCACGCCTTGATCGCCGACTCGTTCACGTCGTTGCACGCGACCTTGGCGCCGTACTTGGCCAGGGCCAGCGCGATGCCGCTGCCGATGTTGGGCCCGACACCGGTGACGAGCGCTACTTTTCCTTCGAGTGAGATTTCCACCGTGCGATTATGTGGCGGGGTGCCCGCCGTGACAATCGGGCGCGGGCACAGATTCCCGGGACTGGAGTGCCAACCCGGCCCAACTCGCCGGCCCGGCTGGCCCCGCCGCCCCGGCCGGCATGGCTGGCCCGGTCGGCCGCGTTCAGCCGTTCAGCCGTTCAGCCGCGCGGGCCGCGCGCCGGCGGGAGCCGGCGGGAGGTGCCGCCGGGCGGCCGCGCGCACCGCGCCGGTGAGCGCGGCCAGCCGCGGCGAGTCCAGGCGCCAGCGCTGCCAGTACAGCGGCACGTCGGTGACGTCGGATGACAGCCGGACGAGGCGGCCCGCGGCCAGGTCGGCGCGGGCCTGCGGGTCGGGGAGCATGGCCCAGCCGAGGCCGATGCGGACGGCCTCGTAGAAGTCGGCGGAGGTCGGCACCTGGTGCACGACCGGCGGCGGCTGCGTGACGCCCTGACGCCTCAGCATGTCCATCTGGAGTTCGTCCTTGTCGTTGAAGACGATGGCGGGCATCGCCGGCCAGTCCGGCGCCTGCCCGCGCCGCCAGCGGTCCGCGAACGCGGGGGCGGCCGCGGGAACATAGCGCAGTGCTCCCAGCGGCTCGACGGAACAGCCCTGCACGGCGACGGGGTCGCTGGTGACCGCGGCGAGCACGTCCCCGCTGCGCAGCAGCTTCTGCGAGTACGCCTGGTCCTCCACGTGCAGGCAGATCGCGGTGGCATCCCATGCCGCCGCCTCGGCCAGCACGTCCCGGAACCAGGTGGCCAGGGAGTCGGCGTTGACCGCCACCGGCAACTCGACGGTGGCGGCCGCGGTGAGCGCCTGGCTCGCCTCGGCATGCAGCAGCCGCGTCTGCCGCCCCAGCCGCACGAGCCATTCGCCGTGCGGGGTCGGACGGCACGGCGTGCCCCGGCTGACCAGGACCTGGCCCGCCGCGGCCTCCAGCGCGCGGATGCGCTGGCTGACCGCGCTCGGGGTTATGTGCAGGTGCCGGGCGGCGGCCTCGAAGCTCCCGTGATCGGTGATCGCCACGAGCGCGTCGAGCTGGCCCGGGTTGATGTCCACCTGCTAAGTTAAGCACAGCTAATGTATCCGCAGAAACATTCGCTTGTCTTCACAGAGCCGCCCGCATAGCGTCGGGCCCGTGAACGCTTCCCTCGACGGCCTGCTCACCGGCCTGTCCCTGATCGTGGCCATCGGAGCCCAGAACGCCTACCTGCTGCGCCAGGGACTGCGCCGGGTGCGCGTCGGCGCGATCGTGGCGGTGTGCGCGCTTTCCGACTTCGTGCTGATCATCGCCGGGGTGAGCGGGATCGGCGCGGTCATCCACCACGCCGGATGGGCGCTGCAGGCCGCGCGATGGTTCGGGGTGGCCTTCCTCACCTGGTACGGGCTGTCCTCGGCGTGGCGCGCGCGACGTCCGTCCGCCCTGGCCGCGCCGCGGGAGGAACCCGGTGCCCGCCGTGCGGCGGTGCGCCAGGCGCTGGCGTTCACCTGGCTCAACCCGCACGTCTACCTCGACACCATGGTGCTGCTCGGCTCGATCGCGAACGCGCACGGCCCGTCGGGCCGGTGGTGGTTCGCGGCCGGGGCGTGCCTGGCGAGCACGCTGTGGTTCGCCAGCCTGGGCTTCGGCGCCCGGCTCGTCGCCCCGCTGCTCACCGCCCCGCGCGCCTGGCAGGTCCTGGACCTGCTCATCGCGGCGACGATGCTGCTGATCGCCGCCAAGCTGGCGGCCGCCTAGCCCTGGCCGCGAGGGCCGGACACGCGGCGCTTGCTTCCGGGGCCGTGGCCCGCACCCCCGAAGCCCGTTCGGGGGCTGTGGCCCGCACCCCCAGAAAGCTGTTCTGGGGCTGTGGCCCACAGCCCCAGAAAGAATGGGGCGGGGGGCCACAGCCCCCGATCGCCCCGTGCCGGTCCTGTTTCGGTGCGGGTCCTGTCCGGTGCTGGTGCCGCGCTGGTGCCGGTCCCGTGCCGGTGCCGGTGCCGCGCTGGTGCCGGTGCCGCGCCCGCGGGCCTGTCCTGATCAGGAGTGCCCGGCGGCTAGGTGGCTGGCGAGCGGCGAGGCGCCGAAGTCGCGGCCGGGCCTGCGCAGGACGGTATGGGCGTGGTTGGCGTTCCGCTGGGTGTTGTCGTATTCCACCAGCAGCCCTGGCGCCTGGATCCGGTAGTAGTGCCCGTCGCCTTCGCGCAGGCCGCCGGCCCACGCGAAGGCGACATCGCCGTCGGCGATCTTCCCGCGCTCGGCGTCGGCCAGGTCCGGGGCGAGCCGGTCCAGGTAGACGCCCAGCAGCCGGCGGAGCTGGCCGCGCTGCCGTCCGGGCAGCCGGGAAGCCCGGATCCCGGCTGGCAGCAGGGGATGGTCGGCGGCCGCCGCGGATGCGGTCACGATGTCGGCCGGGGCGGTGCCCGCGATGACCGCCTCATCCCGCAGTTCCGGCGGCAGCCCGGTGATGATGGCGCGGGCGAGCTGTTCCTCGCGCAGCAGCGGCGCGATGACGGTCTGGTCCTCATGCCGGACCTGGGCAGGGTTGGCGCCCAGGAACAGCGGCGCCACGACAGGCTGCCCGGCGACCAGGGTCACGTTGACGGACAGGTGATGGCCTTCGAACCGCCATGCCCAGGCCTCGTCGCCGGGTTCGCCGAAGACGGCGACATGGTAGCCGTCGCTGTGCCGTCCGCGCTGCCCCTCCTCGTCGAGGTCGAGAACCTCTTCAAGGGCCATGATCGTGACGGCTTGGGCGAACGCGGCCCTGGACAGGGCGGTGGCCAGCAGCCGGTGGGCCGCCTTTCTCCCCGCGGCGCCGAGTTCGGATAGCTCGATGCCGGGGCGGGAGCCCGGGAAGTAGGACCACTGGGTGCGGGCGGCCCCGGCGAACGGGTAGCAGGCGTGCCGCCGGCCTCCGGGCGGCAGGGCGGACAGCAGGCCAGCGGCGGCCATGGTCATCGCGTGCTCGGTGTCGGTCACCAGCTATGCATAACACGGGCGAGAGTCCCCGTACACCGGGCGTGTCCGCAGGCTTCCTGCCGCGCCGGCCTGCGCGGACAAGCCCGGCGGCGCGGGGCCAGGCGCAGCGCGCGGGGCCAGGTGCAGCGCGGGGCCAGGTGCAGCGCGGGGCCAGGTGCAACGGCTGCCCGGCCGGCGGGGGCGCGGGCCGGGTCCGCCGGCTGTGCCCGGGGCGCGGCTTGCGGCGGCGGGTATTCACGCCGGCGCGCGGCCGGCGAAGGTGACCCCGGCGAGTAGGTGCCACGGTGCGGGCGATTTTGCGATGATGCGCATGCGGAGATCGGCCATGGCCCTCACGCGGCACGAGCAGCAGGCGACGGCCCGATATGAACCGCGGCGTGCCTGGGGGATGCGATGCGGAAGGGACCAGGCGCACCCGGAGCGGTGGTGCGCGACCTCGACCCGGCGTATTTCGCGCTCGTCATGGCCACCGGGATCGTCTCCCAGGCCATGCGCCTCGACAACGCGGCGGTGGTGGCGGCCGCGTTGTTCTGGGCGGGGGTTGCGGCGTTCGCCGTGCTCACGGCGGCTTACGCCTGGCGGCTGGCCGCCTGTCGCCGGGAGTTCCTCGCCGATGCCCGCGACCCGCGGCGGGGGTTCGGCTATTTCACGTTCGGCGCCGCCGCCGCCGTCCTGGCCGTCCCGCTGGCCGCCGGCGCGCACATACCCGCCGCTGCCGCGCTGCTCGCCCTCGGCGCCGCCGCATGGCTGCTGCTGAGCTACACCCTGCCGCTGTTGCTGGGCAGCGGCCCGTTCCGGCAGCCGGAGCTGGCCGGGGCCAACGGCACCTGGTTCGTCTGGGCGGTCGGCGCGCAGTCGGCGGCCGTCGCGGCCACCGCGTTCCCGCGCCCGGTGCCGGAGCCGCTCTCGGCGTTCGGCGTTGCCTGCTGGGCGATCGGCGTCGTGCTTTACCTGGTCATCACGGTCTTGGTGGTGACCGCGCGGATGGAATTCCCGCTCCGGCCCGAGGAACCGACCGGGCCGTACTGGGTGTTCATGGGCGCGACCGCGATCAGCGTGCTGGCCGGGTCGCAGATCCTGCGGCTGCCGGACATTCCCCTGGTCAGCAGCGTGCGTGCCGTGGTGTCGGGTCTGTCGGTGATGCTGTGGGCGTTCGGGACCTGGCTCATCCCGCTGCTGATAGCGCTGGGCACATGGCGGCACCTGCTGCGCCATGTGCCGCTGGCCTATGAGGTGGGGCTGTGGTCGGTCGTCTTCCCGGTCGGCATGTACGGGGTCGCCAGCCGCCAGCTCGGCACGGTCCTGCGCGTGCCCTGGCTGGTCACCCTCGGCCGGTACGAGGCGTGGGCGGCCCTGGCCTCGTGGATCGCGGTAACCCTGACGATGGCCGCGGCCGTCCTGCGGAGCGTCGCGTCGAAACAGGGATAAGCCACAGGGCTGCCCGCCGTAGTGCGGGAACCGTAGTGCGGGAACTTGCCGCCCGCCGCGGCCGCCTGTGGCTACCATCACCGCCAGACGGCAGTAGGCAGCGGCCAAGGGAGGATCGGCATGGGTGGTCGGGTGGCGGGCAAGGTCGCCTTCATCACCGGCGCGGCACGCGGGCAGGGACGGTCGCACGCGCTGCGGCTCGCCGAAGAGGGCGCCGACATCATCGCCGTGGATATCTGCGCGGACACCGGGACCGACTACCAGCCCTCCACCGAGGAGGATCTCGCGGAGACCGTGCGGCAGGTCGAGAAACTCGACCGCCGGATCTACGCGGCAAAGGCGGACGTGCGCGACTACGCGTCGCTGAAGCGGGCCCTGGACGCGGGGGTGGCCGAGCTCGGGCGGCTCGACATCGTCTGCGCCAACGCGGGGATCCTCGCCCTGGGGCTGTCGCACGAACAGTCCGAGGAACAGTGGCAGAACATGATCGCCACGAACCTGTCGGGCGTCTGGCATACCACGAAGGCGGCCACCCCGATCCTGATCGACCAGGGCACCGGAGGGTCCATTATCGTCACGTCGTCGCTGCTGGGCCTGAAAGGCTTCGCTCACGCGTCCGCGTACGCGGCGGCGAAGTTCGGCGTTGTCGGGCTGGCGAAGTCGCTCGCGCATGAGCTCGCTCCGTACCGGATCCGCGTCAATACCGTCCATCCGACGAACGTGCGGACGCCGATGCTCGATTCGCCGATGATGCATCACGCGTTCCGGCCTGACCTGGAGACCCCCACGTTCGATGATGCCAGGAAGGCCTACCCGGTGCTGAACATCTGGCCGCTGCCGTGGGTGGAGCCCAGCGACGTCTCCAACGCGGTGCTGTACCTCGCCTCCGACGAGGCACGTTACGTAACGGGCATCTCGCTTCCCGTCGACCTCGGCGCGGCGGCGAAGTGAGCCGGCGGCGAAGCGAGCCGACGGCGGAGCCGTGCCGGGCAGCCGGCGGTAGCCGGCACTCCGCTTTCCTGACGACGATGTCGCCGCCGCCCCGGGCATCCGGATCGATGTCAGCAGCGTGGCCGCCGGGCTAGAGCATCTCGGCGCCCCCGAGGCCAGGTAGTGCCCGTCGGCGCGAACATCCTGCTCTACGCGGTGGACGAGGCCAGCCCGTTCCCCCGCCTCCGCAGAGGGTGGGGTCCGGGGATGCGCCTGTTAATGACTTCGGGCCTGTCCCAGGCGGAGCGGCGTCACGCAGCCTGACCGGATTGCGCCGTTTATGCCTTAATATTCGTTTCCGGCGGCGCGACGGCGCCGGAACGTTCTGGGTCCGTGGCCCACCGCCCCGCTCTTTCCGGGTCTGTGGCCCACCGCCCCAGAAAAAGGCGGGCGCGGCCGGTCGCATCGCGCATCGATGACCGGGGTCCCGAGCTGGCCGGTGCCAGGCGCCGGGATTCCACCGCGCCCCGGGCCGCTCCAGGTCCCGCGCCGGGCCGCTCCTGGCGCATCGTCGGCGGGTACGAGGGGGCAGCCGGCCGCCAGGTTGGCTCTGCCCGTGCCGTTTGCGGTGGCGTCGCCCCGCCTGCCTGGCGGATGTCTTCATCGCTCCTGACGCACGGGGAGCGGGACTGGGCAAGGAAACGGGGAGCGGGACTGGGCAAGGAACTGGTTGCGGCGATGGCGTCGGCCAGGGCACGCGCCAATCCGGCCGCGGTCCGCGCCCGCTGGGATAACTTCCGCGGCCAACCGCATTTTCATCCCTGGCCGGAGACGAAGCCATGTGGCCGCCGGCGGGGAAGCCGGCGCCCTTCCGCTCCTCGGCCAGACCACGACCCCGGCGGGGCTGAAGGAGAGCTTCAAGGCACCCGGCGGGAAGGGGCATCGGGCGCGCGGCGTCCGCTGCCTCACCCGGCGGGATCAAAGGCTCGAATGGGAGGCGGAGACGGGAATCGAACCCGTGTACAGGGCTTTGCAGGCCCTTGCCTAAGCCACTCGGCCACTCCGCCGCAGGAGCGAGCTTCGCCGGCGGCCAACCTGCCGCATAGCCGCGCCTCCGAGCGGACGACGGGATTCGAACCCGCGACCCTCACCTTGGCAAGGTGATGCTCTACCAACTGAGCCACGTCCGCACTCGCCCGCCGGATCTCTCCGCCGTGCCTTCAGCACTGTAGCCGATCCTGGCGCGCACGCAAACTCGGATCGGGGGGTTGGGCGAAAAATCCCTATCCCGAACGGGCGGAGGTGACTCACGCCACACCCCCATCGTGCGTCGCCGTGGCCGGCCCGCAGTCGGCACCTTCCGTTCGGAGGCCTCATGGCGGCCGGCGACGGGGCGGCCGCCTCCCGGACGGCGGGAGGCGGGAACGCCGGCCTGCGCGCCGGGCCGGGGCCGGCCGGGGGTCCCGGCCCGCTACGGGGGCGCGGGCCGGGATGGCGGCCGGGGGGTTACGACGCCTTGCGGAGCAGGTCGTTCAGCTCGGCTTCCACGTTGACGTGGTCGCTTTCCTCGCCCGCCGGGACGACCTGGTAGGTCCGGCGGAGGAAGGCCGAGATCTCCTTGGCGGGCGCCTCGAAGTGCGCCTGGCCGAAGGGGGAGGAGAGCTCGATGTTCAGCACGCTGCCGGGCGCGCCGCCCGCGGAGCCGTCGGACGGCCAGACGTGGACGTCGCCGAGGCCCTCGCGGCCCTTGATGCCCATGGCCAGCAGGTCGCGGGCGAAGATCCACTCGACCGGCTCGTCCAGCCCGACGTGGAACGCGATGCGGATGGCGTATGGGTCTTCGCGGGAGTAGTAGAGGCTGGCTACCAGCGGCACGACCGTCTGCTGGGGAACGACGAGCCGTAGCCCTAGTTCGGCTGATACCGTGCTGCTGTTGTTCATTCTGGCCAACCTTCATTCGCCGGGTCCCGGTATGCCGGGCTCTGCCTGCTAACGCGACCCATGGGTGACAGGTAAGGATACGGAGCGTAAGACCGCCTCTTGCCCGTTAGCTTCCGTTTGCACTTTTTCCCTGCCCGGTCGCGCGGGGGGTTCTCCATGGCATCCGTCCTGTTCAGATGCCGTCCGTGTGGTAACGGCGCTGCGTCAGTCTAATCTTCCTGCGTATCGATTGCATAGCATGTGACCTTCATCGCATCCGGCTGCCCGCAAGGGATCTACCCGGAGTAGGCGCGCTGCAACACAGCGCGATGAGATCGTTATCTTCTGCTATCGATTGCGTCACTCAGAGTAGCAGAACTCTGTCCTACTTGTCGGTAACTGGCAATTTTTTGACGTTGTCCTGTGGTACTCGCGTTCCTTAGCGTGACCACGCTCACGGCATGCCGGAGGATGCGCTACCCTATGGAGCGCGCCCAAACGCGCCGCGACCGCGGTACGGTTGGCAGCGCGGGCGATTGGCTCAGCGGGAGAGCGCCTCGTTCACACCGAGGAGGTCACTGGTTCGATCCCAGTATCGCCCACCAGCGCGGACGGCGCATGGGTGCTAGCTGCAATAGGACGCCTCCGGCGGGCGGCGCGGGCGCGTCAGGAGCCGGGGTCCGCGCCGGGCACCAGGTGCAGGCAGGCGTCCAGGCCCGTGAGGGTGAGCACGCGCCGGACCAGCGGCCGGGCGCCGTGGATCAGCAGCAGCCCCCCGTGCGCGTCCTGGCGGCGGTGGGCGTGGACGAGCACCGCCAGCCCGGCGCAGTCGGTGAAGGCCAGCCCGGACAGGTCCGCGACGAGCAGGTGCGGCCGCCGTGCCAGGACGGCGTCCAGCGCCTCGCGCAGGCGGTCCGCCTGCGTGAGGTCGAGCTCGCCGCGCAGCCGCACGGTGGGGTACGGACCGCCGTCATCGACCGCGATCGCCAGGCCCGGAGCGCCCGTCATCGCGAGCGCTCCCGGCGGGAAAACGGGCATGCCACAGATCGCCACCTCCCAGGGGTACGATCCGCGGACACACGGCGGAACCGCTGGCCATGCTAGTGATCACCATCATGCGGGCGCAAACCGGGCAGCGCGAGGTCCCCGGCTCCCGTGTCCCGGGGGCCCGGGCCGGCGGCATCGCCGAGCACCTCGGCGGCGACGTCGGCGACCCGGCGGCGTGAATCGCGGGCCCGCTTGCGCAAGATGTCGAAGGCGGTGACCGCGTCCAGCTTGAAGGCGCCCATCAGGTAGCCGACGGCACGCTCGATGACCACGCGGTAGTCGAGCGCGTACTGGAGCTGCCGGGCGAGCGTGCTCTGCTGGTCGGCCGCGAGCGCGGCCCCGAGGATCTCCGCGACGAGATCGGCGTAAGCGCGCAGCGCGCGCATGTCGGAGTCATCCCATTCGACCGGCTCGTCGCGATAGACGTTCAACGTCCCCACCGGACTGCCGCCGAGCAGGATGGGAACGCCGGCGACGGCCCGCAGGCTCGGTTTCAGGTGACCGCGCAGCGCCGGCCAGCGGCTGTCGGCGTGCAGGTCGCTGCTGGTTATCTCGTGCGCGTAGACATAAGACTCATAGCACGGTCCCTGGCCGACGGCTGCCTGCGCCTCCTCCAGCTGACGGCCGCTCTCGTCAGAGGAGGCGACCGAGGCCAGCCGGCCGGACTCGGTGATGAACAAGATGCCCGCCCCGTTGTAGCCGAACACGTCGTGGACCGCCTCCACCGCCCGCCTCATCACCATGGCGGGGTCGCCTTCGAACGAGCCCTGGCGCAGCCGCTGCAAACTGGACCGCAGGGCCTCGTCGTTGATGTGCGCACTCACCGGAGCGGCCTCCGTTTCCTCTTCCTTCGCCCGGCAGGTCCGGCCAGCCCGGGCAAAGCCGCTGCTAGAGCCGTGTCAATATGAGGGTATGGCCGATCCGCGCGCAGGGCAGCCCGCTGCCCCGAGTGACCTTGTCAACGTCGCGAAGCTGGTGACCGCGTATTACGCGGTGCATCCCGATCCGGGCGATGCCGCCCAGCGGGTGTCGTTCGGCACGTCCGGCCACCGGGGATCGGCGCTGTCGGCCACGTTCAACGAGGACCACATCCTCGCCGCCACCCAGGCGATCTGCGATTACCGGGCCAGCCGCGGCATTGACGGGCCGCTGTACCTGGGCGCCGACACGCATGCGCTTGCCGAGCCCGCCCAGGTGACCGCGCTTGAGGTGCTCGCCGCCAACGGCGTCCGGGTGCTGGTCGACGCGAGAGGCGGGTACACGCCCACGCCGGCCGTCTCCCGCGCGATCCTGGCGCACAACGCGTCCGGGCGGGGCGGCCAGGCCGACGGGATCGTGGTCACGCCGTCGCACAACCCGCCTTCGGACGGCGGCTTCAAGTACAACCCCCCCGACGGCGGGCCGGCCGGCACCGACGTCACCGGCGAGATACAGGACCGGGCGAACGAACTGCTCGCCACCGGGCTGAAGGCGGTGCGCCGGGTCCCGTACGCCAGGGCCGTCGCGGCCGACACGACCGGGACGTTCGACTTCCTCGGCAGCTACGTGTCGGCCCTGGAGCACGTGGTCGGACTGGCCGCGATCAGGAGCGCCGGAGTGCGCATCGGCGCCGACCCGCTCGGCGGGGCGAGCGTGGCCTACTGGGGGGAGGTCGGCGAGCGCTACGGCCTCGACCTGACCGTCGTCAACCCGGTGGTGGACCCGACGTTCCGGTTCATGACCCTGGACTGGGACGGCAGGATCCGGATGGACTGCTCCTCCCCGTACGCGATGGCCAGCCTGATCAGCCGGCAGGAGGAGTTCGCGATCGGGTGCGGGAACGACACCGACGCGGACCGGCACGGCATCGTCACGCCCGACGCGGGGCTGCTCAACCCCAACCACTACCTCGCGGTCGCCATCGACTACCTGTACCGGCACCGCGACGGCTGGCCGGAGGGGGCCGCCGTCGGCAAGACGCTGGTCAGCTCGTCGATGATCGACCGGGTGGCCGCGGGCCTGAACCGGCCGCTGGTCGAGGTGCCGGTCGGCTTCAAGTGGTTCGTGCCCGGCCTGCTCGACGGCTCCGTGGCCTTCGGCGGCGAGGAGAGCGCCGGGGCCTCGTTCCTCCAGCATGACGGATCGGTATGGACGACCGACAAGGACGGGATCGTCCTCGCGCTGCTCGCCGCGGAGATCACGGCCGTCACCGGGCGCTCGCCGTCGGAGCTGTACCGGGAGCTGACCGCCCGGTACGGGGACCCGGCCTACGCGCGTGTCGACACCGCGGCCACCCGGGAGCAGAAGGCGGCGCTCGCCAGGCTCTCGCCTGAGCAGGTGCCGGCGGGCGAGCTCGCGGGCGAGCCGATCGTCGCGGCGCTGACCACGGCCCCCGGCAACGGCGCCCCCATCGGCGGCCTCAAGGTGGTCACCGAGTCCGG
>DATGLH010000006.1:0-21565 GCA_035294225.1 Trebonia sp.
CCCGGCACGTCCGGTGCCTCGCGGGACAAGACCGGCGTACGCGGGAACTCCCGGAAGTCCGCGGCCTCGGCCACCGCGCGAATTCCTTGCTGCCACCCCGGCGGCAGGCTATCGCTTACGTCAAACGTGACCCAGCGGAAACGTGGCGGCATGAGCCCTACCCGCCGTGCGTAAGAGGTTCAGAACAGACAGCGCGGCAGCCGGCCCAGGTCCGGGATCCGGAGCCCGGCTGCTTCGCTGTGCGGTGGCGCCGGCGAGCCGGAGCCGCTCGGCGCGGCCCGATGACACCGCCGCCGCCAGACGGTCGCCTTGGGGCCGTCCGCTACGCGGTGGCCTTGGGGTCGTAATGCTCGTAGCGGTACTGGGCGGACGGACGGGAGTGGTGTTTCGCCACGGCTCACGCCTCCAGCTCTCGGTCTTTCGGCGGCTTACGCCACGCGCCAGCACCTGGATGGGACATGGTCGGGGTAAGGTCCGCCGTTCCTCCAGTACCGATTATGAGTTACGGGAGCTTTGTTGTCATCTGTCCAGATCTTGGCGCGTGCAGCGGCTGTCCGCGCGGTGCGGGGGAGGGGCCCCTGTCCCCCGGTTACCCGGTTCCCGCGGGCAGCGCCCCGGCGATGTCGGCCGGCTGGCCGCGCAGCGCGGGCTCGGTCGCCTTGACCGCGGCTTCCAGCGTCTCCTGGGTCGCCCTGGCAGGCACCGTGCGCAGGTAATCCTCTGCGCGACGGTACACCTCGAGCGATTCCAGCCTGTCCCGCCGCCTTGCCAGCCAGCGGCCAGACTGGGGTTTCCACGCCCGCAGCGCGAAGACGGAGATCATCAGGCCGACCAGCACCGCGACCGGCACCAGCGCGGGCAGCGCGAGCAGGATCCCTGTCCGTTGCAGGCCGACCGAGCCGGCCAGCAGGCCGTCGGCGAGCGAAGCGAGCGGCTTGCTGCCCGCCCACGCGATCGCCCACACGGCCATCACGCTGGCCTCGTGCTTACGCCCGGCCCGCCTGGCGAGCAGCGTCTTGGTGGCTGAGTTAGCCATCAGGCACGTGACCCCGGCGCCGAACGCCGCGGCCACGCTCCCCCACACCCAGGGGGACAGCACGAACCAGATCATGCATGCCGCCAGCGCCGCCAGCGCCGTGGCGGCGCGCCGGAGTGAGGGGTTGTGCCGGGACGGCCGGAAAGAGCCGAGCACGGTGCCGCCGCCGAGCGCGGCGATGAACCATCCGGACCAGCTCTCGGCTACATGCAGATGACCGGCGAGCGCCGGGCCGAGCACGAGAACGGGGTCGTCGGCCACGGTCACCGCCGCCACCATGAGCAGGAGGACGGCGATCCGCCAGTCGTGCCGCGCGATGACGAACCCGTCCTTGAGCTTCGACCTCTGCTGTTTCCCGGGGGCCGTGGCGGGCCTGTCGCTGCCCCGGCCCGCCAGCACGAGGCACACGGCGAAGACGATGAACGAGATGGCGTTCGCCGCGAACGCCCAGCCGAAGCCGCACGTCACGACGAGCGCCACGCTGAGCGGCGGCGCGACCGCGCGGCCCAGGTTGTAGGAGACGGAGTCCATGGCGAAGGCGGGCTCGACGTTCTCCTCCGGTACGAGCCGCCGCACGGTGACGTTCCTGGCGGGCAGCGCGAACGTGAAGGCCAGGCCGCTGGCGATGGCCCCGAGAGCCAGCCACCAGGCGCTGACCGGACCGGTGAGCACCATGGCCGTCATCAGTCCCGCGAACCCGGCGGCTACCAGCTGGGTGATGAGCAGCGTCCGGCGGCCGCCGAACCTGTCGGTCATCACCCCGGCGCACGGGCCGAGCAGGAGCGGGCTGGAGAATTGCGCGCAGGTGACCATCCCGACGACCAGCACCGAGTGCGACAGCCGGTAGGCGAGGAGCACCTGGGCGGTGTTCTGCATCCAGGTGCCGAAATCCGACGTGACGCTGCCGATGAAATAACGCAGGAAGTTCCGGTCGCGCAGCGCCCGCCAGGATGAGGAGCGCCGTTCCCCGCCCTCGGCGAGGCCGAAGTATGCGAAGAGGCCAAGGCACGTTGCCGACACGCGGCGCACGGGCAAGTGCGATCGCACGCTAACTCCTCGCGGAACGAGCGCCAGCGCTGAGTCCCGCACGGGTAGAGATCAACGCTGACCGTGAATAATGTGGCGGTTGTCAAAGGTCCCGGGCGGCTGGTGCGAGCCTCAGCCCGGCTCCCCGGAGTCCTCGTCGTACCGGGGGTCGGGGAGGCCGTCTCCGACGTTGACGATGAACTGGTTCCGGTCGGCGGGGAACACGGTCACCGTCACCCGCATCGGCGTCTTGGTCTGGTCGAAGGCCGTGCGGAAGATCTCGAACACCGTGGAGGCGTGCGAGATCCCGAAGAACTTCTGCTCGTTGTCGTCCGGCGCCCGGGCGGTGATCCAGTCCCGGTAGCCGATCTGCCTCAGCCCGATCGTCTCAGCCAGGTAGCGCACGGTGCCCTCGGCGATGTCCTCGGCCATCAGCAGCCGCGTCGCACCCCTGGTGACGAACTCCATCGGGTAGAACGACGTCTGCAACGACCAGGGAATGTCGTCGATATAACGCTCCTGGTGCCTGCTCACGACCTGCGTGGCCGGGGGGACACGCAGCCGTCCGGTAATCACCCTGGGCGGTGTCTGCACCTCGACCTTGGGCGTGGTGGCGAACGGCTTCCGGTGCTCGGCGCTGACCTGGGACAGGTACGTCGCCCCCTCGCCGCCGCCGAAGCCGCTCCCCGGGTCGGCGGTGAGCACCGTGACGAACGGATCCACCTTCACGGTCACGAAGGTTCCCTGGCCGGGCCTCGTCTCGACCAGGCCCTGGCCGGTAAGCCGCTTGATGGCGTCCCTGATGGTGTTCCGCGACGCCTTGTACCGTTCGCGCAGTTCAAGCTCTGTCGGCAGCTGGCTGCCCCGTCCGAGGGCCCCGGATTCGATCTGCTTCCGGAGATCCTCGGCGATCTGCTGGTACATCGGCTGAGCCATGTTTCCTCCCACAGATGCCAACCATCCCGATGAGCCTGGCCGTCAAGTTCACCAGAATATATGGGACTGTCTGGTTTATGCCCACCTGCGCGTGGTACAACCGCCACATACATCCCATAGGTTGGGATGACTCGAACGAGCTGGATGACATAGTGTATTGGGAAGATCCTAGCAGGCCGGCTGCTTGGTTGCAGCCATACCTCATGGGTGAGCCCGATGCCCTGTCCATCCGGCCGATCGCGTTGATCGCAGCGTGTGCGGTAGACCGGGGTCCCGCGGCGCGGCCGCGGAACGGAAACTGGGAGGCCACCATGGCCAGTATCGTGTGGATCGCAATCGGCATCGCCGCCGCCTATGGCGCCCTGTTCGGCGCGTTCCTGGCGGTCTCCTTCGCCATCCGCCGCGAGGACAAGGTCGGCACGCTGGCCGGACGCGCACCGAGCAGGGCGTGCCAGCGCGCGCGGCATGTCGCGGGGTTTCACCGGCTCCGCTGGGACTCCCTCGGGCCCGGATCCGGCGTCACGGCCCTCTGACCGGCCGCTAGCCCCCGGCCGCCCCGGGGTGGTTCCGCCGGTACCTCGCCGAGGCTGATGGCGGACTGGTTCCCGCCGCCGGGGGAAGCCCGGCCCCCTCCGGGCGCGGAACTGGCCTGCGACGGGCGGGATCCGCCGCGCGGCGAACGTGCCCTGGCCGGGTCTGGTCTCGGCAAGCCCCCGGGGCCAGCCACTTCGCGGCGTCCCTGATCGTGTTCCCGGCGCGCTGTGCTTGCCGCGCGGCTCCCGCCCGCGGGCGGCTGACCGCCCAGGCGCGGGCGCCGGGCTGGACCTGCCCGGGCAGGTCCCGGGCGCCCGTCCGGCACATGGCTCAGCCGCGGCTGCCTTCCCCGGTCGCGTGCCGGTGAACCGTCGCGTGACGACTAGCCATCCCAACAAGCCGGATGACCCCTATGATTCCTTATAGAGGAATATGTCTAATGATTCGGTTTGGCCGCCTCTAGTGCCGGGAAGACCCTATACATAGGGATTACCGGTATCTCATAGACAGGCCAGCTAAGAGGTATTGGTCGGCTAAGAAGGCTAGCCCTAGCAGGTGGTATTGCCGCAGGGCCGACGGGCGGAGGCCGGCATGAGCGGTACGGAGGCAGCAGTGGCGATCTTCTTGCTGATCGCGTTCATCGGCGGAGCCGTGCTCGGCGTCGTCGCGATCGTTTCGGTCGCTTCGCGTCGCGAGGACCGGCTTCACTCGCTGACCGGGGAGGCGCCCGACGCGGTGTGCCGCGGCACCAGGCGGCTCATCGGCGCCGGCACCCGCGGCGGCTGGCCGGCCAGCCCGGCGCCCGGGCAGCACAGCGACGCGCTGGGCCGGGAGGCGGACCGGTGAGCGCGGCGGCGTTCGCCGCGGTGGTCGTCGGCGCGTTCTTCCTCATCGGTATCGCGGTCGGCGTGCTGGCCGTGATCGCCGCCTCCGCGATCCGCGGCGACGCGGAGCGGGCCGGGCGCGGGCCCGCCGAGCGGCCGCACGGCCCGGACGGCTGGATCGGCATGCCGCAGGCAGGCTGGGAAGAGCCGGGCCCCGGCGGTGACGGCGACGGCGACCAGGATGACGGGTCGCCGCGCTGGCCCGGCGGGTTCGCGAGCTTAGCCGCCGGCGGCGGCTAAGCTCGACACCGTGGCCGAAAACGAGGCGTTCCCGTGGGCGCCGGGCACCGCGACCGGGATCGGGTCCATGCCCGGCGGCGACCCGATGGAGGCGGCGCGGATCATCGCCGGCGAATTGCCAGACCTCCCGCACCTGGCCGAACTCCCCGGCCGCGGGCCCGGCGCCGACCTCACCGGCCGGGCGGCGGCGCTGCTCGTGGACATCCCGGCCGAGGTGACAGCGCGCGGATGGCGCATCGCCGAACGGCCCGGCCGTGACCTCCGCCGCGCCCGCGCCATGCTCTCCTCCGACCTGGATGCGATGGAGGAGAGCCTGGACGGGTACGCCGGGCCGCTCAAGGTCCAGGTGT
Source organism: Trebonia sp. (assembly GCA_035294225.1). Lineage (GTDB taxonomy): Bacteria > Actinomycetota > Actinomycetes > Streptosporangiales > Streptosporangiaceae > Trebonia. The sequence goes on from DATGLH010000006.1 coordinate 5,007, forward strand.
GCGGTCCGTGGACGCTCGCCGCGACCCTTGAGCAGGCGCGCTCGCTGAACCCCGCGCTCGCCGACCCGGGCCTGGTGGCCGACCTCGCCGCCTCGCTGGCCGAGGGCGCCGCCGCGTACGTCGCCGAGGTCGCCAAGCGGATCCCGCGGGCGACCCTCGTGGTGCAGTTCGACGAGCCCGCGCTCCCCGCGGTCGCGGCGGGCTCGGTGCCGACCCCCAGCGGCCTGTCCCGCGTCCGCGCGGTGGACGAGGAAGTGCTGCGGGAGCGGCTGCGCGAGGTGCTGGCCGCCGCCGCCGGCTACACGGTGGTGCACTGCTGCGCCCGTGACTTCCCGTTCGGCATCGTCGCCGGGGCCGGGACGGACGCGGTGTCCTTCGACATCGGCCGGCTGCGGGCTGGCGATTACGACGAACTCGCCGCGGTGGCCGAGGCGGGCAGGGGGCTGCTGGCCGGGGCTATTCAATTCGATTATCCCGAACGCAGGGGGGTTACTCCCACGGACACCGCGCGTGCCGTCGCGGAAGTATGGCGGAAGATGGCGCTTCCGCCCGCTCAGTGCGCGCGGCAGGTGGTGGTCACCCCCGCCTGCGGGCTGGCCGCGGCGTCACCGGCGCAGGCGCGCGAGGCGCTGCGATGGTGCCGGGAGGCCGGGCGGATCCTGCCCGAGATGATGGGGGAGATGGCGTAGTCATGGAGCTGGAAGAGGCGCGGCAGCGGCACGCCGAGCTGGCCGAGAAGGTGTCCGAGGCACAGTACCGGTACTACGTGCTGGACGCGCCGACGATCTCCGACGCCGAATACGACGCCGACCTGCGCGAGCTGGCCGGGCTCGAGGAGCGGTTCCCCGAGCTGCGCACGCCGGACTCGCCGACGCAGAAGGTGGGCGGCGGGCTGTCGACGCTGTTCACCCCCGTGGAGCACCTGGAGCGCCTGCTCAGCCTGGACAACGTGTTCTCCGCCGAGGAGCTCGACGCCTGGGCCGAGCGGGCCGCGAAACTCGGCGGTACCGGGCCGTACCTGTGCGAGCTGAAGATCGACGGGCTCGCGATCGACATGGTGTACGAGCGGGGGCGGCTGGTCCGGGCGGCCACCCGCGGGGACGGGCGGACCGGCGAGGACGTGACGCTGAACGTCCGCACGATCCCCTCGATACCGTCCCGGCTCACCGGGGGCGGCGTGCCCGAGGTCCTGGAGGTGCGGGGCGAGGTGTTCATGCCCGAGGCGGCGTTCGCCCGGCTGAACGAGTCCCTCCAGGAGGCCGGCAAGCCGGCGTTTGCCAACCCGCGGAACGCCGCGGCCGGCTCGCTGCGGCAGAAGGACCCCCGGGTGACGGCGTCCCGCGCCCTGGGCGCGATCGTGCACGGCATCGGCCGCGTGGTGGGATCGGAGGAGAGCCAGATCACCGGGGCCGCGGCGGGGCCGAGCGAGGCCGGGCACCTGGAGGGCGCGCCGGACACCCAGTCCGGCTGGTACGAGCGGCTGCGCGAGTGGGGGCTGCCGGTCAGCGACCGGTACCAGGTGGTCCCCGACCTCGCCGGCGTCCGGGCTTACATCGACTACTACGCCGATCCGGCGCACCGGCACGAGACGCCGTACGAGATCGACGGGGTGGTCGTGAAGATCGACTCGATCCAGGCCCAGCGCGCCATGGGCGCGACCAGCCGGGCGCCGCGCTGGGCGATCGCCTACAAGTACCCGCCCGAGGAAGTGAACACCCGGCTGCTCGACATCCGGGTGAACGTGGGGCGCACCGGCCGGGTCACCCCGTACGCGGTGATGGAGCCGGTCAAGGTCAGCGGGTCCACCGTGGAGCAGGCGACCCTGCACAACGAGGACGAGGTCAAGCGCAAGGGCGTGCTGATCGGCGACATGGTGATCCTGCGCAAGGCCGGCGAGGTGATCCCCGAAGTGGTCGCCCCGGTGCCGGAACTGCGCACCGGCGGCGAACGCGAATTCCGCTTCCCCCGGCAGTGCCCGGCGTGCGGCACGCCGCTCGCCCGGGACGAGGGCGAGGCCGACTGGCGCTGCCCGAACTCCCGGTCCTGCCCCGCGCAGCTGCGCGAGCGGCTGTTCTACCTCGCTTCCCGCAGTGCCCTCGACATCGAGGTGCTCGGCTACGAGGCGGTCGTCGCGCTGCTCGACTGCGGGCTGCTCGCGGACGAGGGGGACTTGTTCGCCCTCACCGAGGACAAGCTGCTCACCTGCCCGTTCTTCGTGAACAAGGCCGGGGGCCTCAAGGTCAACGCGCAGGCGCTGCTGGCCAACCTGGAAGAGGCCAAGACCAGGCCGCTGTGGCGGGTGCTGGTCGCGCTGTCCATCAGGCACGTAGGGCCGACCGCGGCCCGGGCGCTGGCCGAGGCGTTCGGGTCCGTCGAGGCGATCGCGGCCGCCTCGGCGGACGCGCTGGCCGCCGTGGACGGGGTGGGGCCGACGATCGCCGCCTCGGTCGTGGAGTGGTTCGCCGTCGACTGGCACACCGCGATCCTGGACAAGTGGCGGGCGGCGGGCGTGCGGCTCGCGACGCCGGACTTCGACCCATCGGCGGCGGCGTCAAGGCTGCTCGCCGGGGTGACGGTCGTGATCACCGGGACGCTGCCCGGCTTCACCAGGGATGAGGCGGCCGAGGCCGTGCGCGCGGCCGGCGGCAAGGTCTCCTCTTCGGTGTCGAAGAAGACGAACTTCGTGGTGGCGGGGGAGAACGCCGGCTCCAAGTACGACAAGGCCGTGGAGCTCGGCGTCCCGGTCCTGGATTCCGATGGCTTCCGCCGGCTGCTGGCCGGCGGCCCCGGAGCCGTCAGCTCCGGGGCCGCGGCCGGCTGACCGTTTAACCGAGCGCGCGAAGGCGGTAGACGAAGTTCTGCCCCGCCGGAGTGCCGATGCCGGTCATGGTGTCGTATCCCTTCCGGGTCGCCTGGCCGGTGTAGCCGGGCATGCTGAAGCTCTGGACATCGAACGTGGCCAGCGACAGCGCGCCGCACAAGGCGACGTCGCACGCCACGCCGCGGTAGCGCGCGGGCGTCCTGGACGTGACCGGCAGCGCGTCGGCGATCGCCCCGGTCCCGGCCAGCCGGTAGAGCGCCGGGTTGAGGAACCCGAACGAGCGGTGCTGGTACTGCTCGGCGTCGGCCACCAGGCCCGCGACGAGCGGGGCGGCGAGGCTGGTGCCGCCGATGGCGGACTGCGCGAACCCGGTGGGGGCGCCGTCGCTGTTGAACGTCAGCGTTCCCACCATGAACCCGGTGAACGGGTCGGCGAGCGCGCTGATGTCCGGCACCGCGCGGACCAGGCCGCCCCGGTTGCCCGGCGCCCTGGCCAGCGAGGCCGGAACCACCCCGCGCTGGTATGCCGGCTGCGCCCAGAGCACGCTCGGGCCGCCGCCGCTGGCACCCGCCTCGCCCTGGCTGATCCACTTGTTATTGACGTCGTTGTAGACCTCGGTGGACCAGCCGGTCTCGAACAGGCGGGCGACCTTGTTGCCGATGCCCAGCGTGGTGCCGCCGACCGCCGTCGCGAACGGGTCGCTGGACGGGGTGAGCACGCCGGAGCCGTCGCCGGCCGAGAACAGCATGCTGACCCCTTCGGCCGCGGCCCGGACCAGGTAAGCGTGCTCGATGTTCACGATGCTGGCCGGCTCGGACTCATCCAGGCCTTCCCAGGAGTTGGACACGATCTGGGCGAGCGGGCGGGCGCCCGCCCCGCCCAGGACCGCGGTGTCCGCGTCGAACAGCGCCTGAAGCCCGAAGAAGCCGTTGTTGCACGAGTCGCCGCCGACCACGAGCTGGTTCGCGAGCGGGGCGAGGGCGTACGACGCCTCCACGTCCAGCTGCTCCTCGACGTCGAACGGGTCGCCGCAGGCCGACCCGCTGCCGAGCGACAGCTCCGCGTACCTGCTGGCCGACGGGGACTGAATGTGGTTGGCGGCGGCGTAGTCCCGGAGGGTCAGGAACATGTCCGGGGTCAGGCCGACCTCCACCAGGGCGATGGTCACGCCCTTGCCGATGTTGTGCCTGTCGTAGCCGTACGCGCGGCGGATCTGGCTCGCGCTGTACCCGCAGATCACGGTGGGGACGTTGATCGTGCCGAATACCTTCGGCAGGCGGAGCGCGTAGTGCTGGGCGTAGTAGGACGAGCAGGGGAATGAGATGGGCTTGCCGGCCGGCGCCGGCCCCCCGGCGGCCGGGCTGCCCGGACGGGCCCACATCTGCTCCGGCGCCGCGTTGTCCAGGCCGGTGACGCCGAGTACGCCGCCGGCGACAGACGACGGGACGGTGACCGGGCGGTCGTTGGCGCGCAGCGCGTACGCGCCGGCGCTGGCCCGGCCGGCCGCGCGATAGTACGTCAGATGGACGCCCAGCGCCGCGTTGATCGTCGACACTGGCGCGGTCGCCTGCACGTAGTCACGGCCCGCGTCGGCCGCGACGCCGGTGAACCCGGCCGACTTGAGCCACGACTCGACGCCGTCCGCCTCCGCGCCCGACGCCCCGAACCGGGCCACGTAGGCGGCCGGGCTCAGGTAGTGCCGGTACAGCGCGCTGCCCGGTGTGCTGACCGCGGTCGCGTAGCTCTCCGCGGCCGCGGTCCGCGGCTTCAGCCAGACCTGAATGGTCAGCCGCGTGGAGCCGGCGACCGCGCTCATCGCGCGGTTCGCGGTGGCGAACGCCGGGGCGCTGCCGGCCAGCGCCGTCGTGGCGGGCCCTCCCGCGGGTACCGCGTCCGCCTGCGCCGCTGATCCGCCCGCTACCGCGGCGGCGGTCATCGTCGCCAGCGCAGTAGCGGCGATGACGGTAATCGGTCTTTTCATGGTTTTCCTGTCATGACGGCTGTGAGGTGGTTGCGAGCGCCAGCGGGAGGCCTCGCCAGAATACGGGGGAAATCCAGAAAAGTCCGCTAAGCGGGACAGGAACTATTCGCCCCCTCCCTGGGGCGGGCAGGCCTAATCCCTGGGGCGGGGGCGGCTTAATCGGTTACGGGCTGCCCCCGGCCGCGCCCTAGGATTGAGCCCATGTCCATCACCCGTGACGAGGTCGCCCACCTGGCCCGGCTGTCGAGGCTCGCGCTCAGCGACGAAGAGCTAGATCATCTGGCCCCGCAGCTTGACCAGATCATCTCGGCGGTCGCGCAGGTGCAGGAGGTGGCGGCGGACGGCATTCCGCCGACCTCGCACGCGACTGGCCTGACCAACGTGTTCCGCGACGACGAGCCCGCCCCGTGCCTGCCGCCCGCCGACGCGCTCAGCGGCGCGCCGGCCGTCGAATCGCAGCGCTTCAAGGTGCCGCGGATCCTGGCCGAGGAACCCTGACGGGGGCGAGGGACATGGACGAGCTGATCATGAAGACCGCGGCGGAGCTGGCCGCCGCGGTGGCGAGCGGCGAGGTGTCCGCCGCCGAGGTCACGGCCGCGCACCTGGAGCGGATCGCGGCGGTCGACGGGCAGGTCAGGGCGTTCCTGCACGTCGCGGAGGACGCTGCCGCGCAGGCCGAGGCGATCGACGGCAAGCGGGCGGCCGGCGAGCCGCTCGGCCCGCTGGCCGGCGTGCCGGTGGCGGTCAAGGACCTGTTCGCCACCGTCGGGATGCCGACCACGTGCGGGTCGAAGATCCTCCAGGGCTGGCTCCCGCCGTACGAGTCGACGGTCACCAGGCGGCTGCGGGACGCGGGCGCGGTGCTGATCGGGAAGACGAACATGGACGAGTTCGCGATGGGCTCCTCGACGGAGAACTCCAGGTTCGGGCCCAGCCGCAACCCGTGGGACCTGGGCAAGGTGCCCGGCGGATCCTCGGGCGGATCCGCCGCCGCGGTCGCCGCCTACGAGGCGCCGCTGGCGCTCGGCACCGACACCGGCGGGTCGATCCGCCAGCCCGCCGCGGTCTGCGGGATCGTCGGCACCAAGCCGACCTACGGCGGCTCGTCCAGGTACGGGGTCGTAGCGTTCGCCTCCTCCCTGGACACCCCCGGCCCGTTCGGGAGGACGGTGCTGGACGCCGCCTTGCTGCACGAGGCGATGTCCGGGCACGATCCGCTGGACTCCACGTCGATCGACGCGCCGGTGCCGCCGGTGGTGGAGGCGGCCAGGCACGGGGATGTGGCCGGCCTGCGGATCGGCGTGGTCACCGAGTTCTCCGGCGACGGCTACCAGCCGGGCGTGATGGCGCGGTTCACCGAGGCGGTGGAGCTGCTGGAGTCGCTCGGCGCGAAGGTCGCCGAGGTCAGCTGCCCGCACTTCAGGTACGCGCTGCCCGCCTACTACCTGATCGCGCCCAGCGAGGCGTCGTCCAACCTCGCCCGGTTCGACGGGATGCGGTACGGGCTGCGGGCCGGCTCCGGGAGCGCGGAGGAGGTGATGGCGCAGACCCGGGCGGCCGGGTTCGGCGCGGAGGTCAAGCGCCGCATCATCCTCGGCACGTACGCGCTGTCCAGCGGGTACTACGACGCCTACTATGGCAAGGCGCAGCAGGTCAGGACGCTGATCATCCAGGACTTCGACGCGGCGTTCGGCCAGGTGGACGTGCTGGTGTCGCCGGTGACGCCGACCACCGCCTTCCGCCTCGGGGAACGGGTGGACGACCCGATGGCGATGTACCTGGCCGACCTGTGCACGATCCCGGCGGACCTGGCCGGCAACGCGGCCATCTCCGTGCCGTGCGGCCTGGCCGACGAGGACGGCCTGCCGGCGGGGCTTCAGGTGATGGCGCCGCCGCTGGCCGACGACCGGCTGTACCGGGTCGCCGCCGCGGTGGAGGCGGCCTTCACGAGGCGGTGGGGACACCCGCTGCTGGCCGAGGCGAAGGGGCTGAAGGGGCTGTCGTCACAGTGACTGTCACGTACGAAGAGGCGCTACAGCGCTACGAGCCGGTGTTCGGGCTTGAGACGCACGTGGAGCTCGGCACCAGGACCAAGATGTTCTGCGGCTGCGGGACGGCCTTCGGCGCGGAGCCGAACAGCCAGGTCTGCCCGGTGTGCCTCGGCCTGCCCGGCTCGCTGCCGGTGGTGAACCGGGTGGCGATCGAGTACACGATCAAGATCGGGCTCGCGCTGAACTGCACCATCGCGTCCTGGTGCCGGTTCGCCCGGAAGAACTACTTCTACCCGGACATGCCGAAGAACTTCCAGATCTCCCAGTACGACGAGCCGCTGTGCACCGACGGGTACCTGGACGTGGCCGTCGGCGGCAAGACCGTGCGGGTCGGCATCGAGCGGGTCCACCTGGAAGAGGACACCGGCAAGTCGCTGCACATCGGCGGCGCGACCGGCCGGATCCAGGGCGCCGAGTACTCGCTCGTCGACTACAACCGGGCGGGCATCCCGCTGGTCGAGATCGTCACCAAGCCGGTGCCGGGCACGGGCCTGGCGGCCCCGGAGGTCGCGCGCGCGTACGTCACCGAGCTGCGCGACGTGCTGCGCGCGCTCGGCGTCTCGGACGTGCGGATGGAAGAGGGCTCGCTGCGCTGCGACGTGAACACGTCGATCGCGCCCCGCGGCTCGGGCGAGTGGGGGACGCGGACCGAGACCAAGAACGTGAACTCGCTGCGATCGGTGGAACGCGCGGTACGTTCGGAGATCACGCGGCAGGCCGCGGTCCTGGACAGCGGGGGGCGGGTCATCCAGGAGACACGGCACTTCCACGAGGACACCGGCGTCACCACCTCCGGGCGGTCCAAGGAGGAGGCACAGGACTACCGGTACTTCCCCGAGCCGGACCTGGTGCCGGTGGCGCCCGACGACGCCTGGGTGAAGTCGATCGCGGCGTCCCTGCCCGAGCTGCCGTCGGCGCGCCGCGCCCGGCTCATCGAGTCCTGGTCGCTGTCGGAACTCGAATTCGAGGCGCTCCGCAACGCGGGCGCGCTCGACGTCGTGGAGGCGACGGTCGCCCGCGGCGCGTCGCCGGCCGACGCTCGCAAATGGTGGCTGGGCGAACTGGCCCGGCGCGCCAACGACGCCGGCACCGAGGTCTCGTCGCTGCCGATCACGCCGGCCCAGGTGGCCCGGATTTCCGAGCTGGTGGCGGCCGGCACGCTGAACGACCGGCTCGCCCGCGAGGTCATCGAGGGCGTGCTGGCCGGCGAGGGCTCGCCGGACGACGTGGTCGCCGCGCGCGGGCTGGCGGTGGTCAGCGACGACGGCGCGCTGCTCGCCGCGGTCGACGCGGCCATCGCCGGCAACCCGGACGTGGCGGCCCGGATCCGCGGCGGCAGGGTACAGGCGGCCGGCGTCCTGGTCGGCGCGGTCATGAAGGCCACCCGCGGCAAGGCCGACGCCGCCCGCGTTCGCGAGCTGATCATGGAGCGCGTGAGCTCCTAAGCCGTCTTCGCCGCCGCAGCGGCCCGGTCTGACCCGCGATGCCGTGCCCGCCCGGGGGCCCTCTGGCAGGGACGTGCCCGCGCCGCAGACGCGGAAGCCGCTTAGCACACTTTTCGCACGGACATACCACCATATTCCGGACATCAAGGTGGTCGTAAGGTGCGCGAAGTGTGATGCCGGCGGTCAGGCGCCCGCGCCGCCCTCGTCGATCGCGTAGTAGTCGTCGCGCCGCGGGTTGAAGACGCTCAGGTCGACCATGGGCTCCTCGCCGGCGGCGACCGCGTAGTGCAGCACGCCGGGCGGCACGACGAGCATGTCGCCGCGGGCGACCTCCACCGTCTCGTCCCCGACGGTGAACGTGCCGTGCCCGGAGACGATGTACACGATCTGCTCGTGCGGATGGGTGTGCGGCCGCGGTTCGTGGCCGGGGCTGAGCGTGCCCCAGGCCAAGGTCGCGCCGGCCCCGGAGAACGACCGGCGGGTAACCCCGGGCCGCACGTCGCTCACCTTGAGCTCGTCGATGTTCGCCTTCTTCATCGCACCATCCCGGCTCTGCTGGCTCGCGGGGACGGCCCGCACCGGGTGCGGGCTTCAGGGACCGATGCGAACATATATGATCCGCGCGCGCCCGGACAAGGTGCTAGGGGAGGGCGGAACGCCGCCACCCGCCGGGTGAGGGGTACACGGCTGCTCTCAGCAGCCGGCTCTTCTCATTCCAGTTATTCCGAACGGGAGGTCGCGGCTGCCCGGCGGCAGCGCCGCTCCGCGCCGCGGTGACGGCCGCGACGGCGGCGACGAGCGCCGCGATCTCCTCCTCGGCGGCGTCGCCGCGGACGATTCGCAGTACCGGCACCGGCCCGGGGGGAGAGAGCCCGCGCGCCGGGGGACCGCCCGCCACCTGGTCGCCCCCCGGCCCTCCCTGGCCGCCTCCGGCGGCCTCGTGCCGGCGGTCACGGCCCCCGTCAGCCACGGGACTTGCCGACGCCGATGCCGAACTCGCGGTGTACCCGCGCCCAGAACGCGTCCCGCAGCCATTCGCGCGCCTCCTGGTAGGGGCGCAGCGACTGGCCGAGTTCCTTCTCCGCCTCGACGAGCAGCTCCTTGTCGATGACCGGGGGGAGGATCGGGCCGGGCAGCAGGTCCCGGATGTTGTCCGCGCCGCGGGTGAGGATCCACTTGTGCGCGACGTGCTCGCCGGCCTCTTCGACGTGCCTCCGGTCGGGGCCGAGCCTCGGCATCGGGCCGGTGGTGCCGACGTGCGAGTTGCGGGCGAACGGGGATGTGGTGCGCATGTGCCGTTCCCCGAACAGCTGCGCCGGAGACGGCACGGCGGCCTGGATGTCCGGCCGGGGCTGCTCGACGACGGGGTTCTTCGTGAAATACGGGCGCAGGAACGAGGCGTCGAGCACGTCGACCGTGTCGGACTCCCAGACCAGCCGTTCGGCCTGGTTGGTGCCATACGGCGGCTCGATGCCCCACAGGTGGACCCGGACGCCGTAGGCCTGGGCGGCCTCGACCGCCGGCACCATGTCCTCGTCGCCGGCGATCAGCACCGTGTCGGTGATCGCGCGGTGCCGGGCCAGGGCTTCCATGTCGGCACGGATGTTGGCGTCCACGCCTTTCTGCTGGCCGCGCGCGTTCAGGTTGCCCAGGCGCAGCTTGACCCACGGCATCTGGGCGACGACGCGCTGGTCGATGGTGGGAACCCGGTCCCGGGCCGCGTCGTACCAGTAAACGCGCAATAGCTCGCCGCGGAACAGTTCGTCGGCGTGCTTGGTGATGGCCTGGATGAGCCCGACCGCGTCCACGCGGTATTCCCGCCGCGAGCTGGTGCCGAAAAGCAGCTCGCCGGCGGCCGCGTAGATATACCCGACATCGACCATGACCGCGTATCTGGCGAGGACGGGCAGCGGGGCGGCGAATTCGCTCATCGTCTTCTGACTCTAGGACAGCTATGGCCATGCGCGGGCCGGTTGGGCCGGCAATGCCGGCGCACGTCTTCTATCCGGTAACTGCCGGTGATAGTGATCACCATACGCTCACAGGGGGATGTTGCCGTGCTTTTTCGGCGGCAGGGTCTCGCGCTTGGTGCGCAGCGATGCCAGCGCCCGGGTGACCGCGACCCGGGTTTCGGCGGGGCGGATGACCGCGTCCAGGTAGCCGCGCTCGGCGGCGATGTAGGGGTTGGCCAGCTTGTCCTCGTACTCCGCGGTCCTGGCCGCGCGCAGCCGCCCGGGGTCGGCGGCCGCGGCGAGCTCGCGGCGGTACAAGATGCTGACCGCGCCGGCCGCGCCCATCACCGCGATCTGCGCGGTCGGCCAGGCCAGGTTGATGTCGCCGCCGAGGTGCTTTGATCCCATGACGTCGTAGGCGCCGCCGTAGGCCTTGCGGGTGATCACGGTGACCTTCGGGACGGTGGCCTCGGCGTAGGCGTAGATGAGCTTGGCCCCGCGGCGGATGATCCCGGCCCATTCCTGGCTGGCCCCGGGCAGGAAGCCGGGCACGTCGACCAGGGTGAGGACGGGGATGTTGAAGGCGTCGCAGGTGCGGACGAACCGGGCGGCCTTCTCGCTGGCGTCGATGTCCAGGGTGCCGGCCAGGTGCAGGGGCTGGCTGGCCACCACGCCGACCGGGGAGCCGGCGACCCGGCCGAAGCCGACGATGATGTTCGGCGCGAACCCGGCGTGGATCTCGCAGAACTCCCCGTCGTCGAGCACGGTCCCGATGACCTGGTGCATGTCGTAGGGCTGGTTCGGCGCGTCGGGGATCAGGGCGTCGAGTTCCTCGTCGGCCGCCGTGACGGCCAGGACCGGCTCGGCCGGCCGGGCCGGGAGCTCGTCGAGGTTGTTCGACGGCAGGTAGGACAGCAGGTCCCGCGCGAAGCCGATGCAGTCCTGCTCGTCGCGGGCCTGGTAGTGGGCGGCGCCGGACCTGACGGCGTGGGCGTGCGCCCCGCCGAGTTCTTCGAAGGTCACCTCCTCGCCGGTCACGGCCTTGATCACGTCCGGGCCGGTGATGAACATGTGGCTGGTGCCCTCGACCATCAGCGTGAAGTCGGTGATGGCGGGGGAGTAGACCGCGCCGCCCGCGCACGGCCCCATGATCAGGCTGATCTGCGGGATCACGCCGGAGGCGCGCACGTTGCGGGCGAAGATCTCCCCGAACAGGCCCAGCGCCGCCACCCCCTCCTGGATCCGGGCGCCGCCGCCGTCGTTGATGCCGATGACCGGGCAGCCGGTCTTCAGCGCGTGGTCCATGACCTTGACGATCTTCTCCCCGTACACCTCGCCCAGCGACCCGCCGAACACGGTGAAGTCCTGGGAGTACACCGCGACCGGCCGGCCGTCCACCGTCCCGGTGCCGGTGACCACGCCGTCGCCGTAGGGGCGGCTGGCCTCCATGCCGAAGCCGTGCGCGCGGTGCCTGGCCAGCTGGTCGAACTCGGTGAACGAGCCGGGGTCGACCAGCAGCCCGATCCGCTCGCGGGCGGTCAGCTTGCCGCGCGCGTGCTGTTTCTCCACGGCCGCCGCCGGCCCGGCGTGCACCGCCGCATGCCGGCGGCGCTCCAGGTCGGCGATCTTCCCGGCGGTGGTATGCAGATCCGGCGGTTCGCCCGCAATGGCATCGGCGGTCATGGTGGAAAGGTTAGTGGTATTTCCCCCGGAGGCCGACCTCCCGGTGATCCCCGGCGGGGAGCGGCTGCCCGCCGCTCCCCGCCTCCCCGGCCCGCGATTAGGCTCGTGGTCGTGAGCACCGCCAGCGTAGACAGAGAACGCGAGTCCGCAGAGCTTCCCGAGTCGATGCGCCGGGACGTCCGGCTGCTCGGCGACGTGCTGGGCGAGGTCATCAGCCAATCCGACGGGCCGGACCTGCTCGCCGACGTGGAGCGGCTGCGGCGGGCGGTGATCGACGCCCGCCGGGTGCCGGACCGCGGGTCGCCTGCGGCCGCCGCCGCCGGGGACGAAATCGCCGCGCTGGTCGCCTCCTGGTCCAGGGAGCGCGCCGAGCAGGTCGCCCGCGCGTTCACGGTCTACTTCCACCTGGTCAACCTGGCCGAAGAGCAGCAGCGCGTCCGCACGCTCCGCGAGCGGGCCTCCGGCGACAGGCCGCCGCGCGAGTCGCTCGCCAGCGCGGTCGCCCAGATCAGCGCCGGGCAGGGCCGGGCGCACGTGGACGAGCTGCTGGCCGGCCTCCGGGTGCACCCGGTGTTCACCGCGCACCCGACCGAGGCGCGCCGCCGCGCGGTGGTCGCGTCGCTGCGCCGGCTCAGCGGCCTGCTCGCCGCGATCGACGACAGCCGGGCCGGCGGGCCGCAGCAGGCGGAGGCACGCCGCCAGCTGCGCGAGGAGGTCGACCTGCTATGGCGGACCGCGCAGCTCCGCGTCAAGGGGATGACCCCCGCCGACGAGGTGCGCACCGTGATGGCCGTGTTCGACGAGACGCTGTTCCGCCTGGTGCCCGCCTTGTACCGGGCGATGGACCAGGTGCTGCTCGGCGCCGACAGCGGACGGGTGCCGACGCCGGTGCCGGCCTTCCTGCGGTTCGGCAGCTGGGTCGGCGCCGACCGGGACGGCAATCCCACGGTCACCGCCGCGGTGACACGCGAGGCCGCGGTGATCCAGGCCGACCACGCGCTGCGCGCGCTGGAGGCCGCCTGCAACCGGATCGGCCGGGCGCTCACCGTCAGCGAGGAAGCCGCGCCGCCGTCGGCTGAGCTGCGCCGCGCGCTTGCCGCCGCCGCCGGCGCCCACCCGGACCTGATGGCGGAGATCTCCGCGCGGTCGCCGCAGGAGCCCTACCGCACCTACCTTCTCTTCGCGGCCGAACGGATCGCGGCGACTCGCACCCGGCACGCCGATCTCGCCTATGCCGGTGCCGCCGACTTCCTTGCCGACCTGCGCCTGGTGCAGTCGTCGCTGGCGGCGGCGGGCGCGGTGCGGCAGGCCTACGGCGAGCTACAGCACCTGATCTGGCAGGCCGAGACTTTCGGGTTCCACCTGGCGGGCCTGGAGGTCAGGCAGCACTCCCGGGTGCACGCCAGGGCGCTGGCTGAGCTGAGAGCTGGCGGCGGGCCGTCCCCCGACCAGCCGCCGGCCGGGCCGTCCGCCATGACCCTCGAAGTCCTGGACACGATCCGGGTGATGGCCTGGGTCCAGCGCCGGTTCGGGGTGGACGCGTGCCGCCGCTACATCGTCTCGTTCACCACCTCGGCCGACGACATCGCGGCCGTATACGAGCTGGCGGAGCACGCGTTCCCGGACGGTGACGGCCCGGTGCTCGATGTGGTGCCGCTGTTCGAGAGCGGCGACGACCTGGCGCGGGCGCCGTCGGTGCTGTCGGCGATGCTCTCGATCCCGGCGGTCGCCGCGCGCCTGGAGGCGAACGGGCGGCACATGGAGGTGATGCTCGGCTACTCGGACTCGGCCAAGGAGCTTGGCCCCGCGTCGGCGACGCTGCGGCTGTTCGACGCGCAGGCCGCCCTGGCGGCGTGGGCGGCCGAGAACGACGTCAGGCTGACCCTGTTCCATGGCCGCGGCGGCGCGCTCGGCCGCGGCGGCGGCCCGGCCGGCCGGGCGGTGCTCGCGCAGGCGCCCGGGTCGGTGGACGGCCGGTTCAAGGTCACCGAGCAGGGCGAGGTGATCTTCGCCAGGTACGGCAGGACCGCGATCGGGCTGCGCCACCTGGAGCAGGTCACCTCCGCGGTGCTGCTCGCGTCCTCGCCGTCGGTGGCCGCGCGCAACGCCGGGGCCGCGGCGGCGTTCCGCGCGCTGGCCGCCGAGATCGACGACGCCGCGCGCGCGGCGTTCCGCGCGCTGGTGGAGACCGACGGGTTCGCCGGGTGGTTCGCCCGGGTCAGCCCGCTCGAAGAGATCGCCGGGCTGCGGATAGGATCGCGGCCCGCCCGGCGCGGGCACGGGGCCGGCCCGATGGGCCTTGAGGATCTGAGGGCGATCCCGTGGGTGTTCGCCTGGGCGCAGACCAGGCTCAACCTGCCCGGCTGGTACGGGCTGGGCAGCGGCCTGGCGGCGGCGGAGCGCGCGGCGGGCATCGCCGGATTGCGCCGCGCCTACCGCGAGTGGCCGCTGCTGGCCACGCTGCTCGACAACGCCGAGATGAGCCTGGCCAAGACGGACCGCGCGATCGCCGCGCGCTACCTCGCGCTCGGCGGCCGCGACGACCTGACCGCGCGGGTGCTCGCCGAGTACGACCTCACCCGGCGGCTGGTGCTCGCCGTCACCGAGCACGGCCGGCTGCTGGCCGACCGGCCGGTGCTGTCCCGTGCCGTGGTGCTCCGCGACCCCTACGTCGACGCGCTCAGCTACCTCCAGCTCCGCGCCCTGTCCGGGCTCCGCGCGGACAACAGCTCGCAAGAGCGCGAGTCCCTGGAGCGGCTGCTGCTGCTCACGGTCAGCGGCGTGGCCGCCGGGCTGCAGAACACCGGCTGACCCCGGGCCGCGCTAGCGGTGGCGTCCGCCGGGCGCGCTGAGCTTGTAGCGCCGCAGCCAGGGCTGGACGGCGGGGAGCGCGAAGAGGCCGACGACGACGAAGGCGGCGGCGAGGGCGCAGAGCATGCCGCCGATGACGTCGGCCGGGTAGTGGTCGCCCAGGTAGACACGGCTGGCGGCGACGATGATCGCGTACAGGCTGCCGAGCACGGCGGCCACCGCCCGGCCGGCGGAGGTGACGGCGACGACGGCGAGCGCGACGGCCAGGACCGCGGCCGTGGTGGCGTGGCCGCTGGGGAAGGACGGGCTGTGATCGGCGGCCATCGCCTGGATCGCCACCGGCGGCCGGTGCTCGCCGATGACCTGCTTGACGACCTCGGCCAGGGCGAATGCCCCGGCGAACATGCAGAACACCTTCGCCGCGTCCAGCCGGCGGCGGGCAAGCAGCAAGATGAGCGGGACGACGATCATCAGCCCGATTCCGACGGTCTCCGGGGTGGCGATGGTGGTGGCCGCCTTGGCGAGCGAGGTCAGCGCGCTGCTGCGGTCATGGGCGGCGATGTGCTCGTCGGCCCGCAGGTCAAGGCGCGCCAGGGGGCCGGACCTGGCCAGCGCGCCTAGCAGCAGCACCAGGACGCATAGCCCGGCGCCGGCCAGCAGCCTCGCGACGGCGCGCCCGGACGCGCCCGCGTCCGGGCCGGCTGGCGAGGGGGAGTAGGGCTGGGTGACCTGAGCGTCCGGGGTGGCGCGGTATTTACCGGACATGGACGGCTGCCCTCCTGGTGAGCGCGGTCAGATACCTTCTACACAACTGTAGAAGGTATCCTAGAACAGGCCGCAAGGTGAACGGAACATGAACAGTGCCCGGTCGCCGGTAAAAGCTCACGGCCGCGGGAAGGGGACCCCGCAGTGTGAACGCCACTCACCTGATCGCCGCCTACGGGTACTGGGCGCTGTTCGCCCTGGTCGCCGCCGAGAGCCTGGGCGTGCCGCTGCCCGGCGAGACCGCGCTGATCGTCGCCGGGACCTACGCGGGCACCAGCCATCGCCTGAACCCGTGGCTGATCTTCGCCGTCGCGGCGGCGGCGGCGATCATCGGGGACAACATCGGGTACTGGATCGGGGACAAGGGCGGATACCGGCTGGCCCGCCGGTACGGGCGGAAAGTGCGGCTGGACGAGCGCAAGCTGAAGACCGCCCGCTACCTGTTCGACCGGCACGGAGTCCTGGTGGTGTTCTTCGGCCGTTTCGTGTCCGTCCTGCGCACCTACGCGGCGTTCCTGGCCGGGACCAGCCGGATGCGCTGGCGGAAGTTCCTGCCCGCCAACGCCGCCGGCGGCATCGTCTGGGCCGGGATCTACACGGCCCTCTCCTACCTGGCCGGGAACTGGCTGCAGCGGGCGTCGGGCACGATCGACTGGATCCTGGGCGGCGCGGCGGTCGTCGCGATCGCGGCGGCGGTGCTGCTGGTCCGCCGCCAGGCCGGACGGCTCGCCGACCGTGCCGAGCAGGCCTATCCCGGGCCGCTGGAGAGCCCCGGCCGCGGCCGTGAGCCCGCGGCCGGGGGTCCGCGCCGCGGCGGCGCGGACCGGGACTGAGCCTCATCCGGGCGGCGCCCGGGTGCCGGAAGGCCTTCGTGACGCTGCCCGGCTGTGCCACGTCGTGCGCCGCCCGGGCGGCCGGGCGGCAGTAGGCTGCCGGGGTGAGCAGGACGCACCGGCTTGAACTTGACGACCAGACCCTGCGCGAATGGGACGCGACGGTCATCGAAAGCGGACCGGACGGGATCGTGCTCGACCGGTCCGCCTTCTACCC
>DATGLH010000007.1:0-18244 GCA_035294225.1 Trebonia sp.
TCTGCCGATGGCGCCATCGGCCTGGATAGAGTATGCCGATGGCGCCATCGGCATACTCTGGTATGCATGCCGGATGATCCCTGGCGGAAGCTTGGCGTCACGCCCGGGCTGTGCGCCGCCTGCCGGCACCCGAAACTCAACGAAACTCGCCGGGGCACCGCGTACCTGCGCTGCACGCGGGCGGAATGGGACAGCAGGCTTGCCCGTTATCCCCGCCTCCCGGTAGAAGAATGCGAGGGATTCGAGCAGCGGGACGGGTGAGGGGAACCGCGCGTACGTTCGGGCAACTGATGGAGCTGCCGATGGAGCCGCCATATTCCGGGAACACGGGACGTCGCGCCCGGTGCGGGAACCGCGCGTACGTCCGGACGGCTGATGTGATCGCGATTGCCGGAGGCATCGGCGCGCCCGGCGCCCCGCCCGGGGGCTGGCGGCGCCCCGCCCGGGGGCGGGTGGCCGCGCCCGGGGCGACACGCCGGGCACGGCCCGCCGGCGCGCTGGAACGCCCTAGCCGCCGGCCCTGGGCGTGGTTCGCCCGCGGCGGCGGCCCAGGACGGCCCGCGGTTACGCGGGATCGCCCCCGGCCGATGATAGGTTTCTCTGCGTATTTACTAGGTAACCATACGTACCGACGGGGCCGCGGGTGCTCCCGCGTGAGGGGGCGGGAGGCGGCTCGCGCGGGGGGATGCGCTACACGGGCTGACAGGGGACTGAGTCGGCATGCCCAGGGCGCGCCAGAAGGCCACCAGCGACAACAGGGGGCAACGGTAGACAAGGCAGCTACGGACTGTTAGCAGAGTGTATGAGGGAGCCGCCGCGGGAAGCGTGCCCGCGGCGGCATAGCGGGGGCGCTGTAATGCCAGAACCTGTTCGTGGCGACCAGAAATACCTGCCAGGCCTGGACGGTCTGCGCGCGCTGGCGGTGGCGGTCGTGGTCGCGTACCATCTCAACTTCGGCTGGGCCCAGGGCGGCCTGCTCGGCGTAGGGGTGTTCTTCACGCTCAGCGGTTACCTCATCACCGACATCCTGCTCGGCCAGTGGGATAGGGCCGGGCGGCTCCGGCTCGGTGATTTCTGGCTGCGGAGGGCCAGACGGCTGCTGCCGGCCTTGTTCCTGATGCTGCTCGTGGTGACCGTCTGGGTGAACACCCTGGACCGCGGCGAGCTGCCGGGGTTCCGCGGCGACGTCATCGCGTCCGCGCTGTATGCGAGCAACTGGTGGTACATCGGCCAGCACGCGTCCTATTACGCGCGGTTCGCCCCGCCGGCCCCGCTCGACCACCTGTGGTCGCTGGCCGTGGAGGAGCAGTTCTACCTGGTCTGGCCGTGGCTGGTGCTGTTCGGGCTGTGGCTGCTGGCCCGGCGGCGCGGCCGTGGCGCGGCGGGGACGCCCGCGCCGGCGGGAGTCCCGGCCGGGGCCCCGGCCGGAAGCTCCGGCCACCTCAGCGCGCGGGCCCGGTGCTGGATGGCGGCCGGGGCGATCATGGTGGCCGGCGCCTCCGCGGTGGAGATGGCGGTCCTCTATCAGCCCGGTTTCGACCCGACCCGGGTGTACGAGGGAACCGACACCCGTGCCTTCGGCCTGATGTTCGGCGCCGCGCTTGCGATGCTGTGGCCAACCCGCAGGCGCGCTCCGCTGCCCGCGGCCGCCCGGTGGCCGCTCGACGCCGCCGGGGTGGCCGGGCTGGCCGTGATCGGCCTGCTGGTCTGGCGGACGAACCAGTATTCGCCGTTCATGTTCCGCGGCGGCCTGGTGGTGCTGTCGCTGGCCACGGTGCTGGTCGTGGCCGCCGTCGCCACCCCGGGAAGCCTGCTCGGCCGGGTCCTCGGCTGCGGGCCGCTGCGCTGGCTCGGCGTCCGCTCCTACGGCATCTACCTGTGGCACTACCCGCTCATCGTGCTGACGGTGCCGACCCTGACGAGCGGCGGGATCAGCGTGCCGCGTGCCGTGCTCACCGCGGCGGCCTGCGTGGCCGTCGCCGCGGTCTCGTGGAGATATGTGGAGGAACCAGTGCGCCGTGGATTCAAGCGTTCCAAGCAGCCGCAGCGGCAGCCGCTGCCGGCCGGACGGCGGCGGCTCGTCACGCCGCTGGCTGTCGGCAGCCTGTGCCTGGTCGCCGCGGGCGGCATCGCCGCCGGCGTGACCGCCGCCACCACGGGCTCGGCATCGAGCGCGAACACGGCGGCGACCACGGGCCCCGGCGTGGGACGGCCGCCCTCGTCATCCGCCGCCGTGGCCCGCCCGGCGCACGCGGCGCATTCGGCTCACCAGGCGAAGGGGACCGACGCCCCGCCGGCCGCCAGCCCGGGGGCTCCGGTGCGGCCTGCGTCCGGGACGCCGCGGACCTCGTGCCGTTCCGTGGTGCACATGGGCGACTCCACGTCCGAGGGCCTGATCTCGCCGGACTACCTGCCTAACCCGGCGGACCGGATCCCCGCCCGCTACGCCGATGTCGGGGTCGTCCACTCGATCATGGAGATCCAAGGTGCCACGTCGATCGTCGAGACGATAAACAACCAGCCCAATGAGTACACGATCGCGAAACAGCTCGTGGCCGGCGGTTACCGTGGCTGCTGGGTGATAGCGCTCGGCGTCAACGACACGGCGGACGTGTACGTGGGCTCGGCGGTCGGCCGCGTTCAGCGGATCCAGCGGATGATGTCGGTGATCGGCAACCAGCCGGTGCTCTGGGTCGAGGTCAAGTCGCTGTTGTCGAGCGGCCCGTATTCCGAGCAGAACATGATGCTGTGGAATCAGGCGCTCCAGGAAGAACTGCCGCACTATCCGAACATGCGCCTTTACGACTGGCCGGCGGTCGTGCAGAACAGCTGGTACATCAGCGACGGGATTCACTACACCTCCTACGGCTACATGCAGCGGGCCCGGCTCATCGCCGACGCCCTGGCCACGGCTTTCCCCGCGAAATAGCGCGGTGGCGGGAAACTGCGGGAATATCGGCGGCGGGAAACTCGGGGACGTCGGCGGCGGGAAACTGGGGGACGTCGGCGGCGGGAAACTGGGGGGAACATGCGGCATATCCGTTTCGCCGGCCTGGCGGTGGCACTGGCCGGCCTGGCCGTCGCCGTGGGAGGGGCGGCGGCCGTCGCGGCCATCGTGCCCGCGACCATCGGGGTCACCCCGTCAACGGCGACAGCGGGCAGCACGGTAACGTTCTCGATCTTGTGCGGGGAGCCGTCCGGCTCGGCGACGCTCGCCGGCACCGTCCTGGACCTGCCCGCGCGGATCCCGATGACCAGGCAGGACCAGGCGGCCGGCGAATGGGCTGTCTCGGTGACCCTTCCGTCCACCCTCTTGCCCGGCACGTACAGGCCGTCGCTGAACTGCGACAACGGCCTGTCGGACACCACGACCCTCGTCGTTGTGCCGGGCGGCGCGCCGGTGACCGGGGATGGGACGACGGCGACGGCCGCCGGAGGGCAGCTGACCGCCGCCGGGCTCAGCCTGGCCGGCCTGGGGGCCCTGCTGGTGACGGTCTGGGCCTGGCGGAGCAGGGTCCGCCCCGGATCCGGGGGCTGACGGGGGCATGGCGGCCGCCCGGCGCGGGAACACCGGCCACCTCTGGGTGGCCTACCTGGGCATCTGGCTGTTCGGCGCCGGACTGCTCGCGATAGCGCTGAGCCATCGCGAGCACCGCTGGGCTCCGCCGCCCGCCCCTTCGCCGTCCGCGTCACGGCCACTGCTGGCCGCCGCCCGCACCCGCGCGCCCGCGGGCCGGCCTCTCGCCCGCGCGCCCGCGGTCAGCGCGCCCGCGGCCCGCGCGCCAGGGCTGCCGCGCTCTGCTCCAGTAGCCGTCCGGATCCCGGCGATCGGCGTCGCCGCGAAGGTCATCCCCGTCGGCCTCGACGGCCACGGCGGGGTCGCGGTGCCGCCGCTGGCCACCCCGATGCTCGTCGGCTGGTATGACCGCGGCGCGGCGCCGGGCCAGGCTGGCGCGGCGGTGCTGCTCGGGCACGTCGATTCCGCGGCGACCGGGCCGGCCGTCTTCTACCGGCTCGGCGGCCTGACACCGGGCGACCTGATCTATGTGGCGAGGCAGGACAACCGGACGGCCGTCTTCGAGGTGACGTCCGTGTCGCTGTACCCGGCGGCGGATTTCCCCGCGCTCCGGGTGTACGGCCTCACCGCGGACCCCACGCTGCGCTTGGTCACCTGCGGCGGCGACTTCGACCTGCGGACCCGCCACTACCTTGACCGGACCGTCGTTTTCGCCCGCTACGCCGGCCAGGCGTTACGCGGCACCCGGCATGCATGC
Source organism: Trebonia sp. (assembly GCA_035294225.1). Lineage (GTDB taxonomy): Bacteria > Actinomycetota > Actinomycetes > Streptosporangiales > Streptosporangiaceae > Trebonia. The sequence goes on from DATGLH010000007.1 coordinate 4,275, forward strand.
GACGCCCCTCGACCCTGGCGCGATAGTGCGACCCGGACCCGCCTATTCCCGGGCCTGGATCATCAGCGGCCTCTCCCAGGGCTATTTTCCGATAACACCGAAGGTTTATGGCCGCGCCGGTAGTAAATTGACCTCGCCTGTTGCGCGCGTTGCAGGAAGCGCGGCCTACCGGGACTTCGCCTATCTTAGGTTGCATGCCCAGAATATCTTAGCAGAGGTTTAGATATTCGGCGTAAAAGACATGTACAGCGGATGTGGCTGCCTCTGCGGCTCTGCGACACGCCTGGGATAGCCGCGCCAGATGGGTTGAGTTGTGTCCGGCGAGCGGGCAAGACCGGAAGTTCTGGGCGGCCAGCCGGCTTGTCAGCCTCAAAGCCGGCGCAGCCAGAACGGCGGCACCGCGTGCCCGGCTGCCCGAGAGCAAATTACGTGCCGCGGCGCGGGCGGTCTTATGCGAATGCCGCTCGCGGCGATGACTTGGGCGGTGCTTGGCCGGGGAGTTTCAGGAACCCGGCGGGTATCAGGCCCGCCTGCCGCAGGATCGACGCCAGCGTGCCGCGCTTCACCGCGCCATGTCGCGGAATGACAGCCACCCGTCCTTCCCGGTCGCGGTAAACCAGTCCACTTCCCGGCGCAGTGCTGCGGTCGGGGGTGTGTGGCACCTCCGGCACGGAACCACGATAGCCGCTCGCTCACCGTGTGACCTGGAGCTCGACGGCATCCTGCGGCGCCGGGCCCGCGCCCGGGGCCGCGCCGGGGCCGCGCGGCGGCTGCTCCGGGCCCGCGCCGGGGCCGCGCGGCGGCCGCTCCGGCCGCCAGTGGCCAGGCAAGCCGGGGACGATTACGGTGCCGCCCGGCCGCGCTATGACATCAGCGGCATTGATCGTTGTCCTGGCGCCCGCCGCGAGCGTCGGCGATCCCGCTGGCGGCCATAACCGGGCCGCGCCCCCGGCCGATTCGTGATAAATGTGGCCTGAGCAGGTCTTTGGTACTGCCGGCCGCGGCAGCCGCCGGTCCTGCCATTGCCGTGTGGCCGCATGCCCCGGAATGGTCACAAATCGGTAAGCCTGGCATGATCGGCCTGAGCGCGGGCAGCTAGTCCTGCCGACCATGGTGCTGCGCCATGGCCGGCCAGCGGCGAGCCGCCCGGCGGCGGGTAAGGTCCGGGCGTGCTGGTGCCAGCGGTTGAGGAGGCAGGGTGACAGCGGACGCGAGCACGCAGGTCACGGAGCTGACGGCGGACGATCACGCGTGCTTGACCTTCGGCGAGGCCGAGGAGCTGTTCGACCTGACGGCGGCGTTCGTCCGCGACGGGCTCGCCGCGGGCTTGAAGGTGATGTGGCTCAGCGACGCCGGCCCGGGGATCGCGGTCAAGGAGCTGACGCGGCGCGGGATCGCCGTGGAACCGGCGATGGCCGCCGGGCAGCTCGCCGCGGACGGATGTGAGGGCCGCCTGCTGTCCGGGCAGGCGTTCAGCGCCGACGCGGCGGTCGGCTGGCTGAGCGGCCAGGTCGCGGCGTCCCGGGAGCAGGGGTTCCGGGGACTGCGGATAGCGGTGGACATGGGATGGGCGCTGCGCCCCGTGACCGGGGTCGAGGAGCTGCCCAGATTCGAGGAAGGCATAGCGGCGGCACTGGCCGGCACCACCGCCTCGGTGCTGTGCCAGTATGACCGGGAACGCTTTGACCCGGTCACGCTGGCGTCCGTGGCAGGGTTCCATACTCGCTCGGTGGCCGCCGCCACGTACTACGCCGATGCCGTGCTCCGTATCTGCCGCCAGTACGCTCCCCCGGGAGTCAGGATCGCGGGTGAACTCGATTACCAGGCCGAAGAACCGCTCGCCCGCGCGCTGGCCGAGGCGGTCCGTCTCGAAGGCGACCTGGTGGTCAACATGGAGGGCCTGGCCTTCATCGACGCGCGGTGCACGCTGATGATCGCCGATGCCGCGCGCACCATGGCCGCCTCCGCGCGCATGGTGACCCTGCGCTGCCCGCCCGAGGTCGCCTCCGGTTTCGTCCGGCTCGGTATGGCGGGCGTGCCCGGCGTACGGCTGGTGACAGCCGATGAGTGATCAGGGCTACCGGCCTGCCGGGCAGCCGGGCCGGGCAGAGGCCGGCCGGGGCGCGGGGCCGGCCGGTCCTCCGTCCCTGGATCAGAACTTCGACGCCGGCTCGCTGTACGCGCTGCGGGCGGCTGTCGCGGCGCACGCCGCCGCGGCCGGCCTGAGCCCGCAGCGGGTGTACGACGTGGTGGTCACCGCGCATGAGCTGGCGGCCAACTCCGTCGTGCATGGCCCAGGGCACGGGCGGCTGCGCCTGTGGGCCGGCGACGGGTTCCTGTACTGCCAGGTCAGCGACGACGGCCCCGCGGAACCGGAACCCGCCGTGACCGGCAATGCGGCAGAGACCGGCAATGCGGCCGGGGCAGGCGACGCGGCCGGGGCCGGGATGCCGTGGCATGCCGAGCACGGCCATGGGCTGTGGGTGGTCGGCCAGGTGGCCGACAAGGTCAGCGTCGACCACGGCCGTGCCGGCACCACCGTCACGGCCAGCTTCGGCATCACCCCTTGTTGACGCGCTCGCCGGCTTCCCCGGCGCTGACGGCGCTGACGGCACTAACGGGGCTGACGGCACTAACGGGGCTGACGGCACTGACGGGGCTGACGGCGCGGAACAGGAAGCTGACGAGTCGCTCCGCGTGAGCCTTGATGTCGCGGGCCAGGCTGGCCCTGCGGTCCGGCGGCGTGCTGAGCGCGTGCATCATGGCGCCGCCGGCCAGGGTGTCGAGCAGGAGCGTGACGGGCGTGTCCGGGGCGAGTTCGCCGCGGCCGATGCCGCGGCGGACGATGGCGCGCGCCGCCAGCACGTGGGATCGCCTGATCCCCGCGTAGTGCTCGGCCACGCCGGGGATGGCGTCGGCTTCCAGGCTGAGCCGCAGCGCGGCCCTGCTGCTGGGGCCGGCGTAGAGGTCGAGCATCTGGACGGCGAGTTCGGTGAGGTCGCCGCGGAGCGTGCCGGTGTCGACGTCGGTCACCCGCGACATCCGCATCGTGACGGCGTCGGTGAGCAGCGCTTCCTTGCTGTTCCACCGCAGGTACAGCGAGGCCTTGCCCACCCCGGCCCGCCGCGCGACCGTCTCCATCGCAAAGCCGGCCCAGCCGGCCTCGCCGAACAGGTCGAGCGCCGCCTGCGCGATCTTGCGGTCCACGTCCGGGTCGCGGGGGCGTCCGGGTGTCACGTGCGTGGCGGTCACCGTGCCTCCCTCCAGATGAGCCGGTCACGGGATATTGCTGAACGATCTCCGTTAAGATATCATCCCAGAAAATGAACGATGAACGTTCAGTAAATGTCTGTCGTCCAGCACGCGGAGGTGCCGGGTGAGAGCAGCGGAGCTGGCAGCGTTCGGCGCGTCCGTCGCCGGCGTGACCGCACGGCGCTGGGGAAGGGCGGCCGACGCCGCCGCCGCGGACCTGGCCGCCCTGTGGGCCGATGGCGCGGCCCAGGGCTGGTTCGGCCTTGGCGGTGAGGATGCCCTGGATGCCGCGCTTGCCGCGATCCGTGAGCTAGGGCGGGTGGCCTGCCCGCTGCCGGTGATGGACGGCTTCGTGGCCATGCGGGTGCTGGGCCGGGAAGGCAGGCTCGCTGAGCAGATCGCGACGGGCCAGGTGCGGGTCCTCGTTGCCGCCGACAGCGGTACCGGGGAAGCCGCCTACGTGGACGGCGGCACGGCCGCCACCCACGTGCTGACGCTGCCGGGCGGCGGCGGCCCTGCCCGGCTTCGCCCGGTGACGGCGTGCCGGGAGGTGGCGGGGCTGGCCGTGCCCCCGTGGAGCATGCTGGAACTCGGGCCGGAGCAGGCGCGGGCCGAGCTTGACGCGGCAGCGGCTGACCAGGCCATGGTGCTGCTTCGCCTTGGCCTTGCCGCCCGCGCCATGGCGGCTGCCGGGCGAGCGCATGAAATGGCGATTGAGCATGCCAAGACCAGGCGGCAGTTCGGCAAGCCGATCGGCAGCTTCGGCGCGGTCCAGCAGCGCACGGCCAGCTGCCAGATCGATGTCAGCGCTGCCGGGCACCTGCTCGGCCGCGCGGTGGACGCCTGGCTGGCGGGCAGGCCCGACTGGCTGCTTCAGGCGGAGATCGCCGCCGAGTTCATCGCCGGGGCGGCGCGCCGGGTGCATCTGGGCGCACAGCACACGCTCGCCGCGATGGGCTACTTCGAGGAACACGATGCGCCTTGGCTGTTCCGCCGCGTGCACGCCGACATCGCCCGGCTGAACGCGCTGCCGCTGCGAGCTGGTGAGGTGGCCGACATCCTGGTGGAGACGCCGGCGTCGCTGCCCGCCTTCGACCTCGGACCGGTCGGCGAGAGCTTCCGCGCCGAGGTCCGCGAGTTCCTGGCGGTGACTCCCCATGAGGCGGACGTGATGGTGCCCGCCATGGCCGAGCGCGGCTGGTTCGGCTTCGGCTGGCCAGCCGAGTATGGGGGCCGGAACGCGTCGCTGGCCGAGCAGGTGGTGCTCAACGAGGAGGTGATGTACGCCCGGGCACCGGTCACCATCCAGATCGGCTCGGTCATGCTGCTCGGCCACTCGATCCTCCGGCACGGCACCGCCGCGCAGAAAGCCGCGTTCCTGCCGCTGATCCGGGCCGGGAAGCTGCGCTTCTGCCTCGGCTACAGCGAGCCGGAGGCGGGCTCGGACCTGGCCTCCCTGCGGACTAAAGCCGAACGGGACGGCGATGACTGGGTCATCAACGGCCAGAAGCTCTGGACCACGGGAGCCCACCTGGCCAGCCATGTGTGGCTGGCCGCCCGAACCGACCCGGATGCGGCGCCGCCGCATGCGGGCATCACCGTGTTCCTGGTCCCGATGGACACCCCGGGCATCACCATCCAGCAGCACCGCGCGCTGTCGGGCGAGATCTCCTGCACGGTCTTCTACGACGACGTGCGCGTGCCCGACTCGGCCCGCGTCGGCGAGGTGAACGGCGGCTGGAAGGTCATCACCGACGCGCTGGCCGGAGAGCGCGTCCTCATGGGCGGCATCGCGGCGAGCCTGCACCGCCAGCTTGACGACCTGCTCCAGGCGGTACGCGCCGACCCGGCGGGCACGGTCGGCCCGCGCGGCTCGGCGGCTCGGGCGAGGCTTGGCGAGCTGGCCGTCACCTTGCAAGCGAACCGGGCACTCGTGGCGGCGGCGATCGGCGCGACAGCGGCCGGCGGCGGTGCGCGGCTTGAGGCGCCGATGGCGGGCGTGCTGGGCGGCGAACTGGCCGAGGCGTTCGGTGAGGCGGTGCTGGACATCCTCGGCCCCCGCGCGGCGCTGTCCGGCGAGGTTCCCGGCACGCCGGGGGGCGGCGCCTTCGAGTACGGGCTGCGGCTGTCCGTCATGTACGTGGTCGGCGGCGGCACCAACGACATCCAGCGTGGCCTGATCGCCCGCGGCCTGGGCCTGCCGCGCTGACCCCCCGTCCCTGACCTCCCGAAGGAGGAGCGATGCCGTCTCAGATCACCGGTGACCGGCTGACCACCCTGTTCCGTCCGCGCAGCGTCGCCCTAGTCGGCGCGTCGGACAAGTCCGCGTTCTCGGCAATCGCCTACAGCAACCTTGTCCAGTCCGGCCTCGGCGAGCGTACCTACCTGGTCAACAGGCGGGGCGCGGTGACGCATGGCCAGCCTACGGTCCGCTCGTGCGCGGAGATCGGGGAGCCGGTCGACGTGGCGTTCCTGATGGTGCCGCAGGCCGGAACGCTGGAGGCGCTGAGCGACGCGGCGGCGGCGGGAATCCGCAACGCTGCCGTGCTGTCGTCGGGTTACGCCGAGGCGGGGGAGGCGGGCCGGGCGGCGCAGGCCGAGCTCGCCGCGCACGCCGACTCGCTCGGCATGGTGCTGCTCGGCCCGAACCACCTGGGGTTCGCCAACTTCACCGAGGGCATTCCGGTCTGCGCGATCCCCGGCCTGCCGCGGGCCGCGGGCCCGGTCGCGCTACTGTCGCAAAGCGGTGCCAGTTCCTCGGCGATGCTCGATTTCGCCGCGATGGTCAATGTCGGGCTGTCCTATCTGGTCACCCTCGGCAACGAGGCCATGATCACCGCGGGGCACGTACTGGACTTCCTGGTCGACGACCCGGGGACCCGGGCGGTGGCGGTCTTCATGGAGACCGTCCGCGATCCGGACGTGTTCCGCCGGGCCGCCCGGCGCGCGGCGCGGGCGGGCAAGGCGATCGTCGTCCTCAAGGCGGGCAGCAGCGCGCTCTCGGCCCGGACCGCCGCGGCGCATACCGGCGCCCTGGTGGGGGACGACCGGGTCATCGACGCGATCTTCGCCGACCTGGGGGTGATCCGCGTGGACTCGATCGAGGACATGCTGATCACGGCGGGCGCGGCGGCGGCGCTTGGCCGCCTGGAGCGGCCGGGCATCGGCATCGTATCGATCTCCGGCGGCGCCTGCGACATCGTCGCCGACCGGGCCGAGGACCTCGGCGCCGAGCTGCCGGAGCTCGCCGCGGACACCCGCGACGCGCTCGCGGCGATCATGCCGGACTACGGCACCGTCCAGAACCCGCTCGACGTGACCGGGGCCGCGGTCATCGATCCGGCGATCTTCACCCGCGCGGTCCGCGTCATGTCACAGGATCCCGCCGTGGGCGTGGTCGGCGTCATCAACGGGGTGCCGTGGATCGACGACGGCAAGCCGTACCTGGGACAGCGATTCGTCGACGCGATCGGCGCGGGCATGCGGGAAGCCTCGTGCCCGACCGTCTACATCAACCAGGTCATGCAGCCGGTCACCGACTACACGCGCTCGGTGATGGACCGCGGCGGGGTGAGCTATGTCATCCCCGGCCTGCGGCAGGCGATCGTCGCGCTGCGCAACGTGGCCTGGTGGTCCGGTGCCACCCGCGCCGGCCGCGACCGTGACGCCGCGCCCGCCGCGACCGTGACGGTGCCGCCCGCGGCCACGCGGCACGGCCAGTGGCCGGAGGACGCGGCCCGCCGGATGCTGGCCGATGCCGGGATACCCGTCGTGCCGGCCCGGCTTGCCGCCTCCCCCGGCGACGCGGTCAAGGCGGCGGCGGAGTTCGGCGGCCCGGTGTGCGTCAAGGTGGTTTCGCCGCAGATCATGCACAAGACCGATATCGGCGGGGTGCGCCTTGACGTCCCGGCCAGCGAAGATGCGGTCAGGGAGGCGTTCCGCGCGGTCACCGCGGCGGCGGCGCTGGTTGACGGGGCCAGCGTGGAGGGCGCCCTGATCAGTCCCATGCGCCGCGGCGGTGCTGAACTGCTGGTCGGCGTGGTGCGCGACCCGCAGTGGGGCCCGATGCTCGCGGTGGCGCTCGGCGGCGTCTTCGTGGAGGTGCTGCAAGACGCGGCGCTCTCCCCGCTGCCCGTATCCCCGGAGCAGGCGCGCCGCCTGCTGGACCGGCTCCGCGGCCGCGCCGTGCTGGACGGGCTCCGCGGCGCAGTGCCCGCCGACCCCGGCGCGCTGGCCGCGGTGATCGCCCGTGTCGGCGACCTTGCCGTGGCGCTGGGCGATGACCTTGAATCACTGGAGATCAACCCGCTGCGGGTGGACGGCACGGCGATCGAGGCTCTCGACGCGGTCGTCACCTGGGCCAGGAAGGGGCAGGACTGATGCGGACCGCCTTTACCGAACTGGTCGGCGTGCGGCATCCGATCGCCGGCTTCAACCGCTCGCCCGGCGTGGTCGCCGCGGTCACCAACGCCGGCGGCTTCGGGGTCCTCGCGGCGTCCGCCTACACGCCGGACGAACTCGACGCCCAGCTCACCTGGATCGAGGAGCAGGTCGGCGGGAAGCCCTACGGCGTTGACCTGCTCGTCCCGGAGAAGTTCGCGGCCGGCGACCCGGACAACCTCATCGCCAGCCTGCGCGCGCAGATCCCGGAAACCCACCTGGCCTTCGTCAGCGGCCTGCTGGCCAAGTACGACATCCCCGAGGCGCCCGGAACGCCAGGAAAGACCGGAACGCCCGGGACGGCACCGCAGGACGAGATCGCCGCCAGCCTCAACCCGCGCGGCGCGCAGGCGCTGCTGGACGTCGCGTTCGGCCACCGGATCTCGCTGATCGCCAGCGCGCTCGGCACCCCGCCGCCCGGGCTGGTTGCCCGCGCCAAGGCGGCGGGGGTCGCCGTCGCCGCGCTGGTCGGCCAGGCCAAGCACGCGCGCCGGCAGCTCGACGCCGGCGCGGACGTGCTGATCGCCCAGGGCACCGAGGCGGGCGGGCACACCGGCACGATCGCCACCATGGTCCTCACCCCGGAGATCACCGACATCGCGGCCGGGCGGCCGGTTCTCGCGGCGGGCGGCATCGCCTCCGGCCGGCAGATGGCGGCCGCGCTCGCGCTCGGCGCGGCCGGCGTCTGGTGCGGATCGGTCTGGCTGTGCAGCGAGGAGGACGTCGCCAACCAGGCCATCAAGGCCAAGTTCCTCGCGGCCGCCAGCAGCGACACGCTGCGCTCGCCGACCCGTACCGGCAAGCCGGCCCGGCAGCTGCGCTCCGCCTGGCACGACGAGTGGGAGCGGCCGGGCAGCCCCGCACCGCTCCCGATGCCGTTGCAGCCGCTGCTGGTCAACGAGGCGTGGCAGCGCATCGACGCTGCCGCCGCCGCCGGCCACGAGGGCGCGCTGCGCCTTGAGTCGTTCTTCGTCGGCCAGGTCGTCGGCTCCTTCGACGCCATCCGGCCGGCCGCCGAGATCACCCGGCAGATGGCCGCCGAATGCGAGCAGCGGATCGCCGAACTGGGAGCACTGCTATGAACCTCGACCCCCGCACCCCCGTGATCGCCGGCGTCGGCCAGTCGTCGGAGCGGCTCGGCGCGCCCGGCTACCGGCGCCGCTCGCCCGTGGACCTGGCCGCTGACGCGGCACGGGCCGCGCTGGAGGACAGCGGCGCGGACCCGGCCGCGGTCGCCGCCGCGATCGATACCGTCGCCGGGGTCCGGCAGTTCGAGAACTCCACGCCCGGCGCCCGGGCGCTGCTCGGCCGCTCGGACAACTACCCCCGCTCCGTGGCCGGCCGCATCGGCGCCAGCCCGGCCCGGGCGGTCCTCGAGGTCGCCGGCGGCCAGGCGCCGCAGCACCTGGTCAACGAGTTCGCCGCCGCGATCGCCGCCGGGCACGCCGAGGTCGTGCTGCTGGCCGGCTCGGAGGCGATCTCCACCGTCGAGCACTACGCCAGGGCGGGCGAAGCGGACCGGCCCGACTTCACCGAGCACGCCGAGGGCAGCCTGGAGGACCGCGGCTACGGGCTGAAGGGAATGATCTCCCGGCACCTGGCCGCGCACGGGCTCACCGACGCGCCCAGCCAGTACGCGCTGATCGACAACGCCCGCCGCGCCCGCCTCAAGCAGAGCCGCGAGGAGTACGCCGCCGCGATGGGCGCGCTGTTCGCGCCGTTCACCACGGTGGCGGCGGCCAACCCGCACGCGTCGGCCCCGGTCGAGCGCAGCGCGGCGGAGCTGGTCACGCCGACCGCGGCCAACCGGCTCATCGCCGACCCGTACACCCGGTACATCGTCGCCAGGGAGAAGGTCAACCAGGGCGCCGCCGTGCTGCTCATGTCGGTGGCGGCGGCACGGCGCCTCGGCGTACCCGAGGACCGGCGGGTATTCCTGCACGGCCACGCCGACCTGCGCGAGCGCGCCCTGATGGACCGCGCCGACCTGTCGGCCAGCCCGGCCGCCGTCATGGCCGCGCGGCACGCCCTCGAGGTCGCCGGCATCACGGCGGACGACCTCGCCACCATCGACCTGTACTCATGCTTCCCGGCGCCGGTGTTCAACATCTGCGACGGGCTCGGCATCGCACCGGACGACCCGCGCGGCCTCACGCTGACCGGCGGGCTGCCGTTCTTCGGCGGCCCGGGCAACAACTACTCGATGCACGCCATCGCGGAAACGGTGCGGCGCGCCCGCGGCGCCCCCGGGACGTTCGGTTTCGTCGGCGCCAACGGCGGCATCATGAGCAAGTACTCCGCCGGGGTGTACAGCACGGCCCCCGCGCCGTGGAAATCTGATAACAGCAAGGAACTGCAGGAGGAGGTCGACGGCTGGCCCGCCCCCGAACAGGCCGTGCATGCCGACGGGTGGGCGGCCATCGAGACCTACACGGTCAGGCACGCGCGGGACGGGTCGCGCACCGGCATCGTCATCGGCCGGCTGGAAGCCGGCGGACGGCGGTTCGTCGCCATGGGCGACGACGACGAACTGCTCGGCCTGCTCACGTCGGGAGAACCGTTCGGTGCCCGGGTGTACGCGCGTTCGTTCGGGATGGGGAACAGGGTCACCACGAGCCGGCAGCGGATGAGCGAGCTGTTCCCGCCGGAGCCGCTGGTGCTGCGCGACCGCTACGAGCACGTGCTGGTGCGGCGCGACGGGCACCTGCTCGAGGTCACGATCAACCGGCCGGAGGCCCGCAACAGCCTGCACCCGATGGCCAACGACGAGCTCGACCACGTCTTCGACTGCTATTTCGCCGCCGACGGCCTGTGGGTCGCCATCCTCACCGGGGCCGGCGACAAGGCGTTCTCCGCGGGCAACGACCTGGTGTACTCGGCCTCCGGCAAGCCGGTGTGGGTGCCGAAGAACGGGTTCGGCGGGCTGACCAGCCGCCGCCACATGCCCAAGCCGGTGATCGCCGCGGTCAACGGCTACGCGATGGGCGGCGGCTGCGAGATCGCGCTCGCCTGCCACCTGGTCGTCGCCGACGCCACCGCCCGGTTCGCGCTCAGCGAGGTCAAGGTCGGCCTCGTCGCCGGCGCCGGCGGCCTGGTCCGGCTGCCCCGCACCGTCCCGCCCAAGGTCGCCACCGAGATGATCCTCACCGGACGCCGGATCACCGCCGAAGAAGCGCTCGGCTACGGCCTGGTCAACCGGGTCACCGAAGCGGGAAAGGCACTGGACGGCGCCCGCGCGCTCGCCGCCGAGATCCTCGACGGCTCGCCCACCTCGGTCCGCGTCTCGCTGCGGATCATGGCGGAAACCCGCGGCATCCCCGACGTCATCGACGCCGTCACCCGCCCGTCCGATGCCTTCGACGAGCTCATGGCCAGCGAGGACGCCGTCGAGGGCATAACCGCCTTCGCGCGGAAGCGCCGCCCGTCCTGGCGGAACAGGTAGTCCCGGGCCTGGCCGGCGCAGGGCCGCAGCCATGTCCCCGGGAGCCATGTCCCCGGGAGCCATGTCCCCGGGCGGGAACCCCGCGTCCGTTCGGCAGACGGTGATCTTCACTCAGAACGGACGGTGGTTTCTCCCCGCCGGCGCGCTCAGCCTGCCCGCCGCGTCCGCGACGGCGGGGACCTGGCTCATCCGGCCCGCAGCTCCCTTTTGAGTATCTTCCCTGTCGGGCCCTTCGGCAGGTCGGCGACGACGCGCACCTCACGCGGGTACTTGTACGCCGCCAGCCGCTCCCGGCAGTACGCGATGATGTCGTCCGGGTCCGCCCCGGCGCCCGGCCTGGGCACGACGAACGCGACGACCTCCTCGCCCAGCACCGGGTCGGCCTTGCCGATGACGGCCGCCTCGGCCACCGCGGGGTGGGTGAACAGCACCTCCTCGACCTCCCGCGGGTAGACGTTGTAGCCGCCGCGGATGAGCATGTCCTTCTTGCGGTCCACGATGAACAGGTAGCCGCCGGAGTCGGCGTAGGCCAGGTCGCCGGTGTGGAACCAGCCGCCGCGGAACGCCTCCGCGGTCGCCGCGGGGTTGCCGTAGTAGCCCTTCATCACGTTGTGGCCGCGGATGACGATCTCGCCGATGTGCTCCGGCCCGGGCGGCAGCGGCTTGCCCTGCTCGTCCACCACCCGGACCTCCACGCCCCAGATCGGCCTGCCGACCGAGAGCACCTTGCGCTGCTCGGCGCTGATGTTGAAGGTCGTGGTGCTGGCCGTCTCGGACAGCCCGTAGCCCTCCAGGATCACCACGCCCGGGAACTTCTCCTCGAACGCGCGGATGACCTCGCCCGGGATCGCGGCGCCCCCGGAGATCCCCACCCGCAGCGACGACAGGTCCCGGCCCGCGAGGTCCGCCCGCAGCAGCTCGTAGTACATGGTCGGGACGCCGGAGAAGATCGTGCACCGGTACCGCGCGATGGCGTCCAGCACCGCATCCGGCTCGAACCGGGGGAGGAGCACCAGCGTCCCGCCGAACCGCACGGCCGTGTTCAGCACGCTGGACAGGCCGAACACGTGGAACAGCGGCAGCACCGCGACCCCGATGTCGTCGTCGCGGAAGCCGAACAGCTCGCCGGCCACGGTGCAGTTCATGTACAGCTGGAAATGGGTCAGCTCGGCGCCCTTGGGCTTGCCCGTGGTGCCGCTGGTGTAGATGATCACCGCGGTGTCGTCGGCGTTCGTCGGCTCGATCTCGCCGGTGTCGTCGGCGAAATAGAGCTCGTCGTAGTGCCTGGTCCCCGCGGGCCGCTGGTCGTTGCCCGGAAGGTTCACCACGTACGTGGGCACGTCCCCGGCCTGGCGGGCGGCGGCCACCGCCTCCGCCGCGAACCCCTCGAAGGTGATCAGCGTCCTGGACTCAGAGTCCTGCAGCTGGTAGGCGATCTCGGGCGCCTTCAGCAGCGGGTTCAGCGGGACCATCACCAGGCCGGCCTTGAGGATGGCGAAGTAGGTGAAGAGGAACTGCGGCAGGTTCGGCAACTGCACCGCGACCTTGTCGCCGCGGCGCAGCCCGCTGCCGAGCAGGGCGCTGGCCACCCGCCCGGAGATCTCGTCCACCTGGGCATAGCTGAAGGTCAGGTCGCTGATGTGGCACAGCGGATGACCCGGCCTGGCGCGGCGGGACTCCCGCAGCATGACGGCGAGGTTGAAGCTCATGGCGCTCCAATGACAGGCGGATAACTCACTCTACGACGCCGCGCGGCCGCGGGACGAGCGCGCTAGTAGCCCCGTCACCGGGGTTCTGTGCCCGGCCCCGGTCCGCCGGCCGTGAGAGGCCGCATGGCCCGCAGCACGCCAGGCATCTAGATGCCTGCCGATACAGGCACTATGATGACTTTATGCGTACCACCTTGACGCTTGACGATGATGTGGCGCGGCTCGTGGAGGAGCAAGTCCACCGGACGAGGTCGACGGTGAAGCAGGTCGTCAACGACGCGATCAGGGCCGCGCTCGCGCCCAGGCCGGCCCGGCCGGCGCCCTACCGCGTGCGGGTGCACCATGCCGCGCTCGCCCCGGGGCTGGACCTCGCCGGGTTCAACAAGCTCGCCGACGAACTCGAGGACGAGGCGATCCTGCGCCTGGCCGAGCAGTGATCATCCCTGACGTGAACCTCCTGCTGTACGCGGTCATCGACGCCTTCCCCCAGCATGAGAAGGCACGGGAATGGTGGGAGGAGGCGATGAACTCCGGCGAGCTGATCGGGCTGACGGACCCGGCGATCTTCGGATTCCTGCGGATAAGCACCAACCCGCGGCTCATCAGGCCGGCGCTGGCCGTGGAGGAAGCAGCAGGCTACATCGAAGAGTGGCTTGCCGAACCCAACGTGCGCTGGACCGTTCCCGGCCCGCGCCATCACGCTCTGGCGCTGGGCCACCTGCGTTCCGTCGGCACCGGCGGGAGCCTGACCACCGATGCGCAGCTCGCGGCGATCGCGGCCGGAAACGACGCGGTCGTCTACTCCGGCGACGCCGGCTTCGCCCGCTTCGGCGGCCTCCGGTGGGTCAATCCCGGGGGCGCGCCCCTAGGTAAGTCACCCAAGCCCGGTTCCCGGCATGTGCCGTGGGGTCTGCTGCGCCGTGGCTGGCCGCGCCCCGCCGCCGGGCATTGCCCTGGCGAGCGGGCCCCGCGGCGCAGCGTCTCCTCGATGTCACTGCTTCAGGCCGATGCCGCAGATGGTGGCGTCTTCGGCGGGGCCGGCGCCGGCGTCCCCGCCTTCGCTCCGCCACTGGGAGGCGGGGACGATGCCGGGCGGCACCGGGGTCAGGCCGTCGAAGAAGGCCCCG
>DATGLH010000008.1:0-15775 GCA_035294225.1 Trebonia sp.
CCCGGTCACAGCGCACACGGCTAGCTCACGACTTCCTGCTGCATTGCTGGGCCCCACATCATCAAGACGGCGAACGACGTCGGCAACCGTCTCCGGATCGTGATCCGGGTGCGCCCTGAACGCAATATAGACGGTAGTGACGGGTGTAGAAGACAAAACAGCAGGTGTGTCCTCTATCACAGGCCCATGTCGCGTTCGCCGGCGCAGGCGCCCGGAGGGCATAGTCCGGCGCACGATCCCGTCGCCGCGCCGGCCACCGCCGGTCACCGCCGGTCATCGTGCGGGCGCCGCGCGGGCGCCGCGCGGGCCGGCAGCACCACCTCCATCCCTTCTGGGGTTTCTGAGGTGCATGCGCCAGGATGGGGCCCGTCAGGGCGAGCTACGCCCGCAGGCCGATGGGACGCCGCCGAAAAATTCTTCATGGTGAAGGAAAAATCCCGAATAAGCATAATTTCTTACATGATCGTGGCCGACAGCGCCAAGTCTCAATTCAAGGTTCCGGCAATTTTCGCGAAACGGGCGCGGCACCGTTCTGTATCACCGCGATCAGCCGCGGGCCGGCACGGCCATGGTCCGGGCGCGGCCACACCGCGCCTAGTTCGGCGTGCTCTTCCGCCCGGGCACGTTCATCCGCCCGGAGCCGGCCGAACAGCAGCGTGTTCTCCGGGCCTGCCGTGAGCCTGGCGGGGCGGATAGGCGGTGTAATAGCGTTAGCGCGTGGCAACGGGGCCAGCTGGCGGATGGCCGGAGGGACTGCCGGCCGGGGCGTTCCGGGTGGCGCGGCGGAGCAATCATTTCGCTGAAGCCGTGGCGTTCTACCGGGATCTCGTCGGGTTGCCGCTGCTGCTGACATTCGACGCGGCGCATGGGCCCGACGGGTTCGACGGGGCGATCTTCGGGCTGCCTGACACGTCCGCGACATTCGAGCTGGTGAGTTCGGCCGAGCCGGTCGCGGTTGACCGGCACGAAGAGCTCGTGCTTTACCTGCCGGGACCCGAGGCGCGGGACGCGGCGGTGCGGCGGTTGACCGAGGCGGGGCTGACGCCTGTGGCGCCATATCAGTACTGGGTCGACAACGATTCGGTGGCGTTCCTCGACCCGGACGGGCGGGAGGTCATCTTCGCGCCGTGGATCTTCGGGAAGGAACCGACTCCGGCCCAGCGGAAAGGGCTGAGATAGGCCCCCGCGGACCCGAAGGCACGGCCTGCCGCCGTGGGCGACGGCCGGACTGCCCAGCGCCATGCCGCCTGCTGTCCGGACGGCCGGATGAATGTGCCGCTCAGCCGGATGAATGCGGCACCCAGCCGGCCGTTACCGGCTCGATGTCACATTCCAGCCGCAGCCATCTGCCGCGGGGGCGCGCCACCGGGAACTGGCGGCGTCACCTGCCGCGGGGGCGCGTGGCCGGGCTAGCGGCGGTACTGCGTCCGCGCGTGCATGTCGTACGGGGCGGGCGCGACCGTGGCGCGGATGCGGGGGAAGCCGAGGTCGGCGCCGGGGTCGGTGCCCGGGCCAGGGTGCTCGCCCCACACGACCGTCACCTCGGTACCCGGCTCGGCGTACCGGACGTCGATCAGCGTCAGCGACAGGATCGTCCCGGCCGGGTCGATCGTCGCCGTCTGATGGGTGAGCCCGGCCAGCTCCGGTCCGGCCTCTACCCGGTGCCGGGCGTAGGTGAGGTAGTACCCCAGGTCCGGCCCTAGGACCTCGCGCACGTCACCGGGGTCGAAGACCAGCGTGACCTTGGTGCGCCGGACGTCGTCCCGCGCCCTCTGCAGCGCGGCGCGGCCGATGAAGTCGTGGTTGAACGACACCGACCGGCCGTATCCCAGCTCGTACGGCGTGCAGTAGTAGTCCTCGATGTTCTCGGAGAAGAAGCTGCCGTTCAGCGGCCGCTGCCCCTCGATCCCGTACAGCGGCAGCCACCTCCGGTACTCAAGCAGCTCTGGGTCCGTGTAGATCGCCGGTATCGGCGACGGAATCCAGCCGCTTTCCACGCTGGCCGACGCGTAGGCTAGCGCCCCGACGTGCACCAGGCCGAACTGCTCCCCGGTGCTCAGCAGCTTTTCCTTCACCGCCGCCGCGTGCGCCCAGTCCCCGATGAACTCGTAGCCGTCCTGCCCTGCCATGTTGTGCCGCAGTGCCCGGAAGCTCATCCCGTCCAGGGTCACGGGCACGGAGTGGAAGAACTTCGCCGGCGGCAGCGGCCCGCCGAAGGCGGCCTCGACGAGGTCTTTCGCCAGCGGCCCCTGCACCTGATACCGGAACAGCCGGGGGTCCGCGCCGCCGCGGAACGCCGACGACGGATCGGTGGCGAACGAGACGTCGTAGCCGCCCTTCTCCCCGTGATACTTCACCCAGTTCTGGGCGGCGGGGATCCCGCTGAGCGTGTACCGCTGCTCCCCCTCCCGCAGCAAGATCCCGTCGGTGACGATATGCCCGGTTTTCGTCACCGGGATGAACTGCTTGGCCCGGCCGACCGCGAACGAGGCGTAGTCGTTCGCGCTCACCGCCGCCAGCAGCCGGGTCGCGTCCGGCCCCTCGATGACCGTGTCGAACATGTGGTGGGACAGGTCCGACAGCGACACGCCCGAATGCCAGGCCGCCTGCTCCTGGCGCCAGCCCGCGTACTCGGGCTTGATCACCTCCGGGTTCCACGGCGGCGGGTTCTGCCTCCACAGCAGCTTCACCGGTGATCCCGCCTGCTCGATTCCGTCCTGAAGGCTCGGTGCCGCCATGTGCCGACCTCCCTTGGCCATGATTACTAAATCGATCTAGCACTAGATCGATTTAGCGCACTCTAGCCGTTCCGGTACTGTCGGGGCAAGGCTTCGAGGGGAAGTGCGGATGAGTGATGCCAGGCGCGTGACGCTGAACGACGTCGCCGCGGCGAGCGGCGTGTCGCGGGCCACCGTGAGCTTCGTGCTCAGGAACTCCCCGGACCAGTCGATATCGCCGGCCACCAGGGAACGGGTCCGGCAGGCGGCACGGGATCTCGGCTACGTGCCGCACGGCATCGCGCGGGCGCTGCGGGAAGGGTCGTCCCGGATCGTGGTGCTCAACCTGGACGCGGCGCTGGACGGCCACTACGCGCGCAGCTACATCCGCGGCCTCGACAGCGAGCTCGCGGCACACGAGCACGTGCTGCTCGTCCGGTACGAGCACTCCTCGTCCCAGGAGGAGCAGATGCTCGACGCGATCGCGCCGCGCGCCGTGCTGCGGTTCGGCGAGGCTTACCTGACCGGTCACGAACTCGACGACAGCGGCGGCGGCTGGAAGGACGGCCTCGCCGCGCACGTCGCCGTCCAGGTCGGCTATCTCGCTGACCGCGGCCACGCGCGTATCGGCCTAGCTCTCCCCGACCGCGAAACCCCGCTGCGCGACGTCCGCCTGCGCTTCGCCGTCGAAGCGGCGGGCATGCTGGGGCTGGCGCCCGTGACTCCCCTCGTCATCCCGGGATTCCGAACGCAAGCGGCTGACTCCCTCCGCCGGTTCCGCGCTGCCCACGGCGCGGTAACCGCTGTCGCGGCCTTCGATGACGACGTCGCGCTCCGCGTCCTGGCAGCGGCACGCGACCTCGGGCTGGCCGTGCCAGGCGAGCTGGCGGTCATCGGCTTCGACGAGAGCGAGCACGGGGCGCTGGCCACCCCGGCGCTGACCACCGTGCACGTCGACGCCGAAGCCCATGGGCGCCGCGCCGCACGCGCCATCCTCGGGCTGGACGCCGCCGACCTTATTCCCGTTCCGGGACGGGTCGTCGTCCGCGAGTCGGCATAAGGCCGCGCTTCCGCCTTCGGCCGCGCCGCCGCGGCCGAAACCAAAGGTTGCACCGATCGCATCCGCCAGCAGTGTAGAAGTGGCGCTGAGGCCCGTCGAATACACCAGCGGAGGTGCGGAATGGGCATCGCCGGCCGCCAGCGCAAGACGTACGAAGACCTGCTGCGGCTGAGCGGCGCGCCGTTCATCCAGCAGCGTCCGGCGCTGTTCAGCCCGGCGGCCGCGGCCCAGGATGAGGCGAACGCGAAGGGCGGCCTCGGCCAGTTCGCGCAGATCTTGCTTCCGCTGGAGTACACGAGCTGGGTGGAGGAGAGCACCGCGCATGTCAGGTCCTGCTACCTGGGCGACTGGACTCCGCTGAACAAGGTGAGCATCCGAGGGCGGCAGGCCCTGGAGTTCCTCAGCTGGCTGGGCATGCGTGACCTGTCCCGCTTCGAGATCGGGCAGCTCAAGCACCATGTCCACCTCGACGAGAACGGCTGGGTGGCCTCCGAGGGCGTCCTGTGCAGGCTCGGCCAGGAGGATTTCGTGTACACCGCGGGGAGCTGCGACTGGCTGGCATGGCAGCTCGGCCGCGGCGGCTGGGACGCGGAGGCCTCCGATATCAGCCCGGACGTGTTCATCTTCGGGGTGCAAGGGCCGACGTCGCTCCTCACGCTGGAGAAGCTCACCGGGGAGAGCCTGCGGGACATCGGCTTCAGCCGAAGCCGCATGTCGCAGGTGAACGGCATACCGGTGCGGGTACTGCGCACCGGGATCTCCGGCGAACTCGGCTATGAGCTGCACGGCTCGGCGGACTACGCGAACGAGGTCTGGTCGGCTGTCCTGAGGGCCGGAGCGGACTTCGGCATCAGGCAGCTCGGCTTCCGGTCGCAGCCGGTGCAGCACATCGAGGCCGGCATCGCGACGAACGGCCTGGACTACTTTCCGGCGGCGGCCATCACCCCCGGGGCGCCCCGGCAGTTCCGGCGCGGTGCGATCGGTGGCAGTTTCGTGCCCGCCAACGGGTTCACCGACTACTTCCGCAAGCCGGGGGAGCTCGGATGGGGTCCGCGCGGCCGGGTCCCGGCGCATGACTTCCTCGGCCGGGATGCCCTGCTGGCCGACGCCGCGGCCGGCGGCCCGGCGCGGGTGCTCGCCGGCCTGGTGTGGAACGCCGCCGACGTTACCGGCGTGCTGGCCTCCGTTCTCGGCGACGGCGAGATCCCCGAGCAGATGGACATCCCCCGTCGCCTTGGCCCGAGCTTCGATCAGGTCATGATCTCGGGAAAGCCGGCCGGCGTGTCCACCGGCCGCACCCTGAGCGCGCATCTGCGGGCGACGATCTCACTGTGCGTGATCGACCGCGAGCACGCGGCCCCGGGCACGGACGTCGTCGTCATCTGGGGCAGGCCGGGAACGCCGCAACGGGAGATCCGGGCGACTGTAACCGCCCTGCCGTTCAAGCCGGATCACCGCCGGGTTGACGTCACGACGTTGTGACGAGCCCGGTCAGCGGCGGCCGGGCTAGTCCTCCCCGTAGTCGTGGTCGGGGTGGTTGGCCTCCCCGAGCCGCCAGTAGCCGCGGGTCACCAGCGAGCCGGCCGGCAGGCCGCGTTCGGCGAGGAAGTAGCGGCGGATGCCGCGCATCGCCGCGGCCTCGCAGGCCACCCAGACCCTGGTGCCGTCCGCGAGGCCGGCGACGCGGGCGGCCGCGGCGAGTTCGGCGCCCCAGGCGTCCGGGGCGCGCCGGTGGTGCCAGGTGACGGTGACCTTGGCAGGGCTGTCCAGCTCGATCTCGTCGCCGGCGTCGGCCACCTCGAGGTGCACGTCGGCGGTGGCCGTGGGCGGGAGCGCTTCAAGCAGGGTGCCCACGGCCGGGATCGCGCTCTCGTCGCCGGCGATCCACCAGCGCCCGGCCGACGGGTCCATCGTGAACCGCCCGCCGGGGCCCGCGACCGCGAGCTTGTCACCGACGCTGGCCCGCTCCGCCCACTCCGAGGCCGGGCCGGTCCCGTGCAGGAGGAACTGGATCTCAAGCGTCCGGCTCGCCTCGTCGAAGCGGCGCGGGGTGTAGGTCCGCGTCACGGGCCTGACCGCTTCGCCGGGCCATACCACGCCCTCGGGGGTGTCCTTTGGCAGGACCGGCTCGCGCTGCCCCTCGCGGGGCAGCATCACCTTGATGTGCGATGTCGGCGCGGTGATCTGGAATCCGTCAAGCGCGTCGCCCGCGACCTGCACAGACACCAGCCGGGGCGCGATCCGCGAGACTGACACCACCTCGACGGGACGCGGCGGCTTACGCCGCCGCGGGCCTCGCTGGCCTTCCTGGGCGGCGGGCGATGCTGGATTGGTCACGCGATTTCCTTTCGTTACTGGTCGGCGAGCAGCCGGTACAGGGCCTGGCGGGCGTTCTTCACGATCTCCACCGCCTGTTCCACCTGGGCGGCCTCGCCCGCGGTGCCGACCTGACGCGCGGCCGCGTGCAGGCGATGGACCTCGGCGCGCAGGTCCATGTGCGCCGCCGCGGCCGGCCCGGCCGCCAGGTCGCGCAGCCGGCCCTGGTCCGCATGGGCCCGCCCTTCGAGGGTCAGCTCGTAGACCCGGCGGCCGCCGGTGTCGGCGCCGCGCACCAGGCCTTCATCCTCGAGCAGTTGCAGCAGCGGGTACACCGAACCGGGGCTGGGGCGCCACCGGCCGCCGGCCTGCTCCTCCAGCCGGCGCATGAGCTCGTACCCGTGCGCGGGCCCGTCAAGCAGGGCGGCGAGAAGCAGCCCGCGGACGTTGCCCTTGGGGATCCGCCCGTGGCCGTGCTCCCCGTGCGCCCCTCCGAATGCCCTCATCTCGCCCTCCACATCTTCATAACATTATCACGATATATCAGAACCGTGTCAGCGGAGGCGGGCGCGGCACCAGCGTGAAGGGGGCGTAGCGCCAGCGTGAGGCGGGCGCGGCACCAGCGTGAAGGGGGAGGTAGCGCCAGTGTGGAGCGGGCGGGAGAGGCGGGCAGCCACGGGCGTAAGCGTTCTGGGGCGGTGAGGCACAGCCCCCGTTAGATTGGGGCGATGGGCCACAGCCCTAAGGCCAGGCCTGGCGGGGGCCGGGGCCGGGGGCCGGCCGGCCCCCGGGCGAGGCGAACTGGGCCTGGCGGGCTAGAACTTCCCGAGGGCCGGGACGACCTGTTCGATGAACATGTCCAGCTGGCGCGCCCTGCTGACGCGGAGCAGGGAGCCGTGGGCGACGGTGAAGCCGAGTTCGGCCAGGGCGTGCAGGTTCTCGATCGTGGCCGTCACGTTCTCGCCGTTCTCGCCGAGGTCGAAGCGGACCTGCGCGGTCTTCTCGATCTCGTCGTAGTCCCGGCCCACGTCGGCGCAGTGCTGGCGCAGCACGTCGAGCTTGTGCCCGGCGGCCGCCGGGTCGAGAGCCATGATGTTGCAGGCGTCGGCGTACCTGGCGACCAGCCGCAGCGTCTTCTTCTCCCCCCCGCCGCCGATGAGGATCGGCGGACGCGGCCGGGCGAGCGGCTGCGGCGAGTTCAGCGTACGGGCCAGGTGGTAGTGCCGGCCGTCGAAGGGGCCCTCGTCGTCGCTCCACATCTGCAGGCAGATGCGCAGGGCCTCCTCGAGGCGCTCGAAGCGTTCGGCGGTAGGCGGGAAGGGCAGGCCGAGCCCGCGGGCCTCGTCCTCGTTCCACGCCGCGCCGATGCCGAGGATCGCCCGTCCGCCGGACAGCACGTCCAGCGTCGACACCGCCTTGGCGAGCAGCCCCGGCTCCCGGTACACCACGGCGGTCACCATGGTGAGCAGCCTGACCCGCTCGGTCTTCGCCGCCAGCCAGCCCAGCGTGGTGTACGCCTCCAGCATCTCGTGCTCCGCCGGGCCGATGGTGCCGATCTGCCAGACGTGGTCCATGACGCTGATCCGGTCGACGCCGCCCTGTTCGGCGCGCTGGGCGATGTCCGCCAGCCGGAACCGGAGTTCGGCGGGACCGCCGTCCCAGGTGAAGTCCGAGATGTGCAGGCCGACTTTCATTCGCGCTCCTCGACGGTACGAAACAGACGATGATCCCCGTCCCAACCCTAACCCTGGGCAGGCGCCACCGTCCGTTCGGGATAAGTGAACGCGAATGCTTACCTTTCCGGCCAGGATCTGGCGCGGCGGGCAGCGGTGGCTAGCGTGGCCTGCGAGGAGGACCAGCGATGACTGAGACATCGAAGTTCCGCGCGGACCACGTCGGCAGCCTGCTCCGTCCGCCGGCGCTGCTGGAGGCGCGCCGGCGCCGCGACGCCGGGGAGATCGGCGACGCCGAACTGCGCTCGGCGGAGGACGAGGCGATCGCCGCCGCGGTGCGCATGCAGGAGGAGGCGGGGATCGACGTCGTCACCGACGGCGAATTCCGGCGCCGCGACTTCCGCACCGGGTTCGTCGACGCGGTGGACGGCCTGACGATGCGGACCTGGGACATGCCGTGGCACTCCAGCGAGGGCGTCACCAGGCTGCCCAGCCACACGTGGGCGGTCACCGGGCGGCTGCGGCAGCGGGCGCGGCTCGCGGGCGGCGAGGCCGCGTACGTGCGGAGCCTCACCTCGATGCCGGTGAAGGTGACGCTGATCGCGCCGGGGTTCCTCGCCGCGCGGTTCTGGAGGGACGGCGAGACGGACGCGTTCTACTCCTCGCGCGAGGAACTCGCGGCGCAGGTGGCGGCGATAACCAAGGCAGAGATCGAGGCGCTGATCGCCGAGGGCGTCAGCTACGTGCAGCTCGACAACCCCGGCTACGCCGCCTTCCTCGGCGCGCACGCCGGCGCCGATCCCGAGGGCTTCGAGCAGATGCTCGCCGCCGACATCGCCGCCGTCTCCGGCGTGGCGCGCCCCGCCGGGGTGGCGATCGGCATGCACGTCTGCCGCGGCAACCAGTCCAGCATGTGGATGGGCGAGGGCGACTACGAGCCGATCGCCGAGCGGATGTTCGCGAGCCTCCCGGTCGACCGGTTCCTGCTCGAGTACGACGACGACCGCGCGGGCGGGTTCGAGCCGCTGCGCTTCATGCCCGCGGGCAAGGTGGTCGTGCTCGGGCTGGTGAGCTCGAAGACGCCTTCGCTGGAGTCGGCTGACGCCCTGCGGCGGCGGATCGACGAGGCCGCGAAGTTCGTCAGCCTCGGCGACCTCGCGCTCAGCCCGCAGTGCGGCTTCGCCTCCATCGCCGAGGGCGGCAACCTGCTGCCGCCGGAAACGGAGTTCGCGAAGCTCAGGCTGGTCGCGGACGTGGCGCGGGCCACGTGGGGACGCGAATGATTAGAGTTCGGCCGGCGTGCGGCCCGGCCGTTGATCCGGGTCTCCCGCCCGCCGTAGGCTGGCCGCGCTTCGCCGGATGACCTACGCGGGAGACAACCGATGACTTTGCCGTTCCAGGACGCCAGGATCCTCGCCGACAGCGCCCGGTCGCACGCGCTTGAGCTCGGCAAGGCGCTGAGCATCGCGGTCGTCGACTACGGCGGCTTCGTCGTGCTGGTCGAGCGGATGGACGGCGCCCGGCCGATGACTCCGGGCATCGCCTTGTCCAAGGCCTACTCGGCGGCCGTCATGCAGCGGCCCACCGTGATGCTCGAGAACTGGCGGAACTCCGACCCGGTGTTCTTCACCCAGGTCGGACGGATGGGCCAGCACCCCATCGTCGCCACCAAGGGCGGGTACACGATCAAGCGGGACGGGGTGATCCTCGGCGGCCTCGGGATCTCCGGGGGCAGCCCGGACGAGGACCAGAAGATCTGCGAAGACGTGCTCAGGGCGGCCGGCTTCGAGCTTGACTTCCCCGAGTGGGCCGGCGCCCGCCGGCACTGAGCAGGCCGGCACTGAGCAGGCCGGCACTGAGCAGGCCGGCGCCGGCACGCATCGATCACGCGCATTGCGACGGAGGCAGCGATGGCTGACGACTTCGGATACCACATCGACCACCACGGGTCGCTGGTGCGGCCCCCCGCGCTGCTCGCCGCGCGGGCCAGCGGGATGGGCGGCGAGGCGCTTGCCGCCGTGCAGGACGAAGCCGTCACCGCCCTCGCGCACGAGCTGCGCCGGCTGGGGCTGTCGGCCTGCTGCGACGGGCAGTTCCGGCGCTCCTACTTCGAGTCGGTGGCGCATGACCAGATCGCCGGGTTCGCGCCGGCCGGCGGGCCGGCGCCGCTCTCCGACCTGGCGGGGATCAGCGCCGCGCGGCGGCGCGCGATCCCGGACGCCGGCGCCCTGGCGGCATACGGGCGGCTCGCCCAGGCGGAGGCGGCCCCGGTGCTCGCCACCGTGGACCGGTCGGTATTCGTCACCCTGCCCTCCCCCGGGTACCTGGCTGCGGCCGGGTCAGCGCTGGCGGACGCGTCCGCCATCGACGCGGTACGGGCGGCCGGCGCCGCGCTCGCGGCCATCGTCCGGGATGAGATCGCCGCGCTCGCCGCGGACGGCGTGCTCTACGTGGCGCTGGAGAACCCGCTGTACGTGCCGCTGCTGACAGCGGACGGGCGCGCGGCCAGCGCGGCGGCCGGGATCGACGTGCCGGCCGTGCTCGCCGCGCTGATCGAGGCCGACCGCGCGGTCTTCGCCGGGCTTGACGCGCCGGCCGACTTCCGGGTCGGGCTCGACCTGACCGACTCCGGGCCGCTGCCGTTGACGTCCTCGGGGTATGACGCCACGGCCGTGGCCGCCTTGCTGGAGGAGACCCCGTTCCCGCGGATCGGCATCGACTACCCGGCCGACCCCGCTGCCCGGTTCCCGGTCGAGCTCGTCAAGCCCGGGATCGTGGTCAGCCTCGGCGTGGTGGACGTATCCACGCCGGCCGCGGAGTCCGTCGAGGAGCTGCTCGGCCGGCTCGATCCGGTCGCCGAAGAGCGCGGCGACGCCGACATCGCGGTCGCCACGAACGGCGGGTTCGCGCAGGTCGCCGACCAGCCGCTGATGACCGCCGCGGAGCAGCGCGCCAAGCTCCGGCTGGTCGAGACGGTCGCGCGCTACTACTGGGGAAACGAGATCTGATCCGCTATGTCCGGAGCCCCGGCTGACCTGCGGGCGGAGCTGGCCACCGCGACTCGCATCCTGGCGCGGCATGGGCTGGTCGGCATGTTCGGGCATGTCAGCGTGCTCACCGAGGACCCGCGGCGGTACCTCATCTGCCCCGGCGCCGGCGCCCGCAAGGACCGGTGCCGGCCGGAGGACGTGCTGGAACTCGACCTCGACCACGACTTCGAGCCGGGCCTGCCGCTCGAGCTGTACATGCACTCGGAGGTGCACCGGCTCAAGCCGCACGTCAAGTCGCTCATCCACGTGCACTCGCCCGCCCTGGTCGCGCTGGCGGCGATGGCCGAAGTGCCCGGCGAGCTGCTCATGATGCACGCGAGCTTCTGGCCGGCCGCGATGCCGCTCTGGGAGGAGCCGGACCTGGTCCGGGACCGGGCGGCCGCGCGGCGGCTGACCGGCATCCTCGGGGAGGAGGCGATCGCGCTGCTGCGCTGGCACGGCGCGGTGATCGCCGGCCGGACGCTGCACGAGGCGGTGTTCCGCGCGATCCTCGCCGAGGAGCACGCGGCACAGCTGGTCACCGCCCTGTCGCACGGGCGTCCGCTTTTTCCGGTACCGAGGAGCGTGGACCGGGACGAGCTGTACGCGAAGGTGCTCTCCCCCCGGACGCACGACATGCACTGGGACTGGGCGGCCTCGTTCGCGGACCTCCCGCCCGACGCGCACGGCCCGGTCTAGGGCCGGGCTCGGCGGGTCAGCCCGTCATGCTGCTTATCTTGAACGAGGCGTCCTTCTTCGGCAGGAGGCCGTACTGGACCATCGCGTCCGGGACCCGCTGGAGCCGGACCGTGTCGACCGACAACGGGTATCCGGGAAGCGAGATGAGGGCGGCCGTCCGGGCAGGGATGCCGAGGAACTTCTCCACCGCCTTCTCGACCGCGCTGCGGTCGGTGTCGGCGATCTGCTGTCCTTGCTCGAGCGCGGTGACGAACGCGCGCAGCGTGCCGGGATACTTCTGCGCCCATGCCTGAGTCACCGCGAAGCCCTGGAGCGGGAAGTCCTCGGTTGCGCCCTGGTCCAAGTCGGCCAGTTCCCCCAGGCCGTACTGTTCTTCGTCCGCGCTGACGAACGGCTCGGGCACGGGGGCCGCGTCGGCCAGTCCCTCGTGCAGGACCCGGCCGGCGTCCGGGAGCGGGACGCCGGCTTTGAAACGCACGTCGCCCGGCGAGACTCCGTACTGCGTGAGCAGTGAGCGGACGAGAAGCGTGGCGATGTCGTTCGGCGCGGCGACGGAGATCGTCTTGCCCGCAAGGCCGGCGACCGTCTTGATCTGCGAATGCGTCCCGGCGAGCATCGCCAGCTCACCCGGCTGCAGGAAGGACGCTTCGGCAATGATGCGCAGGCGGGCGCCGGCCAGCTCGTTGTAGACGTAGGTGACGTAGTCGGCGCTGGAGATGTCGTAGATCCCCTTCTCCTGTCCGGTGACGGCGGATTGGCTGGTTGCCGCGAACTTTATCGTGACGTTCAGGCCCTGAGCGCGGAACAATCCGTCCATCTGGGCAATATAAAGGCCGGCTGTGTCGATGCTGGGAAACACGTCGACGACGATGTCCGTCTTCTCCGGGGGGCTGCCCGATGGGCCACGCCCGCCTGAGCAGCCCGCGACCGCCGCCAAAATCGCCGCTATCACAGCCGCTGAGATGCGCATCCGTCGAGACATCGCTGTCCTCCAGAAAATCCACCATCCGCCGGACCTTATTGCGGCGAATTTAACAGCACTAACAGCGCGAACGATTCGGATTCCGCCGGACCCGCGGCGCGCGTAAATCAGCGAGCATCAAAATGGGCAGGCCACGGCATTGATGAGCGAATGGCACGATAAGGTTTCCGGATTTGCACGGGCCGCTGATTTCAGCGGGCGGGGGGCGGCGCGGGCATCGCTGTTCGACGGGGTCTTACGGGGTCTCACGGGGTCTTACCGGGGCTCACGGGGGCTGGCGGCGCCGGCGGGGGCTGGCGGCGCCGGCGGGGGCTGGCGGCGCCGGCGGGGGCTAGCGGCGCTCACGGGGCCTTATGCGCGGGCCGGCCGAGGAACACATCCCCGATATCGGGCCGGGCGAGCAGGTCGTCCGCCCGGCCGGTCAGCACTACCCGGCCCGCGGCCATGACGTAGGCGCGGTGCGAGATGGCCATCGCCTCGCGGGCGCGCTGCTCCACCATCAGCAGCGAGACGCCGGTGCCGGCCAGCGCCGCGATGTGCCTGGTGAGCAGCTCGTCCGCGGGTTTCGGCGCCAGCCCCGCCGTGGGCTCGTCGAGCACCAGCAGCGTCGGCTTGATCATCATCGCGCGGGCGATCGCGAGCATCTTGCGCTCGCCGCCGCTGAGGTGGCCGCCCTGCCGGGAGGCGATCCGGCGCAACTGCGGGTAGAGCTCCATCACTTCCTCGACCCGCGCCCTCACCTTGGACCTGGGCAGCGTGTAGCCGCCCATTTCGAGGTTCTCGAGCACGGTGAGCCGCGGGAACGTGTCGCGCACCTGCGGCACGTACCCGACCGACAGCCGGCAGATCTGGTCGCTGCGCAGCGACGTCAGGTCCCGCTCGCCGAGGCGGACCGTGCCGGACATGGGGCGGAGCACCCCGAGGACGGCCTTCAGCAAGGTGCTCTTCCCGGCCCCGTTGGGTCCCAGCACGGTGACGACCTCACCGCGGTCCACCGTCAGGTCGACGTCCATGATCGTCGGAGTGTCGCCGTATCCGGCGGCAAGCCCGGCCACGGTCAGGGCAGGCACCGCCGCCTCGCCGCCCGCCGCAGGTCTGCCCTCACCGGGCCTGCCCTCAACCGGCGAGCCGTCACCCGGCGAGATACGCACTGACAACCTCCTCGTTTCTGCGGAGCTCCGCCATCGTCCCGGTGGCCAGCAGCTTCCCCTGGGCCATGACGATCACCGAATCGCAGACTCGTTCCACTGAGCCGAGCTCGTGCTCGACCATCAGCATGGTCAGCCCGCCGTCCCGGAGCCGCTTCAGATGCTCCTCGATGGTCAGCCGCAGCGCCGGGCTGACCCCGGCCATCGGCTCGTCGAGCAGCAGGATCCGCGGGCGGGCCATCAGTGCCCGCATGATCTCCACCAGCCGCCGCTGCCCGCCGCTGAGCTGCCCGGCGTAGCTGTCCGCGTGCGCGGTCAGCTGGAAGTCCGCGAGCAGGGCCCATGCCCGCTCCAGCAGTTCCAGCTGGCGACGCCGTGCGTGCCGCCGCCCGAGCAGCGCCCCGCCCACGCCGTCACCCGGCTGCCCTGGCACCGCGGTCAGCAGGTTCTCCAGCACGGTCAGCCGCCCGAACTCACTGGTGTGCTGGAAGGTGCGGATGACACCGAGGCGAGCCACCTTGTAGGCCGGCCAGCCGGCCACGTCCACACCGTCGACCAGCACATGCCCCGCGCCCGGCGCGATGGCCCCGGAGATCAGCTTGAGCGCGGTGGACTTGCCCGCCCCGTTGGGGCCGATCAGGCCGGTGGCCCGGCCCGCCGCCAACTCGAAGGAAAGCCCGTCTACCGCGCGCACACCGCCGAACTCGCGGCGCAGGTCCCGGACCGACAGCTGGGCCGCCGCCCCCTCAGCGGCTGTGCCGGGCGGAGCGCGGTGGCCGACGGGGGGTTCCGGGCGGTCATCCCCCCTGACGGGCAGGGCATCCCGAACGGACGCGGCTGACTCCACGGCCGCAGGTCCGCGCGCCGCCGCCGGGATCAGCGGGGAGAGCCAGCGCCTGCGCTCGGGGACAATGCCCTGCGGGCGCCACCACAGGAACACCAGGATGAGCACGCCGATGGCCGCCGACTGGAGCGACTCCTCGACGTTGGTGTCGGACATCTGCGGCAGATAGGCCGGCAGCTCCAGAAAGACGCCCAGCACGAGGAAAGCGCCGAAGGCCGCGCCGAAGTTGTTCCCCAGGCCGCCGACGATGATCGCCACGAAGAAGACGAACGTCTCGCCGGTCCCCCAGGCCGCCGGAGACCAGGCCCCGATGAACTCGACGAGCAGGCCGCCGCTCACCGCGGCGAGCGCGCCGCCGAGCACGTAGACCTTCAGGCTCTCCGCGCGCACGTTGGTGCCCAGGGACTCGGCGGCGTCGGCGTTCTCGCGCATCGCGCGCAGGCGGCGGCCCCAGGGGGAGCCGGTGAACCGGTCGGTGACGAACAGGGCCATGGCCGCGATCGCGGCCGTGAGCCCGGCGAAGAACCAGTCGTAGCCGGCGATGCCGGTGTCCAGCGACCCGGCGAACGGCTGCGGGATCCCGAACAGGCCCTGGTTCCCGTTGAACCACCCCTGCTCGGAGACCACCAGGGTGGAGGCGATGATGGAGACCACCAGCATGACGGTCGCCTGGAAGTCCCGGCGCCGTGGCCGCAGCGCGAACGAGCCAACCGCCAGCGCCAGCGCCGCGCCCGCGACGGCGGCGCCGACGAGCGGCAGCGGCCACGGCAGGTGCCAGCCGAGGATGTAAGTCTCCGGCGACCCCGGCGCGGCCCTGGGGAGCGTGAGCACCGCGGTCATGTACGCGCCCATCGCCTGGAACAAGACGAACGCGAAGTTCATCACGCCGCCGACCCCGAACTGGAGGTTCAGCCCCCAGCAGGCGATCGCGTTGACGCCGAGGTACACCAGGAGCGTCGCTATGTAGCTCTGAATGGCCGGGCTCACGCGCTGCCTCCCGCGCGCTTCCGGGGCGCCCGGAGGCGCCGCCTTCCCTCGTCGCTCATACCTCGCTCCTCGGTCCAGGCGGCGCCGCGTCCCGCAGCGCGCTCACGCCGTTACCTCAGCTCGCAGCTGGACCCGGCCGGACCGCAGGCCTTCGGGGCGGAACAGCAGGACGAGCACCAAGATGACGAAGGCGACCACGTCTTTGAGGTTGGGACTGACGATGGCCGCGAGTTCGCCCGCGACCCCGATGACGAGGGCGCCGAGTACGGCGCCGTAAGGCTCGCCGACGCTCCCGAAGACCGCGGCCGCCACGATGAGCA
>DATGLH010000009.1:0-28283 GCA_035294225.1 Trebonia sp.
CGCGTTCATCGACACCTACGGCGGCGACTACGTCGAACTGGCCCTGGGCGAGCTGGGCGTGGAGCCGGGCCGGGTCGACACCATCGTGCGCTTCGACGCCGTGGAGAAGTACGGCGTCAAGGCCGAGGGCAACGCCGCCGGAGCCAGCGCCGGGACGCTGAGGGAACTCGCCGCGCTCATCGCCGGCGGCGAGCTGGAGATCCCGATCGCGGCGGCCTACCCGCTCGACCGGGTCCGCGAGGCCTACGCCGAGCTCGCCGGGGGCCACGTCCGCGGCAAGATCGTCCTGGTGCCCTAGGCCGCCCGGCCGCGAGTCCACGCGCCCGCTCCCCTCGCTCCCGCCGATCATCCCGAACGTGGCCGTGGCGTCTGTCCGTGCGACGGCGTCTGTCCGTGCGACGGTTCCCCGTCCGGCGCCGGCCGGCTCATCGACGCGCTGCACGGGGTCATCGCGGCCGGCGTCTACTGGCAGGTCGATCTCGGCCAGGACCAGGTCGGGACGCGCCCGTTTACCAGCGCGGCGCAGGGCCTGGGACTTCCGGTATACGCCGCCACTCCGGGCCTGCTGTCAGCGGCGGGCGCCACGCTTTCCTCGGGCGTGCTGTTCAACGGCTTCCATGAGAGCCGCCATCAAGATGTCATGCTGCTCGGCGACGCCGCGGCGGCGCAACTGGGCATCAGCACGCTGTCCCCCCCGCCGTCGGTGTTCGTCGGCGGAACCGCCTACACCGTGATCGGCATCCTCGCGGGCAGCCCGAGAGTGCCCGCGTTCGGCCTGGCCGCCGTCATCCCCGCGACGACCGCCGAACGGCAATACGGGCCGCCCCAGCCGGCCACCCCGGCCGTCATGATCATCCATACCAGGCTGGGCGCCGCTCAGCTCATCGCTTCGCAGGCGCCGGTCGCGCTCCGGCCCGACGACCCGGGGCTGCTGACCGCGACCGCCGCGCCCGACCTGGGAAGCCTGCAACGGGGCGTCGCGTTCACGGTGAACGGCCTGTTCCTGCTCCTGGCGGCGGTGACGCTCGCCGCCGGCGCGCTCGGCATCGCCAGCACCACGCTGGTCGCGGTCCTTGAGCGCACGCCCGAGATCGGCCTGCGGCGAGCGCTGGGGGCGGGCCGCGGGCACATCGCGGCGCAGGTCGTGGCGGAGTCGGGAACGCTTGGCTTCCTGGGGGCGCTGGCCGGGACCGCGCTCGGCATCCTCTGCGTTGTCGCGGTGAGCCTGGCCCGGCAGTGGACCGTCGTGCTCGATCCCGCGTTCGTCTACTCCGCGCCGCCCGCCGGCCTTCTCATCGGGCTGGCGGCGGGCCTTTACCCCGCGGCCCGCGCCGCCCGCATACAGCCCGCCGACGCGCTGCGCCGGTAGCCCGGCGAAGGCGCTGACCCCGCTAGGCCGGGAGGACCAGGACGGCGGCGGCGACCACCGCCGCGGCGGCGAGGATGCGCAGCAGCGCCGAGCCGGCGCCCGGTCCGGCCGCGGGCAGCATCGCGAAGCCCGCGCCCAGCGCGAGCAGGCAGGCGCCCGCGATAAGCACCCTGGCCTGGCGGCGGAGCAGCCGGGCGGGCGCCGCTCCCGACTCGGCGATGTGCACCGTGAGCAGGTAGGCGACCAGGCCGGCGCCGAGCGCCGCGGTGTGCCAGGGCCGCGCCGGGTGCAGCACCTCCAGCCAGACCAGCGCCGCCACCGTGATCTCCTCCCAGGGCAGCAGCCGCAGCACCGCAAGGAACGCCAGCCACGCGCGGACCGGCGCGGGCTGGAGGTACTCGTCTTCCGGCTGCGGCACCTCGGACAGCGCGAGCCGCAGCGCGCCGCCGGCGGCCGCCGCGGCCGACACGCCGAGCGCGAGGCCGGCCAGCCCGGAGTGCCGCAGCGGGGTGGCCGCCCAGGCGATGCAGGCCGCGCCGAGCAGGATGGCCGCGACCCGGGTCACCGGCGCACCACCAGGGGGCGCCGCGCGTACGGGGCGAGCGGCAGGTCAAGCGGCGCCGCCCCGTCCCAGTGGACGACCGGGACGCCGAGCTCGCGCAGCGAGAACCTGATGGCCTCCTGTTCCATCCGCCAGATCCGCCGCGTCATGGCGTCTGCGAACGAGTAGCGGACCGGCGGAGCGGTGTTGAGCACGTCGACCGCGATCAGGGCGAAGCCGCGCTCGCGCATGTCGCGCAGCGCCTCGACGAACCGCCGGTCAAGCAGCGGGCTGAACGCCACCACCAGCGCCCCCGGCGGCAGTGCCGCGCGGGGGAGCCGCCGCAGCGCAGCGCCGCGCGACCACCCGGCGTCGGCCGAGAGCATCGCGTCGATGATCTTGTACACCTGCCGTCGCCCCAGCGAGGGGGCCAGCCACCGCCCGCCGCCCCACTGGTAGGTGATCACCCCCACCCGGTCCCGGGCGCCGAGGTAGGCGCGCGCCGCCCCCGCCGCGCCGCGCAGCGCGAGATCGAGCGCCGACGAACCGGGTGAGCCGACATCCGACGTCGCGTCCACCAGCAGCACGACGTCCTGTGACCGCTCGGCGGCGAACGTGTTCACCTGGAGCCGGCCGCGGCGCGTCGTGGCCGGCCAGTTGATCGCGCGCTGCCGGTCGCCGGGAACGTACTCGCGGACGCCGGTGAACTCCGTGCCCTCGCCCGCCGCCCGGGCCGGGTGCTCGCCGAGCCGGTTCGGCAGCCGGCTGAGCACCACCCGGGTGCGCTGCGCCGCCGGGTGCGGGTAGCAGTCGACGGACGGCAGCGCGAACGAGACCCGGCCTTCGGTCAGCCGCCAGCGGTCATGCGCCACCAGGCTGACCGAGCCGACCTGCCGCCGCCCCCAGCGCGGCACGGTGAAGGTGAACCGCGCCGCCGGGCCGTCGGCCGCGGTCGCGCTGGCCGGCTCGATGCCGCGCCCGGCTTGCAGGATCCACCGCGTATCGCAGCCGGTGCTATCCGTGGTGACGTCCACCGCCGCGAGCTCGCCCTCGAACAGCCGCGACGCGGTGAGGCCGACGCGCACGCCGGCGCGGGGCGGCCGGCCCGGCCGCCCCGCGCCGAGCAGCAGCAGCGCCGGCGCCGCCAGGCCGGCCAGTTCCGGGCGCCGCGCCGCCGTGGCCGCGAGCAGCCCGGCGAGAGCCAGCGTGAGCAGGCGACGGGCATGCCGGGAAGGCCGCCAGCGCACCGCTGCCTCGTCCGCCACGACGACCGGTGAAGCGGTGCCCGGGGGGAGACGGCCCGGTTCGTTCGGGATGACGGGGGGCATCAGCCGGTGACCGCCGCAGTCCCGCCGCGGGCCCCGGCGGGATCGGAGCGCGGGTCGGTGCGCGGGGCCGGGACGGCGGCGAGCAGCCGGGCGACGACGTCGTCGGCGGAGACCTGCCGCACCCACAGCTCCGGGCGGAGCGTGATCCGGTGCGCCAGCGCGGGCACCGCGACCTGCTTGATGTCATCGGGGATCACATAGTCCCGCTGGTGCAGCAGCGCCTGGCCGCGGGCGAGCTGGACGAGCGCGAGCCCCCCGCGGGGCGAGGCGCCCACCTGGATCTGCGCGTCCCGCCTGGTGGCCGTGACGATCGCGACCACGTAGTCCAGCAGGTCCTGGCTGATCTCCACCGCTTCGAGCGACTGGCGCATCTGGAGCAGGCCGGCCGCGGACGTGACGGCGGTGAGCGCCACGCTCTCGGCCGCGCGCGAAACCCGCCGGCGCAGCATGTCCGTCTCGTCCGCCGCCGGCAGGTAGCCGAGCCGCAGCCGCATCAGGAACCGGTCGAGCTGTGCCTCGGGCAGCTCGTAGGTGCCCTCGTACTCGATCGGGTTGTCGGTCGCGAGCACGATGAACGGCGACGGCAGCGCGCGGGTCTGGCCGTCCACGCTCACCTGGCCCTCGCCCATCGCCTCAAGCAGCGCGGCCTGTGTCTTCGGCGGCGTCCGGTTGATCTCGTCGGCCAGCAGCAGCTGGGTGAAGACCGGCCCGGGGCGGAACACCATCTCTCCGGTGCGCTGGTCGTACAGCGGCGCGCCGATCACGTCCGAGGGCAGCAGGTCCGGGGTGAACTGGATCCGCGCGAAGTCCAGCCCGAGCACGCGGGCGAACGACCGGGCGATCAGCGTCTTGCCCAGACCGGGCAGGTCTTCGAGCAGCACGTGGCCGCCGGCCAGGATGCCGATCAGCACGAGCTCCAGCGTGCGGCGGCGGCCGACGACCGCCTTCTCTAGCTCGCCGAGGATGGCCACGGCCTTTTCCGCGGTTGCTTCGGGTGTCAAAGCTGCTCCAATCGGTTGACGAGGCGGGCGAGCGTCCGGCGGGGGATGCCGCTTTCACCTGCTGGCCCTCGCATGTCGCGTTCCGGGGCCGGCCGCGCCTGCGCCGGGTCCACCCAGGCCCACAGGGCCTCGTCGCCGCGGCTGCGGCAGAACACGGCCCGCGCGGCCGCCGGATCGGTGTACAGGTTGACGCCGTGACGCGCGGCCAGCCGGGCGGCGAGCAGGTGCTCAAGGATGGGCCGCAGGTCGGTCTCGTAGAAGGCCCGGGTGGCGACGCCCGAGGAGACGATGAACCTGTGCCGCGCGTAGCCGGCGATCGCGCGGGCGGCCGGCTTCTCCCTGGCCCGCCGGACGGCCTGCGCGGCCGAGTGCGGCACCAGGGCGCGCAGCACGACCAGGCTCACCGTGGCGGCGGCGATGGCCACCGCCGCCACGCCCGGCCAGCCGGCGACCGCGCCGCCCGCCAGCGCGGCCGCGGCGACCGTGATGCCGGCGATCGCCAGCTCCGGTCCCGCGCCGTGCCACCGGCCGCGGCCGTCCCCGCCGGGACCGCCGCTCATGCCGGGGCCGCCGTCCCCGCCGGGACCGCCGTTCCCAGTTCGGCGGCCAGTTCGTCAAGCGCCCGGCTCGCCTCGTCCCGCTGCTCCCGCCCGAGCGGATGGCTGGAGAACCGTGCCTCATAGAACAGCGCGGTCAGCCGCCCCGCCGCCGTGCCGTGCACAACCCCGGCGGCTACGGCGCGGGCCAGCAGCTCCCCGGGCGTGTCCGCGGTGCCGCGGGCCGCCCCGCGTTCGGCGAGGCTGTGCTCCATCGCCAGGTAGCAGGCGATGATCGCGGCCCGCGCGTCGGACAGGCCGGGGCCGGCCAGCGCGGCCCGCCCCGACTGGACCGCCTCGCGCAGGTCTTCGCTGTCGGCCTCGCTCCCGATCTGGCCAGGCCGCGCGGGCGCTCCGCGCAGCCGGGCGGACCACCAGACGCTGATCACCACGGCCGCGACCAGCGCTGCCACGAGCAGGCCGTAGAGGACCGGGCCAAGCGGGATGTGGAACGCCGCCGCGCCGCCGCCGTGGCGGCCTGCCGGAAGGCTCGGCTCGAGGCGAAGCGGCGGCGGGGCGGAGCGGGACGGCGGCCGTGGCTTGAAGAAATGCAGGTGCAGGCTGGCCAGCAGCACGACGGCGATCGCCGCCATGCCCATGCCGAGCACCCAGCGGAGGGCGAACCGCAGCGCCGCCGGCACGCTGACCTCGTCGTCCGCCTCACTGTAGGGCCGGCTCGCCGCCGCGCGCCGCGCGGCGCCCTCCCGGCGCAGCGTGATCACCAGCAGGACGCCGAGCACCGCCTCGAGCGCCAGCCCTATCGCCATTCCGTCGCCGCGAAGCGGCCCGTCCCACCGCGGCGCCGGCACCGCCCCGCGCAGGCCCGCCATCGCCAGGACGACCAGCAGGGTCAGCGGGAGCAGGCGGGCGAGCTGCTGCCGGGCTGTCATGGCGTCGGGCTCCTGTAACGGATTCGGCCTCGTCTGCGCAAAACCTTACCTGCCGGGAAGCC
Organism: Trebonia sp.; assembly: GCA_035294225.1. GTDB lineage: Bacteria > Actinomycetota > Actinomycetes > Streptosporangiales > Streptosporangiaceae > Trebonia. The sequence goes on from DATGLH010000009.1 coordinate 5,788, forward strand.
CGCCGCCCCGTGTCCGTTCACGAGCCGACAACGGCGCGGGGGCCGCGCTAGTGGTCCGCGCCAGCATGACCTTGCCTGCCGCCCCTCACCGGCATGGCGGCCGCACGGCGCGCGGCGCGCCGCTCCCCGGCCGCGCTCGGGTCGGCGCGCCGCTCCCCGGCCGCGCTCCGGTCGGCGCGCCGCTCCCCGGCCGCGCGCCGCCCGGACCCCGAAGGCCGGGGTCTGCGCGCTCTCACCCGGCGACGAACGCTCCCCCCGTAATTCTGGTCACCCTAGACAACAGGAATATCAAACTTCTGAAGGATGCAGAAAAGGAACTTCTGCGGCGCTGCCGAGCCGCTATCAAGTCGCTACTGAATGGTAATGAGAGGAATTCGCGTGTCGGGGATGACTTTCGCGCTGTTAGCGCTCACAATCGCCTAGTGAGCCCTCCGCAAATGCGGGACCACCCAATGAAGGGAGCTCTTATGCGTACATGGAGACACCGGCGTCTTCGGGCCAGAACCGGAGTCGGCACCCTAGCGGTGGCGGTCCTGGCCGCCGGCGGGGCGCTCGCCGCCGCCAGGGCGCCCGTCGCCGCCAATGCGCCCGCGGCCGCAAGTCACCGGGGAGGCGGTGGCCTGTCCATTACCAAGCAGTACTTCGGCAGCACGGTAGAGCCGTACACCGGCAAGCTGACCCCCACGTACCGGTATACGCTGACCAACGCCCGGGGCGTGCGGATCGACCTTCTCTCATACGGCGCCATCACCCAGGCGATCTACGTCCCCGATCGTCACGGCCACAGCACGGACGTCATCCTCGGATTCCCGACCCTCGCGGACTACGTCGCCAAGGCCAGTCCTCCTGTGACCGCTAACGGCGGCCCGTACTTCGGCGAGACGATCGGCCGCTATGGCAACCGGATCGCCAAGGGCACCTTCCAGCTCAAGCAGCCCGACGGCAAGGTGCACACCTACACGCTGCAAATCAACAACGGGGTAAACAGCCTGCACGGCGGCCTCGTCGGCTTCGGCAACCACGTCTGGTCGCAGGTCGGCGGCCTCATCAGCACGGACAACGAGGTCGGTGTCACGCTCCAGCTGGTCAGCCCGAACGGCGACGGCGCCGGGTCCAAAACCAGCCCCGGCTGCACGAGCTTCCCGCAGGGCTGCACCGGCTACCCCGCCAAGATCACGGTCGACGTCACGTTCACGCTGAACAACGCCGGGCAGTACCGCATCCACTACAGGGTGCACAACGACTCGCCCAACCTGAACACCGTGGTCAACCTGACCAACCACAGCTACTTCAACCTGGCGGGCGAGGCGTCCGGCTCCGCCGCCAACCAGCTGATCTTCATCAACGCCGACAAGTACACGCCGACCGACAAGACCCAGATACCGCTCGGCACCGAGGTCCCGGTCGCGGGCACGCCATTCGACTTCACGCATCCCAAGCCGATCTTCCCCTCGATCACGGACTGCACCCAGCCGAACTCGCAGTCCTGCCAGCAGCTGCTCATCGCACAGGGGTTCGACCACAACTGGGTGCTCAACAACACCGGCCCCAGGCTCGACGGGCTCAAGCTGGCCGCCACCGCGTATGACCCGCGCAGCGGGCGGGAACTGTCCGTCTGGACCGACCAGCCGGGCGTCCAGTTCTACACCAGCAACTTCCTCAACGGCACGCTCGTGGGCATCAGCGGCCACATCTACCGCCAGACCCAGGCGTACACGTTCGAGACGCAGCACTTCCCGAACTCCCCGAACCAGCCCAACTTCCCGTCCACCGAGCTGTTCGCCGGCCAGACCCTGAACACGACGACGATCTTCGCGTTCTCGTCCTGATCCGGCCCGTTTTAGGAGGCCTCCTCGGCGGGTACCCCCGCGATCTCGCCGAGGAGAGCCTCCTCGGCCGCCTCGCCGGGAGCCGGCGCCCGCACCGCGTTCGCCGCCAGGCCGCCGCCCGGCCGCCTGCCCGCCCGGCCGCTGGCCGCCCGGCCGCCTGCCCGCCCGGCCGCCTGCCCGCCCGGCCGCCGCCGGCCGCCGGCAGGCCGGGCTCTGCCGCCGCCACCAGGTGGCCATTGCTCAGCGCCATGCCCGGCGACGTCCGAACACCGGCGGGTCATCGCCGTTCAGCGTCACGTACAGCCCTTCGCCGAGCGTCCGCGGCGGGGGAGGCTCCCTCGGCGACGGCATGCACCTCCGCGCCCGCGTCCAGCGCCCCGGTGATCACGGCCGGCGGCATGCCGCGCCGCGGGAACGGGTAAGGCGCCGCCTGCGCCCCGGCGTACCCGGCGTTCCGCGCGGCGAGGTCACGCGCGATGCCGCGCACCAGGTCCGCGGTGTCCTGCGGCTCGGCGAGCAGCGCGCCGACCGCCTGGCACACCTCGATGAGGTGCGGAAAGCCGCGGAACGCGGAGAACTCGCGCAGTGCCTGCGCGGTTCGCGGCACCGGCCGGCCGGGTGCCGCCGCGTCGGCCCGAGCACCGTAGCTACCGGCGCAGAACCTGCTAAATGAACGTGAGGTTCCACCCTGGCAGCTTGGCTATGAACGATCCGGCCGAGGTCATACCGGAGCCTCTCCCAGGCCCCCATCCGCATATCCGCCGTTCCTTACATTAAAACGTAAGAATTATCCCGAACGTACGCGTGGTGACTCCCGCGCCCGCCACCTCCGCGCCGCAGGCAGCCCTGCGGCGGTCCGGGCATCTGCAGATGCGCGGGACCGCTTACCGGCGCGCCTGCGCGCCAGCCGGCGGCACCCGGCCTACTTCGCCGCCTTGGCGGCCTTCATGGCCTGCTTGTGGGCCCGCACCCGGCCGAGCGACTCGGCGTCGCAGATGTCCGCCACGGACAGGTACACCCCCTCCGCGCCGAACGCCCCGGCCGCCTCCCGCCACCCGTCCGGCCGCACGCCGAGCCGCTTTCCGAGCAGGGCGACGAAGATCTTCGCCTTCTGCTCACCGAACCCGGGCAGCGCCGAGATCCGCTTGAGCAGCTCGGCGCCGGACGACGCCGTGGACCACACCGCCGCCGGGTCCCCGTCGTACTCGGCCACGATCAGCCGCGCCAGCTCCTGCACCCGGGCGGCCATCGCCTTCGGGAAGCGGTGCAGCGCCGGGCGCTCGGCGAAGACGGCGGCGAGCTCCTCGGGGTTGTACCCGGCGAGCTCGTCCGCGGTCGGCTCGTGCCCCAGCCGCCGCGCCAGATCGCGCGGTGCGCTGAAAGCGCGTTCCAGCGGTATCTGCTGATCGAGTAGCATCGCGATTAGGAGGGCGAGCGGGCTGCGCGCCAGCAGCTCGTTCGCCTCGGCGTCGACCGGCATCGAGATCGGCACGGGGGACCTCCACGGATATAAGCTGGATTGCGGCTGGATGGCAGCCCGGATGGATGGAGTCATCATGGCACCGCACATGAAGTGGGCTATCGCAGGGATCGTCATCGGGCTGATCCTGTTCATTATCAGTCCGTGGGTCGCGATCGGGGTGATCGCCGTCGCGATCGGCGTTCCGACCGCCGCGTGGCTGATGCTCGACAAGTCGCAGCGCCGCCGCTTCCGCGAGATCCGCCGCCGCCAGCTCAACCGGTAGGCCGGCGCCGGCGGCGGCGCCGCGCGGCCTGCCTACCTGCCTTCGGCGACCCGGGTGATGTAGGTGATGCCGACGAACGAGCGGTACACCGCGAGCGGGTCGTCTCCCTCGATCCGCAGCGTCCGGGTGCCGGTCCGTTCGACCCCCTTCACCCAGCTCGCGACCTCCGCCATGTCGGCGGTCTGCACGTGCACGTCCAGCCGGGCCGGCAGCGCGATGTCCGGTGCCGGGACCGACCCTGCCCGCCGCACCGCCGCCGTCGCGGCAGCCGCGATCGCCTCGCGCGCGTCGAGCGGGTGCAGCTGGGAGGCGGCGAAGCGGGTGATCGACTCCTTGACCGCGACCCGTTCGGCTTCCTTGAAGAAGGGACCGCCCTCGTTTATCGTCTGCTGGTCGCCGGTGATCAGCACCACCGGCGCCCGGCAGGCGAGCGCGACCAGCCCGTTGATCCCGCTCTCCCCGCACTCGGTGCCGTTGAGCTCCGCCTTCGACACGACCGAGGGGTTGTAGGTGTGCGAGAGCACCGAGCTCTCGCCGGAGATCGACCCGTGGTAGCCGACGAAGAACACGGCGTCCACCGACGGGTCCATGCCTTCCATCATGTACAGCGGCTTGTGCCGCCCGGCAACGTACACGGCCCGGCCGTGCAGGCCGGCCGGGTCGAGATTGTTCATCGCGCCGTGCGAGTCGTTGCAGACGATCTCGGTCGCCCCGCCTGCCAGCGCCCCGTCGATCGCCGCGTTCACCTCGCCCAGCAGCAGCGCGCGTCCCTCCTCGTAGGCCTGGCCCGGAGGGCGGCACTGGGACCAGTCGACGATCCCGGCGACGCCTTCCATGTCGAAGGAAATGAAGATCTTCACGTCCGCGTCTATACCCGCTTTCCCCGCGCCGCCGGCCAGACCGGGGCAAGCCCCGGCAAACCGTGCCGCGGGCCGCCCGCTCTCTCACCCGGCGCGCCCCGGCGCGCCGCTTCGCCGTCGGCCGCTTTGCCGTCGGTCGTCTTGCCGCCGACTGCTTCGCTGCCGGCCGTCTTGCCGCCGGCCGCCTCGCTGCCGGCCGCCTTGCCGCTTCGCCGTCGGTCGCTTCGCCGTCGGTCGCTTTGCCGCCGGCCGCCTCGCTGCCGGCCGCCTCGCTGCCGGCCGTCTTGCCGCCGGCCGTCTTGCCGCCAGCGGCCCCGGCTGCCCTCGGTCCCTCGGCCCCGCCGGGGAGCCCCGTGCCCGGCGCGCGTGCCGAGCCGACGCCGGAAATAAAGATCTCCGCGCATCCATTATCCCGGACGAGCCTTCTCGTCTCGTCAGACCAGGAGCACCACATGGCAGTCCGTCGCCTGAACCACGCGGTGTTGTACGTGAATGGGCTAAAGCGCGAGGTCGACTTCTACACGCAGACCCTTGGCTTCGAGGTCCGGATGGAGATCCCCGGCCGCGCCGCGTTCCTCCGGTCGCCGGGGTCCGCCAACGACCACGACCTCGGCTTGTTCGAGATCGGCGCCGGTCACGCGTCCGGCCGGCCCGAGGTGGGGCTCTACCACCTCGCCTGGGAGGTCGGCACGCTGGCCGAACTCGTCGAGGCGCGGCAGAAGCTGCTCCAGGCTGGCGCGCTGGTGGGAGAGAGCGACCACCGGCTGTCCAAGTCGCTGTACGCCAAGGACCCCAGCGGCATCGAGTTCGAGGTCATGTGGCGGGTGCCCGTCGAAGACTGGGAGAGCGAGCTCGCCCAGGGCAGTGAGTACACCGTCCCGCTCGACTGGGACCGCACCCTGAGCCGCTGGGACACCCACCGCGAAACCGGCGCCGCCGCCGGCTCTCCCACCTGACGCCCCCGCCGCCGGCTCTCCCACCCAGCCCGCCGCCGCCTCTCCCAGCTGACGCCCCCGCCGCCGGCCGCCCCTGGCGCCAGCCGCCGCCGGTCGCCCCCGAGCCCCGGCTGGCCAGCCCCGCACCCCGCCCCCCGGATGAATGTGACATCGAGCCGCCTATAGGCGGCTCGATGTCACATTCATCCGCCCTGGGGGGCCGCTACTTCCCCTGCGGGCCGCCACTTCTCCAGGGCCTGCTACTTTTCCAGGCCGCTATTTCCCCAGGGGTCCCTATTTTCCCAGGAGCCGCTATTTCCCCAGGGGGGCTACTCGCCGGTGGCGCCGTCGATGCGTTCCCGGAGCAGGTCGGCGTGGCCGAGGTGGCGCGCGTACTCCTCGATCATGTGCAGGTAGATGAAGCGCAGCGACATCGTCTCGCCGTTGTGGGTGAAGGTGGCGTCCAGGGGTGCGTTCGCTGCGGCCGCGTCGGCGAGGCGGCACTCCTCGGTGAACCGAGCGTAGTCGGCGGCCGCCCGTGCCGGGTCGGTCGCCTTGAAGGCGGCCTCCCGTTCGTAGGCGTCCTCGATCGGTTCGCCGGCGAACCGCTGGCGGAACCAGGTGCGCTCGACCCGCGTCATGTGCCGGACCAGCCCTAGCAGGGACAACTGCGACGGCGGCACGGCGCGTTCGGCTAGCTGCTCGCCGGTCAGCCCCTGGCACTTATATAGCAGCGTGGCGCGGTGCCAGTCGAGAAAGGCCTGCAACATGACGCGCTCGCCGCCGGCCAGCGGCCCTCCGGGCCGCGACACCTGGGGTGCTCTCCACGTCACCGCACCATGATGCCAGGCGGCATGCTGCCGCGCCTACGGCGCGGCAGCCCCGTGACCGTGTGTCGTTTGAACGCCCACAGCGTTCAAACGACACACGGAAGCCCGGAAGGGGGCGAGCCGCGTGGTGGCAGCGGCGCATGGGAGAACGAGACGCAGGCACCGGGCCGAAACGCGGGCCGCGCGGGCCGAAACGCGGGGCGGGCCACCGGGCCACGGCGACGGTCAGCGGCGGGCAGGGGAGGAACCCTGGCGGCTGCTCCTGCCGCCCGGCACCCCCGGCTGGCTCCTGCCGCCGGGTGAGCGGAGCCGGGCGGTGGCGAGTATCCGCGCGGCGATGGTGACGACGATGGCGACCGGCAGCGTCTGCGGGAGTTCGTCGCCGGGGGCGAGGGCGACCGCCGCGAACGCCGCGGCGACGCCGCCGACGGCCACCGCCAGCGCGGTGGCCACCCGGCGGCTGCACAGCGTGCGGCGGACCAGTCGCCGGGCCTCGCGCGGCAGCCGGAGCACCATGACGCCGAAGCCCGCCGCGGTCCCCAGCGCGAGCACGCCGAAGGCGAGGGCGAGCGGGAACCGGTCGACGTGCGTGACCGCGGGCACCCAGAGCATGAGCATGGCGACCAGCACGAAGATGTAGATCGTCCGGGAAATGGCGCGCAAGATGACCACGTCGATGTTCCTGCTGTAGATGTGCTCACCGGGCGTGGTCCGCGCCGCGTTGATGAAGTGCCTGATCGCTCCGGCGGTGTCGTGCCGCCGGAGGCGGATCCGGCCGAGTTCGTTCATCGCCCCGCTGTGCGCGGGATCGAGGGCCAGGGCCCGTTCCTGATGCGACCGGGCCGCTTCCAGGTCGCCCCGCGCCAGCGCCACCTTGCCGGACAGGAAATGAACGTCGGGCTCGTCCGGCGCGAGCCGCCGCGCCTCCGCGGCGGCCGCGGCGGCCAGGGCATGCTGGGACGCGGCGAGCGCCGCCTGCGCCACGCAGACATGCGTCTGCCAGTACGACGGGGCCAGGCGGCGGGACTCGACCGCCGCGCGCAGCGCCTCGGCATGGTTGCCCAGGTGCATCAGCGCGTTGCTGGCCAGCCGGTGCGGCCACTCCTCGGCCGGCTCGATCGCCGCGGCGCGGTTGGCGGCCTCGACGGCCTCGGCGTAGCGGTCCGCGCCCAGGTGCGCCCGGGCGAACAGGCACCACGCGCGCGAAGAACCCGGTTCGGCGGACACCACGCGGGCGAGCAGCGACGAGGCCTCCTCGTAGCGCCCGAGGTCGAGCATGGTGGCGGCCCGCGCCAGCTCCTGCCTAAGCTCCGTCAAGTCGCCGTTCCGTCAAGTCGCCGTTCCGTCAGCCAAGCCGTCGCGCGAGCCGTCAAATCAGGCGCCGCTTCCGGAGGTATGCCACCAGATCATCGTAAGCGCCGCCCTCGTTGGCGAACAGCGCCACGTTCCGCGCCGTGTCGAGCCAGGTGCCGAGCGACGGCTTCACCTCCGCGATCGCCGCCTCCAGATCGGCCTGCCCGATCAGCCTGGGCTCGCCGCGGCGCACCGAGTCGAGCAGCGCGCGTTCGGCGGCGGTCTCGCAGATGTGCGCGATGTCCGCGCCGGAGTACCCGTCGGTCAGCCGGGACAGCCGCGCCAGGTCGATCCCGGCGACCGGCCGGTCCCGCAGGTGGAAGCGGAACACCCCTTCCCGCGCCGGGCCGTCCGGCGGCAGCACGAGCAGCGTCCGGTCGAACCGGCCCGGCCGCCGCAGGGCGCTGTCCACGTCCCACGGATGGTTGGTCGCGGCCAGCAGGAACACTCCGGTGTTGTCCGAGGCCACGTCGTCGAGCTCGAGCAGCAGCTGGTTCACGGCCGAGCGCATCGGCGTGTTCCGCAGCTGGGACCGCTTCTGCCCGATCGCGTCCACCTCGTCGAGGAAGAGCACGCACGGCGCGTTGCGCCGGGCGATCTGGAAAAGCTCGTGAATGTTGCGCTCAGACCGGCCGACGAACATGTCGATCAGGTCCGCGAACGACACGGTGATGAACCGCGCGCCGAGTTCGCCGGCCACCGCGCGGGCGATGAACGTCTTGCCGCACCCGGGCGGCCCGTACAGCAGCAGGCCGCCGCGCAGCGACTTGCCGTACAGCCGGCGCAGTTCGGGGTTGCGCATCGGTGCCAGGAAGGCCGCCTCAAGGCGCTTCTTGACCTCGGTCATGCCGGCCACGTCGGCGAGCGTCAGGCCGGCGTGCTCGGCGTCGTAGGCGCGCGCCTCCTCGATCCCGGCGGAGGTGGCGCTCGCGTCGTCCACGAACATCGCGGGCAGCACGTCGCGCAGCTCATCCTCGGCCTGTGACCAGTCGTAGCTCGCCGCCACGTCGTCCTCGGCGGGGCCGCCGCCGGACTCACGGACGGGGTCGGGGGCGGAGCCGTCGGCGGGGGCGCCCGGCGCCTCGCGCCCGTCGCCGCCGGGATCGGCCGCCGTGGCGTCCGGCACCGCCGCGGAGGACGGTGCGTCCGGGCCAGCCGCGGCCGTCCGTTCGGAAGCGACCGGAGGACCCGCGGAAGCGACCGGAGGACCCGCGGGAGCGGACGGCTGCTGGCCGCCGGCGCCGGCGGCCGCGGTGAGCATGGAAATCGCCTCCCCGTTTCCCGGGTCGCGCTGGAGCACGGCTCCCAGGTGCCTGACCGCCTCGTCGCGCTGCCCGGCGCGCAGCAGCAGCGCGGCCAGATGCAGGCGCAGCGGCACGTCGTCGGGCATGGCGGCCACCGCGTTGCGCAGGCTTTCGAGTACGGGTTCGGGTTCCATACGTCCGTCCGGGTATCAGGGTGCGGCCACATTCCACACTATGGGCTCTCGCGTCACCGCGGGAACCGTCCGCGCCTACAGGCTCGCGGCGAGTTCCCGCAGGCGCTCGCGGGCCCCCTCGTAGGCCGTCGCGCGCAGGTACCGCTTGGGCATCTTGGCGATCGACGTGTAGTTCGTGTCGCACACGTTGGCCAGCGGCGATTCCACCGCCTGGGTGACGAGCTGGTAGGCGTCGATCGGGTCGAGCCCGCACAGTTCCGCCACCCATGTCACCATGTCATGCTGCGCGATACGGAACGCGTCCTCAAGCGGGCGCGCCGAACCCGCCGACATGATGTGCGTCTCGTTCTCCAGCCGCGGCCACGGCGTCGGCACGCCCTTGATCACGTCCACGACGAGCACCGTGTTCATCGCGCACTCCACGGCGACGCCGCAGGTTTCGCCCTCGCCCTGCCTGGCGTGCCCGTCGCCGAGGGAAAGCAGCGCCCCGGGTACGTTGACGCCCAGGTAGCAGGTGGTTCCCGCGCGCATCTCCGGCGTGTCCATGTTCCCGCCGAACGCGTCCGGCACCAGCGCGCTGCGCGCCTCCCCGTTCGCCGGGGCCACGCCGACGGTGCCGTGCATCGGCTCCATCGGCAGGTCTGCGGTGAAGTCGCTCTTGCGCGCGGTGAACCGGCACGTCCTGGCCGCGCGGTCTAGCTGCCAGATCCACATGACCTCTTCGAGCGGCTCGTTCAGCAGCGCCGTCAGGCGCGTCCCGGTCAGCGCGCCGAACAGCGGCACCGTCGTCGAGGCCCCCCAGTCGCGCGCCGGCTCGATGCTGACGAAGTGCACCGCCACCGTGTCGCCCGGCTCGGCGCCCTCGATGTAGAACGGGCCGGTCTGCGGGTTGAGGTTGGTGATGCCCAGCCGCGAGAGGAGGTCGTCCGCCGACCGGACGCGGCCGGCGAAGCAGTCCTCGGTGTACACGCTCAGCGCCGCGGGCGCCTTGATCCGCCTGACCGGCGCGGCGCCGCCGAACGTCCAGGCGAACTCCTCCGGCTCCGGCCGGAACGTGATCACGTCCAGATCGCTCACGAGCGCTGCCTCCCGAGTCCCGGTGCTTGCCAGAATTATCCCGAACGGCCGGCTGGCCTTTGCCAGCAGGAAAGCCCGGCCGGCCTGTGCGGCAGGAAGGCACGGTGGCGGCACCTGCCGGACGGTCAGCAGGCGCTGTCGGCGGTGTTGGCCGCCGCGTTGAGCGCGCTGACGGTCGAGGCCGGCACCGAGCCGTTCTGCACATCCGCGCGCACGGTGTTCAGCTCCGCGGCCAGCATGTCGAGCGCGGACCTGACCGAGGCGCTCCGCGCCTGTCCCGCCGCGGCCCGCAGGCCGGCGATCGCCGTGGACATGTCATCGGTCAGCTTGGCCTGCGGGGCCTGCGTGTTCAGGTCGGTGATCGCCTGATCGTAGGCGGGCAGGGCCGTTCCCGTGTACGCCTTGCAGCCTGGGTCGCCCGGCCTGAAGATCTTCGGCGCCATAACCACGCCGGCCGCCGCGGCGACGGCGACCGCCGCCGCGCCGGCGACAAGCAGGCGGGTCTTGCCGCCCGCCCCGTTCCTGACGTCCGTCCCGGGTGCGCCGGCCGCCCGGTGCGCGCCGCCCGGTGCCGCCCGGCGCGCGCCGGGCGGTGCCGCCGGATCGGCGGCCGTGAAGGGGCCGGGCGGAGACGGCGGGAAGCCGCCTGCCGGAGGGGGCCCGGGGAAGCCGCCAGCCGGAGAGGGGCCAGGGAAGCCGCCAGCCGGGGCGGACGCGGGGAAGGCAGCCAGTGCCGGGTCCGCCGGGAACTCCCCCGCCGGGGGAGCCGGCGGGAAGCCGTCCGGGGATGGGCCGGCGAACCCGCTGGGCCCGCCGGGCGCGGGAGACTCGGATGTGCCGGGCTGCGCGGCGCCCGGGAACGCGCCGGGCTGAGGCGGTGCCGGGAAGGCGCCCGGCGGCGAAGGCGGGAACGACGGGGGAAGACCGTCCCGCGCCGGCGGGAAACCGCGCGGTGGCGGCATGGGAGCGCCCGGCTGAGCGGAAGCGCCCTGCTGGGGTGCGAAGGCGGCCAGCGGCGGAAAGTCCGCCTGCTGCCCGGGAAACTCAGGCCGCTGGCCGGGATAGCCGTCCCCGGCGTGCTGCTGTGCCGGATATCCGCCATGCTGGCCCGGATAGCCGGGATAGCCCGGGCCGGGAGGCGGCGGAGCCGGCGCCTGCGGCACTGGCGGAACCTGGCCGTCGAAGTCACCCGCCGGCGAGCCCGGGTAACCGCCCGGCCGCTGCCCCGGGTAACCGAACCCGCCCGGCGGCTGCGCGGGCAAGCCTCCTGACGGGACGCCGAAGTTCCCTGGCGGCCGCTCGCGGTAGCCGCCGGCGGGAGAACGCTCGGCGGGATACCCGTCAGGCCGATACTCGCTGCCGGGATAGCCGCCAGGCGGCTGGCCGCCCGGCCGGTACGGTCCTCCGGGCTGGTACGCCTCGCCTGGGTGGTACGCGTATCCGGGGTGGTACCCGTCCCCGGGATGGTACGCCTCGCCTTGGTACCCGTCTGCGGGATGGTACGCCTCGCCTTGGTACCCGTCTGCGGGACGGTACGCCTCGCCTTGGTACCCGTCTGCGGGGTGGCGGCCCGGCCCGGCGGCGTACCCGTACCCGTTACCGCCGTACCCGTTACCGCCGTACTCGTTACCGCCGTACCCCGCGCCGCGGAACCCGGCGTACCCCGCGCCGCCGTACCCGGCCCCGTCGTATGCGGGGCCGCCGTATGCGGGGCCATCGTAGCCAGGTCTGTCGTACGCGGGGCCGCCTGGCGCCGGAGGCTCCGGTTCCCGGTCACCGGGCCCGGCGAAGGCCGGGCCGGCGTAGCCGTAGCCGTCCTGGGCCCGGGGCGTGAACCACGAACTCGCGCCGCCGGGCCCGCGGTATGCGCCGCCGCCGGATGCGCGGCCGGCCCCCGGCGGGCCGCCGGCGTCCGGCGGCTGCCACGGCACGGTGCCCGGACCGTAGGAATAGCCGTCGTCAGCGGCGGCGCTGCCAGACTCACCTGTCACGGCCGCCCCGGGCTTCACGGCCGCCCCGGGCTGGCGGTCGGGGCCGGAAGCGGGCGGGAGGGCGGCCGGCACGGCCGGAAGCGCGGCCGGCGCCGCCGGCAGCGCGGCCCGCGCCCGGCGGGCGGGCGGCCTGGCGGACGGTGCCCCGGAATGCGCTGCGCTGGAAGACGCCGCTCCGGAGCCCTCCGGCGGGAGCGGGGGTCCGGCGGGCGGATCTGACGCTGGCGGCATGAGTTTCTGTTAATCCGTTCCGGGATGCGCGAGGGGTTTGTAGCGGGGTTCGCAGGCCCCGCCTGCCAGTAGCGGAACGGAGCCTGTCCGTCAGACGAAGCCGTTGCGGCTGAGGCTGGCTGGGTCGGGCTCGGCCCTGGGCAGCGAAACGTCGCCGGTGACGTCCGCGGCGAGCCGGATTCGGTCGCCGTCCACGAGCCGCACCTCGGTTCCGGGCAGTACCCGGTCACCGTTGACGAAGGTGCCGTTCGTCGATCCCTCGTCGCGGATGGAGGCCCGGCCGCTGTCGTCGACCATGACCGTCGCGTGCCGCCGTGACACGTTGTCGTACTGGGCGAACGCGGCGGCGACCAGCGACTGCGCGGGGTCGCGCCCGAGGATGACCGACGTGCCGGCCGGCACGTCGACGTTCCCCGTGGGGAATGAGATCCGCAGCACGACCGGGGAGATGCGCCGTCGGGCGCCCGTGCCCGGCAGCGGCTGCCTGCACTGGGTGCAGACCACGTCGGCCGGGTCTTGCGCCATCGCGCCGCAGTTCGGGCATACCGTCCTGCCGTCCCCCGGCCGGATGTACTGCTGCGATACCGTCGGCGACGGGATGTCGTCGTCGGCGTACGGTGTGTGCGGCAAGTTGGCGCCACACCGGAAGCAGATCAGGTCCTCCGGCTGCACCTTGACGCCGCAGTCTGGGCAGGTCAGGATCGCCATCTCCTCGCTCTCAGGCGGTAGGACGTTCCCAGTTACCTTACCGCCCGGAAGGCACTCGGCTCTAGGTATCGCGTACTCCGGCGGGCATATCGCCGTCACTGGCGCCCCACGGGGCGGCGGCCGGTGACTCTCTGCCGGCCCGGTGCCGGCGGCGGCCCGTCCCGGTAGGCGGCCCGTCCCGGTAGGCGGCCGCGCCGTCGGGACCGCGGCGGCGCGAATAGCCGCCCGCGCCTTCCGCCGCCGCAAGGCAGGGCAAAACGGCCAGCGGAATGGTCGCGGCCGACGGGGCACAGCTATGACTCATCCGTCACGCAGCTTGTCAATTACCCGGGAAATAGAGAAAACCCCGGCCGTCATTATCCGGACGCCACCCAGGCGGCGCCCGGCTGCCCCCGGGGCACGGCCGCGGGCGCGCCGGACGGAGGGTGTGCCGGCAGTCCGCGTGCCCAGCCCGGGCGGCCTCCCGCCGCGGCGCGCGCCGGCCCCGGCCCGCCGCGCGCCGCGGCGGGCCGGACCGGCCGATCCCGGTGACGCCGTTTTATCCCGTTTTGAGCTCTAGGCCAGCGGAAGCCGGACGTCTATCCTGCTGAAGTGACACTTCCGGGGGGCGTTTCGACCGGGGTGCGCTGGCCGGCGGACGACCGGAGGCAGATGGCGGCACAGGCCGGCAGCCCGCGTCGGCGAGAAGCCCTCCACACCAGGTATTCTCACTGCCCGGTCGGGAACAGCCGACACCCACTGGGAAGGGGCCCGGCACACCGGGCCGAGTGCCCTTGCCGGGCTTGATGCCCGCAGAGGCGCGCAGGACCGTGGCGCAACGGAGCGCCGCAGTCGCGGACCGCCGGGCGCCGCGTCGTAGCACCGCGGCGGACGCTGGCGGGCCGCTTCCCGGCGTCGTGGCCGTTCCGGCGTAACGATGTACCGGAGGATGTGCGGATCTTTGCCGAAGTTCAGGGTGATTCCCCGTGAATGCCCCGTCGAGGGCGGCCAATTGATGATTATATGTCCCTACCCGTTTTGTAACGCTAGCTGGAAGAGTGGCCTCGGCCGCCCTGTCGACCTCGTGCGACGGCGATCGTTGCTGAGGGAAGGGAGAGGTGAGGTGCCGAAGATGAGCGGCCTGGCCGTTCGTTGCCCGGCGCAGGTCCAGGTGGCCTTTGGAGCTGCGAGGTGTGAGCGCAGTGCGTAGACGATCGATGACCAACGGAGACGGCGGCTCCGAGACGCCGGCCTCCGGGCTTCCGCTAGACGGAGGCGGAGGTCCGCGCGGTGGCGGACCGCTGGCCGTCGGCCAAGGTCAGAGTGGACCCGCTGGCCCGGGAGGCCTGCCGGTGCCTGTGATGCCCGCGCGCCGTGACGGCGGGCTGCCGGCCGCCGCGGGCGGCGGCGCCGGATCCGCGCCCCGCAGCGGGTCGCGCCTGTCGCTGAGCAACTGGCGCGTCCGCTGGCGGCTCATCGCGATCATCGCCGTGCCGACCGTTACCGCGATGATCCTCGGCGGCATCCAGGTTGGGAACTCGGTCAGCAACTACGTGGCGTTCCAGCGCGTCCAGACGCTGGCCAACCTCAACGCGCTCATCGTCAAGGCAGCCGGCCAGCTCGCCGACGAGCGGGACGCCATGGCCGGGTTCGTCGCGTCCGGCAGGCCGCAGGGCGGCGCGCTGCAAACCACGGTGAACAACGACCAGGCCGCGACGACCGCCACCCTCGACGCGATCAAGCAGCAGGCCGGGGCGGTCACCGTAAACGCCGGCTACCGCCAGCAGACCGTGCTCGACCTTCAGAACGGCGTGCTGGCCGGCATCGCGGACCTGACCTTCATCCGCCAGGCGGCGCTGAAGACCAGCTACCCGGCGCTCGCGGTCATCCAGAGCTACGACCGGCTGGTCACCGCGTTCGACACGTTCAGCAACGACGTCGCGGCCGGCACCGGCAACGCCACCCTGCAGACCGACGTCTCGGTGCTCAACGCGCTGCTGAGGATGGAAGACGACTCCTCGCTGCAGCGCGCCTACCTCTACCAGGCGCTGGCCAGCACGCCGCCGGCGCTGACGCCGGTCGCGCTCACCGACCTGAACCAGGCGTTCTCCCAGCAACAGGCCGACACGAGCCAGTTCAGCCAGGCTGCCACGGTCGCGGAACAGCAGACGCTCAATAACACTGTCGCCGGCCCGCAGGTGGACGAGGCGCAGAGCGCGGAAAAGCGCGCGATCGCGTCCGCCCAGGCCGGCCAGGGACTCACCATCGGCTTCCAGCAGTCGTGCGACAACCGGACGCCGGCGCAGTCCGCGCAGTGCTGGTACACCACCCAGAGCGCGCAGATCAACGACATGCGCGCGGTCAGCGACCAGCTGGTCGGGCAGATCACGGCGCAGGCCAACTCGCTGGAGTCGACCTCGCTGCGCAACGCGATCGTCATCTCGGTGGCCACCCTGGTCCTGCTCATCCTCGTCCTGCTGATCACCACGTTCGTGGCGCGGTCCATGATCCGGCCGCTGCGCAAGCTGCGCGCCGACGCCCTTGAGGTGGCGGGCACCAAGCTGCCGGAGATGGTGCGGCGGCTGAGCGAGAGCGAGGGCGGCGACGAGAGCGTCGAGATCGAGCCGATCGGCGTCACCTCCACCGACGAGATCGGCGAAGTCGCGCGGGCGTTCGACCAGGTGCACCGGGAAGCGGTCCGGCTGGCGGCCGACGAGGCCATGCTGCGCGGCAACCTCAACGCCATGTTCGTCAACCTGTCCCGCCGCAGCCAGTCGCTCATCGAGCGGCAGCTGGCGCTGATCGACGACCTGGAGCAGAGCGAGCAGGACCCCGACCGGCTGAGCAGCCTGTTCCGGCTGGACCACCTGGCCACCCGCATGCGCCGCAACTCGGAGAACCTGCTGGTCCTCGCCGGACACGAGGCAAGCCGGCGGTGGAGCCAGCCGGTCCCGCTGGTCGACGTGCTCCGCGCCGCGATCTCCGAGATCGAGCAGTACGAGCGCGTGGTGCTGAACGTCCAGCCCGGCATCCAGGTCGTCGGCCAGGCGGTCAACGACGTGGTGCACCTTGTCGCGGAGATCGTCGAGAACGCGACCACGTTCTCGCCGGAAGACACCCAGGTGTACGTGACCGGCCAGCCGCTGACCAGCGGCGGCGTGCTGCTTGACATCACCGACAGCGGCGTGGGCATCTCCGACCAGGAGATGGCACACGCGAACTGGCGGCTGGACAACCCGCCGGTCGTGGACGTCGCGGTGTCCCGCCGCATGGGCCTGTTCGTGGTCGGCCGCCTGGCGGCCAGGCACGGGATCCGGGTCCGGCTGCGGCACGCCCAGTCCGGCGGTCTCACCGCGCTGGTATGGCTGCCCGAGTCGGTGGCGGCCCCGGAGTCGGCGCAGCCGTTCGGCCGCTTCCGCAAGTTCGAGGCCGACGACTACGGGCCGGCCCCGTCGCTGTCCGCGCCGACGGCGACTGCCGCCCCGGCGGGCGGCTTCGGCGGCCCTGGCGGGCCGTTCGGCCGGCCGGGCGGCGGCCCTGGCGGCGGCCCAGGGGATCCCGGCGGGGCGGCCCCGTTCGACACGGCGGCCGCGCAGGCCGCGGCGGCTTCCCGGATTCCCCGCTTCTCCGGCGGCCCGGGCAGCAAGGGCGGAGGCTTCGGCGCCTTCGGCAGCGGCTCCGGTTCCGCGGCCGGCGGCGATGGCGGCTTCGGCGCGGGCACGGCCGACGGGGCCGGCGCGCCTGGCGGCGGCTTCGCCGGCCCGGGTGCCGCCGGTGCGCCCGGTGGCCCGCTGCCCACCCGGCAGCCCGGCAGCAGCCGCCCGGCGTCCGGCGGCCCGGGCGGCGGCGGCCCGGCGTCCGGCGGCCTGGGCAGCGGCGGCGGCTCGGCGTTCGGCGGCTCCGACGTCGACGCGTTCGGCGGCTCCGACCTGGGCAACGGCGATTTCGGCACCTCCCGGCTGCCCGCGTTCGGCAACGACGGCGGATCAGCGGACAGCGGGCCGCTGCCCGCTCTGGGCACGGTCGGCGGCACCGCGCCGAACAGCACGGGCAACGGCGGCAACGGCGCCGGCGGCCCGGACGGCGGCCAGGTGACGGTCCCGCCCAGCGCCAGCCCCGCACAGGATCAGCGACTGCCGATCTTCGACTCGCTGGAGTCGGATTGGTTCCGCCGCAGCGGTACATCGCTAAGCTCGGGTGCTGCGCCCGCGGCCACGTCAAGCTGGAGTTCGCCCGCGGACGAAGGGTGGCGCGCCGCGCGAGTGGTCGCCTCGCCCGCGTCCGGGGAGACTACGACAGCCGGCCTGCCGAAGCGCGTGCCGAGGGCTAACCTCGTGCCTGGGTCGGTCGGGGGAGGCGATGATGGTGAAGCCACGCCGCCAGCCCGGTCCGCGGAGACGATCCGCAACCGGATGGCGAGCTTCCAGCGGGGCGTGCGCGAGGCGCGTGCGGCCGCACCCCAGAACGAGGAGCCATAGGACGGATGAGACCGACCGATAGAGATCTCACAACACGAGGAGGCGCCTGTATGAGCGGGCGAGGAGAGGAGCGCGCGTGAGCACGCCGGGACGCCCGGTCCAGGACCTCAGCTGGCTGATCACGAACTTCGTGGAGCGGGTCCCGGATGTGGCACACGCGGTCGTCGTGTCCTCGGACGGGTTGCCGCTCGCGTTCTCCGCGGGTTTCCCGCAGGAGCGCGCGGACCAGCTTGCCGCGGTCACATCGGGCCTGACCAGCCTTACCCAGGGTGCTTCCCGGGTCTTCGAAGGCGGCGCGGTCGTGCAGACCGTGGTGGAGATGCAGCGCGGCGTGCTGGTCATCATGGCGATCAGCAACGGCGCCAGCCTGGCCGTGCTCGCGGCTTCCACCTGCGACCTCGGGCTCGTCGCCTACGAGATGACCCTGCTGGTAGAGCGTGCGGGCCGGGTGCTCACGCCCGCCGCCCGCGGTGGCGTCATGCAAGGTGCTATGCCGGGAGATGGAAGACGATGATGAGCGCGGGAGGAAACGGTGGCGGGCCCCATCCGCGGTGAAGACCGCGGCGGACCGCCTGCCTGGCAAGGGCCCGGCCGGGCCGGCCCGTGGGATGAGGCTCCGCCGCAGCGGCAGCCGTACTCCCCGGTACAGCAGTATCCGGCCGAGGAAGAGAGCAGTTCGACGCGGCTGGTGCGGCCGTACACCGTTACCGGCGGCCGAACTCAGCCGAGGTACAAGCTAGCGCTTGAGGCCTTGGTTACCGCGACCGTCTACGAGCCGCGCGATCTGTCAGTGCTGGCGCCCGAGTGCCAGGCGATCTTGCAGTTCTGCCTGGACTGGCGGTCCGTCGCCGAGATCTCGGCAGTGCTGCGGCTGCCGCTCGGCGTGGCACGGATCCTCGTCGCGGACATGAGCGCGGACGGCCTCGTGCGCATCCACCAGCGTGACGATTCGGAAGGCCGCCCCGACCTTCATCTGCTCGAAAGGGTGCTTAGTGGACTCCGTAAGATCTAGCGTCGCCCGGCCGCACGGCGGCGACGCTTCGGCGATGACTTCGGTGAAAATCGTCGTCGCCGGGGGCTTTGGTGTGGGCAAGACGACCTTCGTGGGCTCGGTGTCGGAGATCACTCCGCTGACCACCGAGGCGGTGATGACCGTCGCGAGCACCGACGTGGACGACCTGTCGCATGTCCCGGACAAGAACACCACCACGGTCGCCATGGACTTCGGCCGGATCACCTTGGACAAGGACCTAGTGCTGTACATGTTCGGCACGCCCGGGCAGCACCGGTTCTGGTTCATGTGGGACGATCTCATTCAGGGTGCCATCGGCGCGGTGGTGCTCGTGGACACCCGGCGCCTGGCCGACTCCTTCCCGGCGGTGGACTACTTTGAGGCGAGCGGGCTGCCGTTCGTGATCGGCATCAACGGCTTCCACGGGCAGTTCCCGCACCGCTCGAACGACGTGCGCGAAGCCCTGGCGATCGGGCCGAACGTGCCGATCATTCCCTGCGACGCGCGCAACCGCGAGTCAACCAAGGCGACGCTGGTGACCCTCGTCGAGCACGCGATGTCAATGCAGACGGCCGGCCACTACTGAGTTACCCCGGGGGGACGACCCCCCGGATCCCCCCGGCCGCGCGCCCGATCCTGCGGATCTTACCGGGCGCGCACCCACGGCGGACGGTCCGCGGCCCCCGGTAGCCACATCGGGCGACGGTCGGCACAATGGTGGGGATAACCGGACACAGGAAGGCTCCCCGGCCGTGACCGAGCGCTACTACACGACAAGCACCGCGTTCCTTGAGGCCCTGGCCGAGGCGGGCGTCACGTACGTCTTCGCCAACCTCGGCAGCGACCACCCCGGCCTGATCGAGGCGCTCGCGCACGCGAAGGCCGAGGGCAGGGCCGGCGAGCTGCCGCAGCTCGTCGTGTGCCCGCACGAGATGGTGGCGCTCAGCGCGGCACATGGCTACGCGGCCGTCAGCCGCACGCCGCAGGCGGTGGTCGTGCACGTCGACGTCGGCACCCAGAACATGGGCGGCGCCATCGCCAACGCCATGCGCGGCCGGGTCCCGGTGCTGGTCTTCGCGGGCACCTCCCCGCACACGATGGAAGGCGAGCTCCCCGGCAGCCGCAACGAGTTCATCCACTGGATCCAGGACGTGCGCGACCAGCGCGGCATCATGCGCGGCTACGTCAAGTACGACAACGAGATCCGCTCCGGCAGGAACGTCAAGCAGCTCGTGCACCGTGCGTTGCAGATCGCGGCCAGCGAGCCGGCCGGCCCGGTATACCTCATGGGCGCGCGGGAGGTCATGGAAGAACGTCTCCAGCCGCAGGCCGCCGACCCGGCGGCCTACCGGCCGGTCGAGCCGGCCGCGCTCACCCAGGCGGTCGCCGACGAGATCGCCGCGGCCCTCGCCGGGGCCCGGCGCCCGCTGATCATCACCGGCCACCTGGGCCGCGACCCGGAGGCGGTGCCCAGGCTGGTCGAGCTCGCGGACCTCCTCGCCATCCCGGTCATCGAGTCCAGCGCCTTCCGGGTGAACTTCCCGGCCGACCATCCGATGCACCGCGGCTGGCAGTTCACCACCCGGGAGCAGAACCCGCTGCTGGCCGAGGCCGACGTGATCCTCATCGTGGACAGCGACGTGCCGTACATATCGGTGAACAACCGGCCGTCACCGGACGCGGCGATCTACGTGGTCGACGTCGACCCGCTCAAGTACGGCATGCAGCTATGGCACGTCCCCGCCCGGCGCTCGGCCGCGGCGGACGCGCGGGTGGCGCTGGAACAGATCACCGCGTCCGTTCGGACTATTGATTTTGACTCGCGGCTCGTGGAGGCGCGGCGGGCGGAAGTGACGGCGGCGCACGAGGCGCAGCGCGCCGCCTGGGACGCGCTCGAGCAGCCGGAGGACGGGGTGATCACGCCGCAGTACCTGACCGCGTGCGTGCGGGACCTGCTGGCAGGCGAAGACGCGCTGGTGCTCACCGAGGCGGTCACGAACTTCCAGGTCGTCGCGGAACACCTGCGCCGCAACGAGCCGGGCTCGCTGATCGGGTCCGGCGGCGGCTCCCTGGGATGGTCAGGCGGCGGCGCCGTGGGTGCCAAGCTAGCCTGTCCCGAACGGACGGTGGTTTCTCTCGTCGGCGACGGCACCTTCCTGTTCAGCGTGCCGTCGTCGGTGCACTGGGTGGCCCGCAGGTACGGCACGCCCACGCTGACGGTGATCTACGACAACCGCGGCTGGAAGGCGCCGAAGCAGTCCACGCTGGGCGTGCACCCGGCAGGGGCGGCCGCCATGGCCGACGACTTCCACGTCTCCTTCGAGCCGGAGGCGGACCTGCCGGGCGTGGCCGCGGCGGCCGGGGGAGCCTTCGCCGCGACGGTGTCCGATCCCGCGGGCCTGCCGGGCGTCCTGAAGGAAGCGCTCGCCGCGGTGCACGCGGGACGTTCGGCCGTGGTGGCCGCCCACATCCCGCTGGCCCAGGGCGCCGGCGGCCCCGCCACCGCCGCCATGGGCAACACCGGCTGACTCCCCGCCGACACCGCCGTCAGCTTGCCCCGGTCGCGGTTCCCTGCCGTCACGCAAGCCCCGGCTGCGGTTCCCTGCCGTCACGCAAGCCCCGGGCGCCCCAGCCGCATCGGCCTCCGCGACCATCAACCGCCGCGCCCACCGGCACGAACCGAAAAAAATTTCACCATGAATGATTTTTGTGGTATAGCTATAAAAAACTTACACGATCATGAGCGCACCGGGATAAACCGGGGCAACGGCGCTTACCGCGTCATGCGCCGGACCCGGGTGCGGTACTCTTGCGGCTGGTATGGGGCGGTAGCTCAGCAGGTCAGAGCAGCGGACTCATAATCTGCCGGTCGTGGGTTCGAGTCCCACCCGCCCCACCAGTCGTGAACTGCGCTTTCCCGCCGTGCCTCGCCTGCTGCGAGAGCGCTGGTTGCGTTTGTCGTTGCGGTTCGCTTCCGATGCGGGCCTGTGCGATCCCGGTAGATGCTTGACGCCTTGGTTCTGGTTTCCGGGCGACAGGTTGCGGACGCGGTTCCGGTGGCTGGCCGACAGTAGTTCCGGTAGGCAGGCGGCACTCTGAACTGGCTTCCGGGTTTTCCGCATGCCTGGCGCTTGGCTGCGATCAACAAGGCTGATCGTAATGAGAGGGGGCCGGGTGTGTTGGTGGGGCTGATCGTGCCCGGCCGGCGCAGGCGGCGGGAGGACTACCGCGCCGGGAGCGGGGCCGGGCGATGCGGCTATGGCAGATGGACGTGACGGGCCGCGTGCACCTGTCCGGCGGGCAGGAGGTCAAGTGTGCGTATCAGGGCCTGCGCAATCCGCCTGCCGACATGCGGATATTACTGGATTTTAGTGTAATCTACGGTAATAGGCGGTATGATGCCGCCATGACGTACGTTGAGGGCGAACGCCGCGGATAGGCGGCAGGCATGGCCAAGAGGGAGAAACGCCGCGTAATCGTTTCGGTACGGCCGCGCGTCTACCTGTTGTTGGCGTCGCGCTTGCGCTGTCCGCTTGGCTTCCGAGCCGCAAGTCTGCCGGCGGGCGGCGGAGGGTCCGCCTGATACCACGCTTCCGCAGGCAGATGAGAAGCCCTGGGAGCCCGTGACCTGCCTGCGGAAATCTAGCCCTCTGGCATTTCAGGCCGACATTCCTGGAGCCGGGACATGTTGAGGAGATGAACGGGATGACCAAGATCACGATGGATTTGCTAGTGGAAGCATCGATGCCGGGCGGCGCGAGCTGCCTTACCTCGGTGACCGAACTCGAACCTGCGGCGGGACCGCATGCCTCGGTGGCGCCAGCGAAGTTCGCCTCGCGCACCCCGGGGGACAAGAAGGGCGAATACGCCTACGAACGGCGTTACCTCGACGGGGCGCCGGCCCAGGCGGTCATCATCGACTCCAAGCAGAGCCAGCTCAACCGATGCGAGGCCGCGCTGGCGCAGGCGATCGCCGACGGTCATCCCACCCTGTCGCGGCTGCCGCGGGTCGAGGTGACCTACAGCCGGG
>DATGLH010000010.1:0-15058 GCA_035294225.1 Trebonia sp.
GCCGGCGGCTCATCAACGACATCACGCTGGTCGAGGAGAGCGACGAACTCGACGACGGCTTCATCAGCCACTTCGAGCTGTACCTGGACGGAATGCGGCAGGCGGGCGCCGACACCACGGCGGTCGACGCCTTCATCGACCTGCTGCGCGCCGGCACTCCCGTGCCGCAGGCGCTGCGGGACGCGGGCGTACCCACAGCGTCGGCCGATTTCGTCTCTGTGACCTGGGACTTCATCGCCAACGCACCGGTGCACTGCCAGGCCGCGGCGTTCGCGTTCGGCCGGGAGGACCTGATCCCGGACATGTTCGACCAGGTGGCGGCCCTGAACGAGAGTTCGGGCAACCTGTCGATCTTCGTCGACTACCTCCGGCGGCACATTCAGGTGGACGCCGAGGAGCACACCCCGATGGCCATGCAGATGCTGGTCGACCTGTGCGGGGACGACGACGACAAGTGGGCGGAGTGCGAGGAGACCATCAGCCGCGCGTTCGCCGCCCGGATCAAGCTGTGGGACGGCATCCTCGGGAAGATCCGCGAGAGCTGACCCGACCACCAGCGCCACACCGTAACTGGCCCCGGCCACCGTCTTCCCCGGCGCCAGCCTGGATCACCAAGCCTGCGGCCGCCTTGGTGCGGTCGCAGGCCAGGTTTAGGGACAACGTTCTTCAGGAGGCTCGCTCCGGTGTTTTCTCGTGTCGCGATCGTCAACCGGGGAGAAGCCGCGATGCGGCTCATCCACGCCGTCGGCGAACTCAACGCGGCGGGCCCGTCGCGGATCGAAACGGTGGCGCTGTACACCGACGCCGACGCCACCGCCGCGTTCGTGCGGAAGGCGGACCTCAGCTACTGCCTGGGGCCCGCCGCGGCGCGTCCTTATCTCGACCTGACCGTGCTGGAACGCGCCCTGACCGAGACCGGCGCGGACGCCGCCTGGGTCGGGTGGGGGTTCGTCGCCGAAGACCCGGCGTTCGCCGCACTGTGCGAGCGGCTGGGAGTAACGTTCATCGGGCCGTCCGCGACGGCGATGCGCAAACTGGGCGACAAGATCGGCGCCAAGCTGATCGCCGAGGAGGTCGGTGTCCCGGTCGCGCCGTGGAGCCGCGGCCCGGTGGCGGACCTGCCCGCGGCGCTGCGCGCGGCGGAGCGGATCGGCTACCCGCTGATGCTCAAGGCCACCGCGGGCGGTGGCGGCCGCGGTATCCGCATCGTCGCCGGCCCGGACGAACTCACCGGCGCCTACGAACGCACCAGCCAGGAGGCCGAGCGCGCGTTCGGCAGCGGAGTGGTGTTCCTGGAGCGGCTGGTAACCGGGGCCCGGCACGTCGAGGTCCAGGTGATCGCCGACGGCCAGGGCACCGCATGGGCGCTCGGCGTCCGCGACTGCTCGGTGCAGCGGCGCAACCAGAAGATCATCGAGGAGTCGGCGTCGCCGGTGCTCAGCGCCGGGCAGGCCGCGGAGCTGAAGCGGGCGGCCGAGCGGCTGGCCCTCGCGGTCGGCTACCGCGGCGCGGCGACCGTCGAGTTCCTCTACCATCCCGGCGACCGGCTGTTCGCGTTCCTCGAGGTCAATACCCGGTTGCAGGTCGAGCACCCGGTCACCGAGTCCACGACCGGGTTCGACCTGGTCAAGGCGCAGCTATGGGTGGCATCCGGCGGCCGGCTCGAAGGCGAGCCGCCGCCGGAGCGCGGGCACGCCATCGAGGCCCGGCTGAACGCCGAGGATCCCGACCGCGACTTCGCGCCGTCGGCGGGCCGCATCGTGCGGCTGGACCTGCCCGCCGGGCCGGGCATCCGCGTGGACACCGGCGTCAGCGAGGGCGACACCATCCCCGCCGACTTCGACTCGATGATCGCGAAGATCATCGCCTACGGCCGCGACCGCGGTGAGGCGCTGGGCAGGCTGCGCCGGGCGATGGCGGAAACCTCGGTGATCATCGAGGGCGGCACGACGAACAAGAGCTTCGTGCTTGACCTGCTCGACCAGCCCGAGGTGATCGACGCCAGCGCGGACACCGGCTGGATCGACCGCGTCCGCGGGGAGGGCAGGCTCGTCGCCCGCCGGCACTCGGCCGTCGCGCTGGCGGCCGCCGCTATCGAGGCGTACGAGGAGACCGAGCGCGCCGAGCGGCAGCGGCTGCTGTCGACGGCGTTCGGCGGGCGCCCGCAGGTGCAGCACGAGAGCGGACGGCCGCTTGACCTCAAGCTGCGCGGCGCCAGCTACCGCGTGCGCGTCGCGCGGGTCGGCGCGCACCGGTTCCGCGTCGGCATCGAGGCGGGCGGCGATGCCCGCACCGCCGACGTCGAGCTCGACCGCTTCGACCGGCACACCGGGCAGATCCTCGTCAACGGCGCCCGGTACCGCCTGCTCACCGGCGCGCACGGGCCGATCCACCTGATCGAGGTGGACGGCGTGACGCACCGGGTCAGCCGCGACGAGGGCGGCGTCGTGCGCTCGCCCGCGCCCGCGCTGGTCGTCGCCACGCCGGCGGAGGTCGGCGCCGAGGTCGAGGCGGGCGCGCCGGTGCTGGTGCTGGAGAGCATGAAGATGGAGACGGTGCTGAGGGCACCGTTCAGGGCGCGGCTGAAGGAGTGCGCCGTGTCCGTGGGCAGCCAGGTGAAGGCCGGCGCGCCGCTGCTGCGGCTGGAGCCGCTCGCCGCCGCCGGCGATGCGGCCGGCGGCGGCGCCGGCGATGGCGGCGCGGGCGGCGGGGCCGGGAACGCCCCCGCCGCCGCGGCCGCCGACCTGGAGCTGCCCGCCGCGCCCGGCGACATCCCGGCGCGGGAGCGCGCCGCGCGCGGCCAGGAGGACCTGCGCAGCCTGCTGCTCGGGTTCGACGTCGACCCGCACGACGAACGCCGGGTGCTCGATGACTACCTCGCCGTGCGCCGGGCGGCCGGCGAGGACGGCCACCAGCCGCTGGCCGGGGAACTCGAACTGGTCGGCGTGTTCGCCGACCTCGCCGAGCTGAGCCGCAACCGGGCGGCGGGGGACGCGGACGGCGACGACGGCCACGTGCACAGCGCCCGCGAGTACTTCCACGCCTACCTGCAAAGCCTCGACGTCGAGCGAGCCGGGCTGCCGGAGGCGTTCCAGGCCAAGCTCGCCAAGGCGCTCGGACACTACGGTGTCACCAGCCTGGAGCGCTCACCCGAGCTCGAGGCCGCGGTGTTCCGGATCTTCCTCGCCCAGCAGCGCGCGTCCGCCGACGCCACGGTCATCGCGGCGCTGCTGCGCGCGTGGCTGCGGGAGTCCCCGCCGGGCGAGACGCTGCGCGAGCCCGCCGGCCTCGCGCTGGAGCGGCTGGTGGCCGCGACGCAGGTCCGCTTCCCCGTGCTCGCCGACCTGGCGCGCGGCGTGGTGTTCGCCTGGTTCGGCCAGCCGCTGCTGCGCCGCAACCGCGCCCGCGTCTACGCCGACGTCCGCAGGCACCTGCGCTACCTGGACGCGCACCCGGACGCGCCGGACCGCGCCGAGCGCATCGCCGAGATGGTGCGCAGCACCGAGCCGCTGGTGCGGCTGCTCGGCCAGCGGCTCGTCCGCGGCGGCCTGGACAACGCGGTCATGCTGGAGGTGCTGACCCGGCGCTACTACGGCAACAAGGGCCTGGCCGGCGTCCGCACCAGGCAGGCCGGGGGATGCGCGTTCGTGATCGCCGAGCGTGCGGACTCGTCCGTGGTCTCCGCCGCGGTGGGCTTCAAGGAGCTGGGCAGCGCGCTGCGCGGGCTCGCGGAACTGGCGGGCGGCTCCGGCGCCATCGACGCCGACATCTATCTCTCCTGGGAGAACCAGCCGCAGGACTCCGACGCGATGGCGGCCGCGTTGCACGAGGTCGTGAGCGCGCACCCGCTGCCGGAGCAGGTCCGCAGGCTCACCGCCACCGTCGCGGGCAGCCGCGGCGCGGTGATGCACCACCACTTCACGTTCCGCCGGTCGGCCGCCGGGATGACCGAGCAGCGGCTGTTCCGCGGCCTGCACCCGTACATCGCCCAGCGGATGCAGCTGGAGCGGCTGAGCAAGTTCGACCTCACCCGGCTGCCGTCGGCGGACGAGGAGGTCTACCTCTTCCAGTGCGTGGCGCGAGAGAACCCCCTCGACGAGCGTCTCGTCGCGTTCGCGCAGGTGCGCGACCTGACCGAGCTGCGCGAGCACGACGGCAGGCTGGTCGCGCTGCCGACGGCCGAGGACACCCTCGCCGCCTGCCTGGACTCGATCCGCCGTGCGCAGTCGCAGCGGCCTTCGCACAAGCGCTTCAACACCAACCGGATCGTGATCTACGTCTGGCCGCCGAGCGACCTCACCCGCGCGGAGCTGGAGACGATCGCCGGGCGCGTGCTGCCGACGACCGCGGGCGCCGGCCTGGAGGAGATCTTGTTCATCGCGCGGCAGCGCGACCGGAGGACCGGCGAGCTGGTCAAGACCGCCGTGCGCATCTGCTTCGGCGCCGCCGGCGGCACCGAGCTGATCATCGGCGAGCCGTCGGGCGAGCCGGTCGAGCCGCTCGACGACTACCGGCTGAAGGTGCTGCGCGCGAGCAGCCGCAACACGGTGTACCCGTACGAGCTGACCGGCATGCTCGGCGACTTCGCCGAGCACGACCTCGACGACAGCCACGCGCTGGTGCCGGTCAGCCGGCCCAGGGGCCGCAACACCGCGGCCATCGTCGCGGGCGTGGTCACCACGCCGACCCGGCTGCACCCGCAGGGCGTCACCAGGGTCGTGCTGCTCGGCGACCCGACGAAGTCGCTCGGCGCGCTGGCCGAGCCGGAATGCCGCCGGGTGATCGCCGCGCTGGACCTGGCCGAGCGGATGGGAGTGCCGCTGGAGTGGTACGCGCTGTCCGCCGGCGCCCGGATCTCCATGCAATCGGGCACCGAGAACATGGACTGGGTGGCCGCGGCCCTGGCGCGGATCGTCGAGTTCACCCAGAACGGCGGCGAGATCAACATCGTGGTCGCGGGCATCAACGTGGGCGCGCAGCCGTACTGGAACGCGGAGGCGACGATGCTCATGCACACCAGGGGCATCCTGGTGATGACGCCGGACTCGGCGATGGTGCTCACCGGCAAGCAGTCGCTCGACTTCTCCGGCGGCGTGTCGGCCGAGGACAACTTCGGCATCGGCGGCTACGACCGGGTGATGGGCCCGAACGGGCAGGCCCAGTACTGGGCGCCGAACCTGGCCGCCGCGCGGGACCTGCTGATGTCGTACTACGACCACACGTACGTCGTGCCCGGCGAGAAGGCGCCGCGGCGGGCGAGGACGGCAGACCCCGTCGACCGCGACATCTCCGGCTTCCCGCATAACGTGCCGGGCAGCGAGTTCACCACCGTCGGCGAGATCTTCTCCGCCACGGCCAACCCGGACCGCAAGAAGCCGTTCGACATCCGGACCGTGATGCGGGCGCTGTCCGACCAGGACCACCCGGTGCTCGAACGCTGGGCGGGGATGGCCGACGCGGAGACCGCGGTGGTGCAGGACGTGCGTCTCGGCGGGATACCGGTATGCCTGATCGGCATCGAGTCACGGGCGGTGCCGCGGCGGGGCTTCCCGCCCGCCGACGGCCCGGACACCTACACCGCGGGCACGCTGTTCCCGCAGTCGTCGAAGAAGGCCGCGCGGGCGATCAACGCGGCCAGCGGCAACCGGCCGCTGGTGGTGCTGGCGAACCTGTCGGGCTTCGACGGCTCGCCGGAGTCGATGCGCAAGCTCCAGCTGGAGTACGGCGCCGAGATCGGCCGCGCGATCGTGAACTTCCGCGGGCCCATCGTGTTCTGCGTGATCTCGCGGTACCACGGCGGCGCGTTCGTGGTGTTCTCCAAGGCGCTGAACCCGAACATGACCGTGCTCGCGCTGGAAGGCTCGTTCGCCTCGGTGCTCGGCGGCGCCCCCGCCGCCGCGGTGGTGTTCTCCGGCGAGGTCGACGCCCGCACCGCGGCCGACCCGCGGGTGCGGGACGCCGAGGCCCGGGTCGCGGCCGCCTCCGGCGCCGACCGCGCCGCGCTGACCGCGGAGCTCGACGAGCTCCGCTCGTCGGTCCGCGCGGAGAAGCTCGGCGAGGTGGCCGCCGAGTTCGACCGCGTGCACAGCATCCAGCGCGCGGTCGAGGTCGGCTCCGTCGACGCCGTCATCCGCGCCGCCGAACTCCGGCCGCGGATCATCGAGGCCATCGAGTCCCGCCTGCGCTGACCGCGCGGCGCCGCGCCCGGCTCACGCCCGCGTAGCCGGCATGAGCCGCCACCTTCCGTTCGGACTGTCAGTGTTCCGCTGAACGGGCGGTGGCGGCTCCCTGACGCCGGGCCGCCTCCGGCCGTTCGCCTGCCCAGGCAGCTCGCTATCCGGTTCCCGCCGGAATCCGGCGGACAGCGCCGCGTGCCCGGCTCGTGCGCGGCATTCATCGTCCATGGCCCGGGTGACGGCCCGCAGCGTGGCCTTGCTGAGTTTCCGGGGCGCCGGTCCGGGCGCGCCGCTGTCCGCCATACCGGGACGTCCGCTATACCGGGACCCTCACCACGCGCCGTCCCACGCGGCACGTTCGTCCGTCCGGTCGTCCGCGACGAGCTCGCCGGACGCGCCGAACCGGCGGATCAGGCGGTCACGGTCGTCATACGGCGGCCACCCGGGGTCACCGGTCGCGGCGAACGAGACCCACGCGCGGTGCACCGAATCCGCGATGCGCTGCGGCGGCCCCGGCCCGAGCAGCGCGGCGTACCCGGGGTCGTCGAGGTTGTCGAAGACGAACGGCAGCTCAAGCGCGTGGCACGCGCCGAGCGCCCCGCCGAACGCGGGCGATCGCCAGGCGAACTCGTAGACGTAGGTTCCGGGGCGGGCGCGCGCGATCTCCAGCGCCGGGATCCGGTAGAACCCGTCGGTCATGATCGCGGACATCAGCTCGCCGTCCGACGCCGCCGGGCGGGCGGCGCGATAGGCGTCCACGACCGAGGGAGGATAACGGCGGGCGCGCACGAACCGGGACAACGCCGCGCGGTCCGTCCCGCTGACGGCGCCGGCCGGGACGAAGAACAGATTCGCCTCCTCGGCGTTGGTCCCGACGAGAATGCCCGCGTCCGCGGCCGCTCCCCGGCGCAGGGCCTCGGCCGGCGCGCCCGGCAGCACCCGGCCGTCAACGACCGGCTCGAACGGCATGATGTTGCGTGCGACCTCGCCCCACCGCTGCGGATCGGGTTCCGCGGCGACCTCCTGGGCAAGCTGCGACTGGGCGGCCAGCAGGCGCGGCACGGGTACCGCCGCGATCGCCGCGCGTGTCGCGGCGACGCCCAGGATCCCGGCCAGCCTGGCGCCGATCCGCATGGCCGTGCCGGGGCCGATCACGCAGCGCGCGGCACCGGACTGAGCGATCGCGCGCCGGAACAGGCCGGCCGCCGCGGGCATCGCGAGCAGGGTGCACACGCTCATCGCCCCGGCGGATTCGCCGAAGACCGTGACGTTGGCGGGATCTCCGCCGAACGCCCGGATGTTGTCCCGCACCCACGCGAGCGCGGCGATCTGATCCAGCAGGCCGAGGTTGGGCGTCCCCTCGCCGAGCCACAAGAATCCGTCGGCGCCGAGGCGGTAGTTGATCGTCACGAGCACGACGCCGTCGCGCGCGAACCGGGAGCCGTCGTACACCGGTATCGCGCCGGACCCGCCGGTGAAGGAGCCCCCGTGGATGAACACCATGACCGGCCTGCTGCCCTCCGGGTCCGGCGTCCAGACGTTCAGGTTCAGGTAGTCATCGCCGGGGATGGACACCTGCGGGAGCAGCCGGGCCACCGGTCCCCCGGCGCGCGCCTGCGGCGCCGTCGGGCCGTAGGCCCGCGCGTCCCGGACCTCGGTCCAGGGCCGCGGCGGCACCGGCGGCTCGAACCGGCGCGGCCCGACCGGGGCCGCGGCATACGGGATGCCGAGGAAGGCCCAGGCGCCGTCGCGGCCGGCGCGGCCGGCGACGGGGCCGCTCGTGGTCTCGGCCGTCCGCTGCCCGCTCATCGCCGCTGCCCGCTCACGTCCGCATCAGCACGTCGCGCAGGCCGTCGCCGACCGCGCTGATGCTCCACGCGCCGATCGTGATCGCCAGGCCGGGGGCCACCGTGGCAGCGGGGTCGCCGGTGAAGTTGAGGTAGGCGCTGGCCATGTCCGCACCCCACGACGGAGCCGGGGGCGGCACGCCGAGCCCGAGGAAACTGAGCGCGGCCTCCACGATGAGGAAGAAGCTGGCCGCGGCGACGGTCTGCACCACGGCAGGGGCCATCGCGTTCGGCAGGACGTGGCGGACGGCGATGCGCAGGCGGCTGACCCCCAGCGACCGCGCGATGAGGACGAACCCCGCGCCGCGCAGCGGCAGCACCGCCGACCGCAGCAGCCGGGCCAGGCCCGGCGCCGAGATGAAGCCGACCGTCACCATCGCGTGCGTGATCGACGCGCCGAGCGCGGAGACGACGCCGATCGCCAGGACCAGCGGCGGGAACGACAACAGCGCGTCGGCGATGCGCATCAGCGCCTCGTCGGCGGCGCCTCCCGAGAAGCCGGCGGCGAGGCCCCACGGCACCCCGAGCGCGAGCATCGCCAGGACGCCGACCCCCACGCCCTCGAACGCCGAGCGGCAGCCGTAGATCGCCCGGCTCAGGACGTCCCTGCCGACCATGTCCGTGCCGAGCAGATGACGCAGCGACGGGCCGGCGTTGCGCAGCGACAGCGTCTGCTGAAGCGGGTTGTCGATCGGCAGGAGGGGCGCCAGCAGGCTCGACAGCAGGAGGAGACAGAAGAGTACGAGGCCGATCCGCGGGACGAGCCCGAAGCGTTGCCCCCCGCCGCGCCCGCGCCCGCCGCGCCCGGCGAGCGCGGCGGGGGCGTCCGCCCCGCCGCCGGGCGCCAGCGCGGTCTGCGGCACGGCCCCTCCGGGTGCGGACGCCAGCGGTGCGTTGCCCCGGCCGCTATTCGGAAATGGCATTCCTGATCCTCGGGTCGAAGAGAGCCAGGCCGACGTCGGCCAGCAGGTTGAGCACGGCGACCAGGACGCCGACGAGCAGCACGATCGCCTGCACGACCGGGTAGTCCTCATTGCTCACCGAGCTCACGATCTCGGTGCCGAGCCCGGGGATGGCGAAGATGTTCTCGACGAGCACGGTGCCGCCGACGAGGGCGGCGACCGCGAGCGGGATGAAGGTGATGACCGGGGCGGCCGCGTTGCGCAGCGCGCAGTTCAGGTAGATCGTGCGCGGCGGCAGGCCCATCGCCCACGCGGTCCTGATGTACGGGCTGTCCAGGGCGGCGGTCATCGCGCTTGCGACGTGCCGGGCGAGGAAACTGCCGGTGACGACCGACAGCATGAGAACCGGCAGGGTCAGGGTGTCGATGTTGCCGCCGAGGCTCTGGGAGATCGGCGTGAACCCGACCGCCGGGAAGAGGCCAAGCGTGAGCCCGAAGACGCCGGCCGCCATGGCCGCCAGCCAGAAGTCCGGGACCGACAAACCGAGCCCGGTGCCGAGCTGGACGGCCCGCCCCAGCGGGCGGCCGCGCTTAACCGCGGCGAGGATGCCGAGCCCGCCGCCGGCGACCGTCGACACGACCAGCGCCCCGATGATGAGCTCGACCGACGGGATGACCCGCGGCGCGATCACCGTCGTGACGGGCTGCTGGCTGTAGTACGACATTCCCAGGTTCCCGTGCAGCACGCCGGTGAGCCAGCGCCAGTACTGGACAGGGACCGGCGCGTTCAGCCCGAGGCGCGCCTTGATCGCGGCGATCTGCGCGGGGGTGTACTGGCCGGTGCCCCCGCCGAGCATCGCCTCCACCGGGCCGCCGGGCATCAGGTACCGCAGGGCGAACACGAGGATCGTGCTGACGAGGATCGTCGGGACCGACGTCGCCAGGCGCCGGAGGATGATCGCGCCCATCAGCCGCGGCCTTCATGGTCGGCCGCCGCCGGGATGCCCGGTGCCCGGCCGGCTTCCCGCGCCCCGTGCCCGAGCACGGCGGTGCTCCGCCAGCAGCGGGACGTGCGCGGCTGGCCGGCGAGCACGGGGACGAGGTCCGGTGGCTCCCGGCAGGCATCGACGGCCCAGCCGCAGCGCGGGCGGAACCGGCACCCGGGCACCGTCGGCGTGCCGGCCGGGTCCGAAGGCAGCTCGGGCAGCGTGTCCCGGCGCCCCTGCAGCGTCGGCAGGCAGTCAAGGAGGCCCCGGGTGTACGGGTGGGCGGGACTGCCGAGCACCGCGGGTGCCGGCCCGGACTCCACGATCTCGCCGCGGTACATGACCGCGATGTCGTCGCACACGTCGGCGAGGACGGCGAGGTCGTGCGAGATCATCATGACGGCGAGCCGGCGGCGCGTGACCAGCCCGCGTATCAGGCCGAGTATCTCCTCCTGGACGGACACGTCGAGCGCGGTCGTGGGCTCGTCGGCGAACAGGACCGCCGATCCGCAGCTCAGGGCCATGGCGATGATGACCCGCTGGCACATGCCCCCCGACAGCTCGTGCGGGTAGCTGGCCATGACCCGGTCGGCGTCGGCGAGGCGGACGTCGGTGAGGGCCGCGCGGACCCGCTCCCGGGCGTCGGCCCTGCTGCCGCGCACGTGGGCGCGGGCGGCCATCATCAGCTGGTCCCCGGCGCGGATGACCGGGTTCAGCGCCGTGGTCGTCTCCTGGAAGATCATCGCGAGATGGCGCCCCCGGTAGCGCCTGAGCTCCTTCTCCGGCAAGCCCAGCAGCTCCGTGCCCCGGTACCTGATCGACCCGCGCACGGCCGCGCCGCGGGGGAGCAGCCCCATCACCGCGAGAGCGGACGTCGTCTTGCCGCACCCGGACTCGCCGGCGACGCCGAGCACCCGGCCCGCGTGGAGCGTCAGGTCTATGCCGCGAAGCGCGGTCGTCCGTGCCGGGCCGCTGCCGAATTCGACTTCGAGGCCGTCGATCCGCAGCACCTCGTCCCCGGGCCGCGGTGCTGACTGCGGCAGCGGTGCCCCGCCTCGTCGTCCGCTCATGATCATCTGCACGTGGTCCCCGGCTAGCTCTTGAAGTACAGGCCGCGCCAGTTGTCGATGCCCAGGTTGCTCGTTATCCAGCCGCCGATGTTCTTCTGGTACACGTTCACCAGCGGTGACCAGAAGATCGGCGCGTAACCGGGGTTCGCCCGCTGGCTCTGGAGGATGTCGTAGGCGATCTGGGAGACCTGGGCAGCCGAGTAGGCCCGGTAGAACTGGTCGAAGTACTTGTCGATTCCGTAGCTGGTCTTGCCCGCGTTGTAGTACGACTTGCTCCATAGCAGCTCGAAGTTGGCGGGCGCGGTGCCGCCGCCGTAGTCGGCCAGGAAGCACTCGGGCGCTGCCTTGTTGGTGAAGAACGTCCCGACCTGGGCGGGCGTGCCGGGGATGACCTTGATGTTGATCCCGACAGCCTGCTCTTCGGCGATGATGATCGGCGCCGCGGTCTCGAACCCGAGGCCCGGGTACTCGTAGCAGGTCATGCTGACGCCGCCGGGATCGGCCTGCCGCACGAGTGCCTTGGCCCTGGAGGGGTCATAGGTCCAGACCGGTTCGAGGCTTTTCACGTAACCGATGGTCCCCGGCGGCATGGGCTCGGTGGCGGGCCGGCCGAGGCCGTCGGTGACCGCTTCCGCGATCGCCGCGCGGTTGAGCGCCAGGTTGAACGCGAGCCTGATCCGCGGGTCGTTCAGCGGCTTTCTCGCGGAGTCGAAGTAGGCCAGGCCGAACTGCGTGCCCGGGCCCACCGACACGGTGAGGCCCGAGTCCGCCCTCAGCGTGGTCACGTCCTGCGGGGAGAGATCGAATGCGACATCGACATCGCCGGTCCTGACCGCGTCCGCCAGGGCCGTGTCGCTCTGGAAGATCTTGAAGTCGACGTTCTGCACGCGCTTGACGTTGGCGTTATTCCAGTATCCGGGGAAGCTCGTGAAGTCGTAGCTCGCCCCTTGCGTCTCGGAGACGAACGAGTACGGGCCGGTGCCGACCGGGTGCACCCCGAAGTTCGCGCCCTCTTTCCGCACCGCCGTCGGCGACGGGATCATCCCGGCGCGGCCCTCCAGGCCGCCGAGCAGCAACGCGTTCTGCTGGCTCAGGTGGTAGATCACCTCGTAGTCGCCTACGGCCGTCACCGAGGTGACGTACTGCAGCAGGTTGGCGATGTCGCCCGCCTTGATGAAGGCGTTCGAGTAATCGACAACGGCCTGCGCGTTGAACGGGGTCCCGTCCTGGAACCTGACCCCGTGCCGCAGGAACAACGCGAGCTGGAGCTTGTTGGCGCCGAGGTACTTCCAGGACGTCGCCAGCATCGGCTCGATCGCCCCGGTCTGCGGGTTCGGCTGTACCAGCGTGTCGAACACGAGGTTCTCATAGCCCAGATCCGAGCCTTGCGTGCCCGTGGTGGGGTCGAGGGTGCCGGGCGGGAACTGTGTTCCGATCGTGATCGTCCCGCCGGTGCCGCCGCCGGCACCGCCGCCGGCCTGGCCCGGCGCGCCGGAAGAACCGGAAGAACAGGCGGCAAGGGCCACCATGGCCGCGGCGGCGCCGGCGGCCGCGAGGGTTCTCATGTGAGTTCGGCCTGCTTTGCAGGGGTTCATTTCGCTCCTCGGGGTGTTATCGAGGGCCGGGTGCCCCGGCCGGCGGGGTGCCCGCGCGCTCCAAGGCCGGCACGGCGGCGATGAGGCGCCTCGTGTACTCGTCCTGCGGATCCTCGATGACGCTGGCAGGCTCGCCGTATTCGACGATGCGGCCGCGGTGCATGACCGCGAGCCGATCGGCGAGATGGGCCACGACGGAGATGTCGTGGGTGATGAAGACCAGCGCGATCCCCGCTTCGCGGCTCAGCCGCCTGAAGAGGTTGAGCACGACGGCCCGGACCGGCACGTCGAGCGCGGACACGGACTCGTCGCAGACCATGGCGACGGGCGATGCCGCGAGCGCTCTGGCGATGGCGACACGCTGCTTCTCGCCGCCGGACAGTTCGGCGGCTCGCTTGCCGGCGAACGCGGCCGGGGGCAGCCCGGCTCGTTCCAGGTAGCCGGCCGCCGCTGCCTTCAGTTCGGCGACATCGCTTCGTCCCCGCGCCGGGAAGGTGACCATGTTAGGTCGCACGGCCTCGCCGACGAGCCGCCACACCGGCAGCCGGGGGTTGAGCGCCATGGCGGACTCTTGGAAAATCATCTGGATGTCCCGGTGGCCGCGGGGTTTCCGCTGCCGGCGGGGCTCGAGCTCGCCGGTGCCGGACGGGAAGAGCACCTGCCCGGAGGTGGGGTTCAGGAATCCGGCGACGACCTTGCCGAGCGTCGACTTACCGGAGCCGGACTCCCCGACGACCCCGAGAACCTCGCCCGCGCCCAGCCGGAAGCTCACCTGGTCGACAGCGCGCAGCCTCTTCCCGTGCCTGAGCGGGAACTCGACCACCACGCCGTCCGCGGCGAGGACGGGCCGCCGGCCTCCCGTGCCCGGCGCACCCGCCGTCCCGGTGGTCGCGGACCGCGCGGTCACGGGTTGGCCGCCTCTGCCGTGCGCATGGTTCTCCTCGTCCACATCGACGTGCGCTGCATATGACTAAGCGCATATTCATACCGCTGCCGCCTGTCTGTCAAGGCATGTATCCGGCTGTCCCGCGCGCGGCCGCCTCCCCGCGGCCGCCGGGGATCCGCGATGACCGCGGCAGGGAGCTGCCCGCGTCAGCCGCCCGCGCCCGGATCCTTGCTCATGACCATCCTGAGGACCAGGCCCGCGTAGAACTCGCCGAGCTGCTCGGGGGAATCGGGGCCGTCGAGGCGGTACCAGCGGACGAGATCGATGCTCAGCGAGAGTATCCCGCGCACCAGGCGGTTCACGTCCGCGGGCGCGAAGATGCCCGCGGCGATGCCGCGCTCGACCGCCTCCCGGAAGACCTCATTCGTCAGGCGGCGGATCTGGATGATCTCGTCATAGTGCCCGGGGGTGAGCCCGGCGAGCTCATACTGGCACACGCGCGCGGCGACGTGGTGGCGGGCGTGCCAGGCGGTGTACCGGGAGACCATCGAAGCGAGCCGGTCCGCCGGGCCTCCTGCCGCGTCGACCGCCGGGTCCTTGACGCAGGCCAGAGCGCGCTCGTGGCCGGCCCGCATGATCTCGAAGAGCACGAGCTCCTTGGACGGGAAGTGCACGTAGAGCGCCGCCGGGCTCAGGCCCACGCCGGCCGCGATGTCCCGGGTGGTCGTCGCGTGGTAGCCGTTCGCGGCGAAGCAGCGCACCGCCGACGTCAGCAGCCGCCGCTCGACATCGCCAAGCTCGGGGTTCCACAACTCGGCGGAGTAGTCCTCCAGGCGGGGGTCGGCGGCGATCTCCTGCGGCGTGAAGCGGCTCTGGCGTCTGGGCATCTTCAGGGCTTCTCCCATGCGTACACGACTGTGGCTGATCGCAGCTTGGCGGGTTGACGACGGACCGGCAACTGACCGGGCCGACCCTCGGCGCAAGCCTTGGCACAGCTTAAGCATAAGGATGACTATGCGCTTACTCAGGAATCGGTACCGGGAATCGCGCCGCGCTCCCGGGCCGGCCCGCTGTGCGCCCATGCCCGCTGTGCGCCCATGGCGGGCCGGCTGGCGCCGTTCCGGCCGTCGCCGGATCGCCCGTTATGGCCTCGTGCTCCCGGCGATGCCTGCCCGATGCTCCCGGCGATGCCTGCCCGGCGGCAGGTGAACGATTCGGCCGCCGGGCCGCCTCCTGCCTCTGGGCGCGGACGGGGCCCGGCCTCTGAGCGCGGACAGGGGCCCGCCCGCCGGACCGGCCGGAAACAGGCTGGCGGCCGCCGACGGTTACGTTCCGCCGCCGGGCGGGCGTGCGGGGGTAGCGGCCTCGCCCCCCTAGCCGCCCGCGCCCTCCACCCGCGCGATGGACGACGGGGCGTCGCCGCGTACGCCGAAGGTCTCGATGACGGTGGAGACGCCGGCGTTCCTGGCGCCGGCGACCGCGATCAGGATCGCGGTCGGCGAGATCAGGGCCGGCACCCGGTCCGGGGTGTCGCCCTGGCTGGCCCGGTCGCCGATGGCGTCCGGGTGGCTGGCGGGCACCCGCCAGCGGGTGTGCC
>DATGLH010000011.1:0-12312 GCA_035294225.1 Trebonia sp.
CGGCGGCCTCATCGCGAGCGGCTGGCATACGATCAGCATGACGATGCGGCTGCTCGTGGAGCACTTCATCAGTCCGGAGACCGGGCTCGGCGCGGCGGGCGTGGACGAGATCCGCTGGCCCAGGCCGGTCCGCCCGGGCGATACGCTGCGCGTGCGCGCCACGGTTCTCCAAGCCCGCCGGTCGAAGAGCAAGCCCGACCGGGGCATCATCAGGTCGGCGACGGAGGCCGCCAATCAGCATGGCGAGACGGTGCTGCGGCTGACCGCGATCAACTTCGTCCTGGCCCGCGATACGGCGGGATAGCCGGCGCGGCAGACGAGGACCGGCCGCCGGCCCGCGGCCGCACGTGATCCGGTATAACCGGCCGCCGGCCCGCGGCCGCACGTGATCCGGTAGAACCGGCCCCGCCCGCATTACCGGACGCCCGCGGCCGGGCATTACCGGACGCCGCCCGCGGTCGAGCGGCTCGCCGCGGCTGCGGCGTGATCGGCCGCCGCGACGGCGAGCGCGCGGATGACCGGGTGCGGGTGGGTGCCGTCGCCTTGCAGCTCCGGCTGGAACAGGGTGCCGAGGAAGAACGGGTGCCCGGGAAGTTCCGCGATCCGGACCTGCCCGCTGTCGTCGAAGCCGCTGAACCGCAGCCCGCCGCCGGTCAGTACCTCCAGGTACGCCGGGTTCAGCCCGTAGGAGCAGTTGTAGCGCTCGGTCCGGCGCCCCGGCCCGGTGATCTTCGCGGCCAGCGTCCCCGGAACGACCATGACCGCCTCTTCGTGGCCGACTAGCGAGCATTCGAGCGGGACGATCAACTGGTCTCCGGCCTCCGGCGCGATCTCCGCGTGCTGCACGGCCAGCCGGCCGCAGACGTTCCTGGCGTACTCCAGCAGGGCGTGCTGGAAGCCGCCGCACGTGCCGAGGAACGGGATCCGCTGTTCGCGGGCGGTGCGCACGGCGGCGATGGCGCCGTCGGCGCTGGCATACGGGCTGCCCGGGACCACCCAGATGGCGTCGAAGCCGCGCAGATCGCATTCCTCAGCTTCTGGCGTGGCGACCCAGTAGCTGTCGAGCGCGATGCCTTCGCGCCGCAGCAGGGCCTCGATGAGCACGGGGATGCGGGCGTGCGCCCTGACGTTCGCCGAGCGGTCGCCGACGAGCGCGACCCGGGGGATGTGGTTCGTCATGCCGCCATCGTGGCGCGGGAGCAGCGTTAAGCGCCAACGATAGTCTTTTGTGCCTCCATAAGGGAGGCTAATGACATGGACACGCACCTGCTC
The DNA here is from genome assembly GCA_035294225.1 of Trebonia sp. Taxonomy (GTDB): domain Bacteria; phylum Actinomycetota; class Actinomycetes; order Streptosporangiales; family Streptosporangiaceae; genus Trebonia. The sequence continues at coordinate 1,273 of DATGLH010000011.1, forward strand.
CGGACGTTCGTGACCGTGGCCAGGCTCGGCTCCTTCTCGGCGGCCGCGGCCGAGCTCCGCTACACCCAGGCCGCCGTGTCCCAGCAGATAGCCGCGCTGGAAAACGACCTCAAGGTCACGCTGCTCACCCGCCGCCCGGTCGCGCCCACCGAGGCGGGCGCCAGGCTGCTCGAGCACGCCGAGCCGATCCTGCTGCGGCTGGACGCCGCCCGGGCCGACATCACGCGGATGACGCTGGCGCCGCCGGCCTGCCTCGTGGCGGCGCTGACCCCGCTCGCCGGGGGCTGTACCGCGGTCGCCCCGGCGCTCGCGGCGCTCCGCCAGCGGATGCCGCGGCTCGACGTCACCATCCGGGTGGCCTCCCGGGCGGACGTGGCCGCCGGGGTGGCGCGCGGCGAGTTCGACATCGGCCTGATCGACGGCCTGGCCGCGCCGGGAGACCCGCTTCCCGTGGCCGCTCCGCTATCCGGCGTCGGGGTCATCGAAGAAGAGGCCGCGGTCGTGCTCCCGGACGATCACCCGCTAGCGGCGCGGGCAGGGGTGCGCCTCGCCGATCTCGTAGACGCGCGCTGGATCGACGCGCCCGGGGCGTCCCCGCCGCTTTCCGACGTCCGGCGAGTAGCCGGTGTCGATGGATTCCGCGCGGCACTCAGCTACGAAGGGACAGACATCTTGTCGCTCATCGCGCTCGCGAGGGCAGGCCACGGCCTCACCCTGCTGCCGGCGCCGGCAGCCGTCGGCGCCGGGTTCCCTGCGGTGCGGATCACAGAACCCCGCATGGTCCACCGAGTGGAGCTGGTGCACGGCACCTTGCGCGCAGGTTCCCCCGCCGCTGTGCTGGCCGGCTTGCTGTTAACGCGCTAGGCGGCCGGCCCCTTGCCGTTGCCGATGGTGCCGGTACCGTTCGCGTTCGATCCGTCGGTGGGCGGCGCCCCTACGCTCTTGCGCACCGACTCCAGGATCGTCAGGCCCTGGCTGACCAGGCCGGCCGCGATCTCGCCGAGGCCGTCGGCCCCGTTGAGCACGCTGACGTTGGCGCCGGCCAGGCCGGCGGCCGCCTCCTTGACGATCTGCGGCAGCTGGGCGATCAGCATCTGGTCCAGTGCCACCCGGTTGTTGGACGCGGCGGCCTCGGCCGCGATCCGGGTCCGTTCCGCCTCGGCCTTGGCGAGGATCTTCACCTTCTCCGCCTCGGCCTCGGCGGGCCTGATGACCTCGGCGACGAGCTGCTGCTGGCGGAGTTCGGCCTGATGCTGTGCCAGCTCCGCCTGCGCGGCGATGACCGCGCGCTGCGCCTCGGCCTGCGCCAGCGGGCCGGCCTGCGCCGCCTCCGCCTGCGCCTTGTCGATCTCGGCCTTGTACTGCGCCTGGACGATCGCGGTCTGCCGGGCGAACTCGGCCTGCTTGCGGGCCGACTCCTGCTGCGCCTCGGCCGCCGCCTGGTCGGCCTGCGCCTGGGCGATCTTCGCCTGCCGCTGGATCGCCGCGTTGTTGGGCGCGGCCATCGCGGCGATGTAACCGGCGCCCATGTCGTCGATCGACTGGATCTGCAGCGAGTCCACGGAGAGGCCGAGGTTCGCCATCTCCTGCTTCGACCCGTCGAGCACCTCGGTGGCCAGCTTCTGCCGCTCGGTGACGATCTCCTCGACGGTCATCGAGCCGATGATGGACCGCAGGTGGCCGGCGAAGATCCGCCCGGTCAGCACCGACATCTGGTCCTGGTCGGACAGGAACCGCTGCCCGGCGTTGACGATGGACTCGGGGTCGTTGCCCACCTTGAACGCGATCACCGCGCGGACGTTCAGCGCGATGCCCTGCTTGGTCACGCAGGTCTCGGATACCTCTGCCTCCTGCATGGCGAGCGTCAGGTACCGGACCTTGCGGAACATCGGCATGACGAAAGCCCCGTGGCCGGTGACGACGCGGAATGGCGCCTCTTTCAGGCCGTAACGGCCGCCGGAGATGAGCATTGCCTCATCGGGGGCGGGAACTCGGTAGCCGAACATGGTTTCACTCTCCTGAGCGAGGAACTTCCGGGGGACCGGGGATTGTGGGGGCCTCGCCGAGCGGGTCGGCCCATTCCATGACGTCGACCGTCCGCGGGCCGCGGTGGTCGATGACAAGGACTGTGGCGCCCCTCGGGAGCGGGGCCTGCGACCAGGCCAGATAGTGCTCGGAACCGCCGCGGATCTTGATCCGTACCTCGCCGGGGCCGTTCGCGCCGCGGGTGGCGACGGTCAGCACGCCGACCGTGCCGATCGCGGATTCATCGCGTGCCAACGACTGCCACCCCCCGTCCTGGGAATGCCGGGAAGAAAGCCTAGTCCCGTATGGCGCAAAATCCACCGTTCGTTAGGCTAAAAAAATGGCTCTACCGCGGATACTCCGGCCCGCCGACGGCAAGGCCGCAAGCGGCGGATCGCCGCGGACCGGTCTCGCCATGATCGTGATCATGTCGGGCGTGCTGATGACCGCGATCGACACGACGATCGTGGTCCTCGCGCTGCCTGAGATCCAGCGCAGCCTGCACATCGCGCTGTCCGCGGTGGTCTGGGTCATCATCAGCTTCCTGCTCGTCATCACCTTGCTCGCCACGCAGGTGGGACGGCTCGGCGACATGTACGGCCGGGTACGGATGTACGAGGCCGGTTTCGCCGTGTTCGTCCTGGGATCGCTGCTGTGCGCGCTGGCGTGGGACGAGGTGTCGATCATCGTGTTCCGGATCGTCCAGGGCGTCGGCGGCGCGCTGATCATGGCCAACAGCGGCGCGGTCATCGCCGACCTGTACCCGCGGGAGCGCCGTGGCCGCGCCTACGGGCTCACCGCGCTCGGCTGGACGGTGGGAGCGGTCGTCGGCATCGTGCTCGGCGGCCTGATCGTCACCTACATCTCGTGGCGGTGGATCTTCGGGATCAACGTGCCGCCCGGCGCGCTCGCCGTCGCCTGCGCGCTCCGGGTGCTGCGCGACTCCGGTGAGCGCGTGCGCCGGCGGCTGGACCTGCCCGGCATGATCACGCTCGGGCTCGGCCTGTTCGGCGTGCTGTGGGCGATGACAAAGCTCGCGAACGGGCCGCTGGACGCGTCGCTGGCGGGTTACCTGGCCGGGGGCGTGGTGCTCATCGGCGTGTTCGCGGTGATCGAGCGGCGCGCCGCCGCGCCGATGCTGCCGCTGTCCCTGTTCAGGGTGCCGACGATGACCGCGTCGCTGCTGGCCTCGCTGTTCCAGGGGCTCGCCAGCTACGCGGTGCTGTTCCTCGTGCTGATGTACTTGCAGGGCCCGCGCGGGCTGTCGCCTATTCACGCCTCGCTGCTGCTGGTCCCCGGATTCGTGGCCGGCGCCGCCGTCGGACCGCTGGCCGGCCGGCTGGCAGACCGCCACGGCCCGGTGGTGCCCGCCACCGTGGGCCTGGCGCTCCAAGTGGTCGCGCTCCTGTGCTACGCGCAGCTGACGCTGTCCACCCCGCTGGGGCTGATCGTCGTTATCAGCCTGGTCAACGGCACCGGCACCAGTTTCTTCTTCCCCGCGAACAGCTCCGCGGTGATGAAGGCGGCGCCGCCGGACATGTTCGGCATCGCGTCGGGGATCCTGCGCACCTTCGCGAACATCGGCATGGTGTTCTCCTTCGCGGTGGCGATCCTCGTCGCGTCGCGGTCGATCTCCCGCGGCCTCGCGTTCGCGATCTTCGTCGGCACGGCGTCGCTGCACGGCTCGCTGGCGGCGGCGTTCACCACGGGGCTGCACGCGGCGTTCTACTCCTCGGTGGCCTTCATGGCCATCGCGGCGGTGCTCTCCGGTCTGCGAGCCGGATGGCGGCCGCGCCCGGCCGCCCCCGGCCGCGAGCCCGTCGGCGGCCGGGGCCGGGAAGCCGCCGGGAAGTTAGAGCCAGCCCGCCCTGACGCCGCCGGCTCCGGCGGCGGGGGCGACGCCGAGTTCACCGGAGCGGACCTTGTCCAGCATCACGCCTGCGACGCCGGCGATCGCCGGCGCCATGTCCCGCAGGCCCGCCGCGTCGCCGGGATCGGCGATGTCCTGGGGGACGCCGGCCCGCTCCAGCACCGCGGGCAGGTCGGACAGCTGCCCGGCGAGCCAGCCGAGCGGGTCCGCCGACAGCTCCCTGACGAAGACGCGCGGGCCTGGATCCCAGCCGGTGAACTTGGGGTGGTGGTGGGTCCGGTTGAAGCTGCCGGGCCTGCCGTCCACCGTCTCCAGCAGGTCCACCCGCCATATCGGCAGGCCGACCTCGATCGGCGTGGCGGAGTAGATCGTCCCCTTGAGCTCGCCCCGGCCGAAGACCCGCAGTTCGAGCCGGACCCCGTGCTCGGGACCCTCCTGCCCCGGGCGCGGATCCGGATCCAGGAAGTACAGGTCGCCGGCGACAACGCCGACTCGCTCGAACACGAAGGCTTGCAGCATGAAACCACCTAACGTTCGCGCCGCTCGCGGGCTGTTCCCACTATCACCCGGCCGGCGGCCGGGCGTCCAGCCCGTCGCCGCTTGCTCCCGGCGCGGCCCGGGCCCTTGCCGCGGGGCGCGCCGGCGTCCGCGGACGCCGGGCGGCCATCGCGAAGGATCCGCCGTGGGTTCCGGTTCCCGGGGCGGCACGGCGTCAGGCGGACGTCACCTGTAGACGAACACCTCGGTGCCGGGCGCCTTGACCAGCTTGTGGAAGAAGGCGGCGATGTCCATGGGGATGCGGATGCAGCCGTGGGACGCCGGGTAGACGGGCACGAACGTGTCGCCGTGGATCGCGTAGACGGTGCTGATGAAGAAGACCGGGTTGTACATCTGGCCGAGCGGGACGGTGACCCAGCCGGGCATGTACACGGTCGTCCGGAACCTGCCGGTCGGGGTAACCGCCCAGGCGCACCCGCCGCCGCTGCAGTAGTAGTACCCGCCGCCGCTGGAGACGTGGCTGATCAAGGCGATCTTGCCGTCCTTGTACAAGACGAGTACCCGGACCGTGAGGTTGACCTCCACCCGCGTCGGATTCTGGTGCGGGTAACGCGCCGTGTAGGTGCGGGGGTGCGCCAGCGCCCGCGCGGTGGCCGTGTTGATCACGCCGGTCGCCGCAATCCCGTTGACCTCCTGGAACGCCCAGACCGCCTCCAGAGTGTCGTTGCCGAACGCGCCGTCGATCGGGCCGGGGTAGTACTTGAGCGCCGCGAGCCTGCGCTGGAGCGCCTTGACATCGGTCCCCTTCATGCCTTCCCTGAGGGTGCGCGCGGACGGGGTGTAGCCAGCCGCCGCGGATGACCGTGCGGCCGCGGATGACCGTGCGGCCGCGGCGGCGGGTGCGGCCGCGGCCGCGGGCCTCACCGCCGCCGCCGCGGCCGCTGGGGCGCACCCTGCCGCGGCGATCGCGGTCATCGCCGCCGCGGCCGCCGCCGCGGTCGCGCCGAGCCTGGCCAGCCTGCCGTGTTTGCGCGCGCGCATAACGTTCCCGCCCTCCGGGTAGTCGGAATAATCCCGAACTGGGGACGCTCCAGCCAGCGGCCAGGTTGCCGGCACGCCGGTAACGAAACGATCGCTGACCACAGCCCGCCGCCGCCGGCGTATCCGGGATCTCGGAGCATCCGGGATACCCGGATATGGTGGAGGACATGAGCCCCACCGGTGACCGGCCGAGCGTGATCGACGGCCTGCTTGCCAGCAACCTGCGCTACGCCGAGGCGTTTCCCGGCGCGCTGCCGCTCCAGCCGGCGGCGCACCTGGCCGTGGTCGCCTGCATGGACGCGCGCCTCAACGTGTACGGCGCGCTCGGGCTCGCCGAAGGGCAGGCGCACGTCATCCGCAACGCGGGCGGCGTCATCACCGATGACGCGATCCGCTCGCTGGCGATCAGCCAGCGGCTGCTCGGCACCACGGAGATCATGCTGATCCACCACACCCGGTGCGGCATGCTGACGTTCACCGAGGACCAGTTCCGGGCGGCGGTCGAGGCGGACACCGGCATCCGCCCGCCGTGGGCCGCCGAGGCGTTCAGCGACCTGGACGGTGATGTCCGCCAGTCGATCGCGCGGATCAAGGCCAGCCCCTTCGTCCCGCACAAGGAGCAGATCCGGGGCTTCGTCTTCGACGTGGACACCGGCCTGCTCCGCGAGGTGCGATAACCTCAGCCTCAAGCGTTAACCCCAGTATCGCCCGGCGCCAGGCATCTCGATTGGTCACGATTCGCGTATCCAGCACCACTGGCAGCCGGTGCCCTGCTGTCGCCTGCGCGGGGCGCCCATTGCCGCCGAACTGTGACTTGGCTCACGCGAAAGGCCCGCAGACGCAGAGTGGATTCATAGCCTCTCCGCGCATTCATAACGACGCCATAGGTAGATATAAGGACTGGTAAACGTACATCGGGAAAACTAGGCAGTGATCGGAAGGCTTGCGGACGGAAGGCAGGCCGAAGGAGGCGACGATGACTGCCGAATTCCTGTGGATCAACATCCCCCTTATGGTGCTCGCGTTCGCTCTGTGGGTCGGCGTGCCGATGTGGATGGTCCTGCGGCACCCGGACCGGCATCCGCGGGAAACCCGTACGGTGCCCGTCTACCTGCGGCAGCGCGGCATGGTGCCCGCAGCGGACGCCGCGCGGGAGCCGGGATCCGCGCGGGAGCCGGGATATGAGCGTGACGACGCCGGGCGGCGCGAGCTGGTGTCAGCCTCCCGGTAACGGCCCGAGGGGCGGGACACCCCGAAAAGGCCGCGCCGCGGGCGATTCCAAATCGCCCGCGGCGCGGCCTTTTCGGCATCCGAGATATATGGATGAGCTCCTGCCCGGAAAGGCAGGGATAAACCTGCGGCCCGGAACTTTACCGCCCTGCCGGAAGACGGGCTACGGCCGCCGACGGCCGTATGATGCACATTGCCCTTGAACGTGCATATGCCATTTCCGCGCTTTGGCGCACGTCTTGTGACCATCTCCGGGCCGGCGGGGCGGCCCTGGGCGGGACCCGCCTGTGCCAAGCTTCCTGTGTGCTTGGACTCGCGATCGCATGTGCCGTCAGCGCCGCTGCCTGGGCATACCTGCTGGCGGCACACGGCGGGTACTGGCTGACCGGCCAGCGGCTGCCGCCCGGCGAGGAGGCGCCCGGCGAGGAGGCGCCCGGCGAGGGGCCGGCGGCAGAGCGGTGGCCCGCCGTGACGGCGGTCGTGCCGGCCAGGAACGAGGCGGACATGCTGCCGGTCACGCTTCCCGCACTGCTCGGGCAGGACTATCCGGGGGAGTTCCGCGTCCTCGTGGTGGACGACGGGAGCGACGATGGCACCGCGCAGGTAGCGGCCGAACTGGGCGCCAAGTCCCTGCGGGACGGCGGCGCGCCGCTGACGGTCGTCGCGGGGCAGCCCCGGCCGCGGGGATGGGCAGGGAAGGTGTGGGCGATGGCGCAGGGACTGGCCGCCGCGGCCGGGCCGGGCACCGCCGCCCCCGCCGCGGGCACCGCCGCCCCCGCCGCCGCGGGCGGGGCGGGCGCCGCGGACGGATACGTGCTGTTCACCGACGCGGACATCGCGTGGGCTCCCGGCGCGCTGTGCGAACTTGTCGCGGCCGCCGAGCGCGGCGACCGGGCGCTGCTCTCGCAGATGGCCCTGCTGCGCGCCGAGACGGCGTGGGAGCGGGTGATCGTGCCCGCGTTCGTCTACTTTTTCGCGCAGCTTTACCCGTTCCGGCGGGTCAACAACCCGGTGAGCCGGACCGCCGCCGGGGCCGGCGGGTGCATGCTGATCAGGAGGGCCGCCCTGGACAAGGCGGGCGGCCTTGCGCCGGTTCGGGGCGCGCTGATCGACGACGTGGCGCTCGCGAGGCTGCTCAAGCGAGACGGCAACCGCTGCTGGCTGGGCCTGACCAGGAAGATCACGAGCGCCCGGCCGTACCCGCGGCTGGCCAGCCTGTGGCACATGATCGCCAGGTCGGCGTACACGCAGCTCAGGTACTCCCCGCTGCTGCTCGCGGGAACGATCGCGGGCCTGCTCCTGCTGTACGCGGCGCCCCCGGCCGGGGCGATCGCGTGGCTGATAGCGGCCGCGGCCGGCGGGCCGGGGGCGCTCGGCGGGCCTGCCGCGGCCGCCGGGATCGCCGGGCTGGCCGGCTGGGCGCTGATGACGGTCAGCTACCTGCCCATGCTCCGCTTCTACCGGCTGTCGCCGCTGCGCGCCCCGTCCCTGCCGCTGATCGCGGTGCTCTACGCCGCGATGACCGCCGACTCGGCGCGGCGGCACTACTCTGGCCGGGCGGTGTCCTGGCGCGGCCGCGCCGCCGCACGGGCCTGAGCCGCCGCACGGGCCTGAGCCGCCGACGGGCGCGGCCAGCCAAGGCCGCTGCCGCGAGCCAGCGCGGCGCCGATTGGCACTGTCGATTGGAACTTAATCGCCAGGCGGTCCCCCGAGTAGGCTCAGCGTCGTGCGAGTGCCGCAGACGAAGCTCTGGACAGCCGGGCCGGCGAGCGACCACGACGGAGGACTCACCAGCGACGGAGAACTCATCAGGGAATTCCTGATCGCGGACGTCTTCACCGACACCCCGCTGGAAGGCAACCAGCTCGGCATCTTCCCCGACGGGCGCGGCCTGAGCGACGAGATGATGCTCAAGGCGACCCGCGAGATGAACTTCTCCGAGACGGTCTTCTTCCTGCCCCCTGACAACCCCGGCGCCCCCGGTGGGGTCGGCGCGGATGCCCGCGTCCGCATCTTCACCCCCGGCGGCGAGATCCCGTTCGCCGGCCACCCCACGCTCGGCTCGGCCTGGGTGCTGGGTGAGATTTGCCGAAAGCAGACCGTCACGCTCCAGACCGGCGCCGGCCTCGTCCCCGTCGAACTGGAGCGAGAGGGGGAAGCGATCGCGTTCGGCTGGATGTCGCAGCCGGTCCCGGCGTGGGGGCCGTACGACCGCGCGGCCGAACTGCTGGAGGCGCTGGGCACGCGGGGGAAGCCGGACGGCCTCCCGGTCGAGTGGTACCGCAACGGCCCGCTGAACGCTTACGTGGAAATCCCCGGCGAGGACGCGCTGAACGCGCTCCAGCCCGACATGCAACGGCTCGCCCGGCTTCCGGTGAACGTCAGCTGCTTCACCCAGACACCGGACGGCTACGCGACGCGGATGTTCGCCCCCGCGCTCGGCGTCACCGAGGATCCCGCGACGGGTTCCGCCGCCGGGCCGCTCGCCGTTCACCTCGCCCGCCACGGCAGGATCAGGTTCGGGGACGAGATCAAAATCCGCCAGGGCGCATGCGTTCACCGGCCGTCGGTGTTGTACGCGCGCGCCGAGGGAACGGAGAATACGGTTGAGCGGGTGCTCGTCGGCGGCCGGGCTGTCGTCGTGGCGCGCGGGGAGTACCGGCTGGCCTGAAGGCGGAGCGAAGCGGAGCAGCGCGTCCGTTCGGCGTAAAGAGGGGGAAGGAACCTCGCATGGCGATCAGCGTTCACGGCGTGGTGGCGCGCGGTAAGGGCGAGCCAGTGCAGGTCACCGAGGTTCTGGTGCCAGAGCCAGGGCCGGGCGAGGCGCTGGTGCGGGTCCAGGCGTGCGGTGTCTGCCATACCGACCTGCACTACAAGATGGGCGGGATCGGGGAGGACTTCCCGTACCTGCTCGGGCACGAGGCGGCCGGGATCGTCGAGCAAGTCGGCGACAACGTGACCGACGTGGCACCCGGCGACTTCGTGATCCTCAACTGGCGCGCGGTCTGCGGGCAGTGCCGCGCGTGCAGGCGCGGCCGGCCGTGGTACTGCTTCAACACGCACAACGCCGCGCAGAAGATGACGCTGGCCGACGGCACCACGCTGTCGCCCGCCCTCGGCATCGGCGCGTTCGCCGAGAAGACGCTGGTCGCGGCGGGCCAGTGCACGAAGGTCAACCCGGCGATCCCGGCGGCCACCGCGGGGCTGCTCGGCTGCGGCGTGATGGCGGGCCTGGGCGCGGCGATCAACACCGGCGGCGTCACCCGGGGCGACACGGTGGCGGTCATCGGGTGCGGCGGCGTCGGGGACGCGGCCGTGCTCGGCTCCTGGCTCGCGGGCGCGAAGACGATCATCGCGGTGGACGTGGACGACAGGAAGCTGGAGTGGGCGAAGGGATTCGGCGCGACGCACGTGATCAACTCGCGCTCCGCCGACCCGGTTGAGGGCATCAGGGAACTCACCGGCGGGTTCGGCGCCGACGTGGTCATCGAGGCGGTCGGACGGCCCGAGACGTACAAGCAGGCGTTCTACGCCCGCGACCTGGCCGGGGTGGTCGTCTTGGTGGGCGTGCCCACGCCGGAGATGCAGCTTGACCTGCCGCTGCTCGACGTGTTCGGCCGGGGCGGCGCGCTCAAGTCGTCCTGGTACGGGGACTGCCTGCCCAGCCGCGACTTCCCGATGCTGGTCGACCTGCACTTGCAGGGCAGGCTGCCGCTGGACAAGTTCGTCTCGGAGACCATCTCCCTCGGCGACGTGGAGGCCGCGTTCGCCAAGATGGAACACGGCGACGTGCTGCGCAGCGTGGTGGTCTTCTGAGCCTGCTGAGCGCCGGCGGCGTCGCGCGGATCGCGATGTGGTCCGGCCCGCGGGCGGTGTCCACCGCGCTCACGCGCGGCCCGCTGCCGCCCGGCGTCTCGGTCTGCTACCGCGCAAGCACATGGCCCACCACCTGCTGCCGCAGGTGGACCGGGCGGCGCTGGCGCCGCCGCGGCGGCCGGGACGCCGCCGCGGCGCCGGATGGCGCCCGGTGGCGCCGTATGAATGTGACAGTCAGCCGCCTATAGGCGGCTCGATGCCACATTCATACGGTTGGCTGGGCGGATCGTGCCGTCATTCACGCGGTGGGCTGAGAGATCTTGCCGTCCTCCAGGTGCAGCACCGAGTCCGCGATGTCGATCAGCGCGGGGTCGTGGGTCGCGACCAGGGCCGTCACGCCCTCGGAGCGGACGACGGCGCGCAGCAGCCGCATGATCTGCTTGCCGGTCTCGGCGTCAAGCTGGCCGGTCGGCTCGTCGGCGAGCAGCAGGGCGGGGCGGGTGGCCAGGGCGCGGGCGATCGCGACGCGCTGCTGCTGGCCGCCGGACAGCTCGCCGGGC
>DATGLH010000012.1:0-16272 GCA_035294225.1 Trebonia sp.
AACGGCAACAGCCCGGTCACGATATCCGCCCTGCTGCGCGGGCTCATCAGCGCCACCGCCGATCTCGCAGGCCCGGAATGGCTCACAGCCCACCACGACGACCCCGCCGCCGCCGGCTTCACCGCGCTGCGGCAGGCAGACGACCTGCCCGACCCCGTCGTCATCGACGACGTTCTCTCCGGCCTGCTCTGGGCGCGGTACGCCCCGGCCCAGCCGCAGCAGAACCCGTGAGCCTCCGCACTAGGGAGGAGCGGGGAACGATCCGCAGGCACGCGCGGCCATGGAGCGCCGTGCTCGGAACTGTGCTCGGAACTGTGCTCGGAACACAGGATGTTATGAAGGTTGTATCCCTGGGAATAGTGATTCCGGGAATACTGTTACAGGAAGCGGGCGCGGGAGACGGGACGCGGAAGGCGGATAGCTCCCGGAACCCGGGGCTTCTAGCTCCCGGAACCGGGGCTTCCCGCCTCCCGGCCCGGTAAGTCGACAGACGCGAGAAGGGGTGATGGCTGATGGCACTGCTTCCGGTACAGCGCGGCGGTTCCCTCACCCGGCCCGGCTCGCAGGCCGCGGGCCGGTGGGACCCGTTCGCGGAGTTCGAGGACCTATACCAGCGGATGGGCCGGCTGATGGACAGCGCGTTCGGCGGCCTGTGGCAGCCGGTGAGCGGCACCTGGGCACCGGTGGCCGACCTGTCGGAGACCGATGACGCCTACATCGCCGAGGTCGAGCTGCCGGGCGTGAAGAAGGACGATATCAGCATCGAGCTGACCGGCCAGGAACTGACCATCACCGGCCAGTACCCCGGCGCCGGCGGCGAGGGCAGGGCACTGATCCGCGGACGCCGGTCCGGCCAGTTCGAGTACCGGGTGATGCTGCCCGGCCAGGCCGACCCGGACAAGATCACGGCCTCGCTGGCCGACGGGGTGCTGACCGTCACCGTGCCCAAGGCCGAGGCCGACAAGCCGCGCCGGATCGAGATAACCGCCGGCTGACCGGCCGGGATGCCCGGCCCCGGGGCACGCCGAGACCGCTGCGGGCGGCGTGCCCGGGGCCGGCGGGGCACGCCGGGCAGGCTCTTCTCCCCCTTCCCTCCCGGGATTCTCCCGGGCCTGCCCGGCCCGGCCAGGATGCCCGGCCGGCGGTGATCCATACAGGATCGGGAAGCTCTCAACCTTCATACCGCGGGAGGTTGCCATGCTGATGAGGACTGACCCGTTCAGGGAATTCGACCGCTGGGCCCAGTCGCTGCTGGGTACCCCCGTCCGCCCGGCTGCGATGCCGGTGGATGCCTATCGCACGGACGATGCCCTCTTCGTGCACCTCGACCTGCCGGGGGTCAAGGCGGGCTCGATCGACGTGACGGTTGACAAGGACACGTTGACCGTGCGTGCCGAGCGAGCGCAGTCAGCGCCCGAGGGTACCGAGTTCATCATCGCGGAACGCCCGGCCGGTGTCTTCAGCCGCCAGCTGTTCCTTGGCGACGGCCTTGACACCGAGCACATCGAGGCCCATTACGCCGATGGCGTGCTCACGCTGCGGCTTCCCATCGCCGAGCACGCCAAGCCGCGCAAGATCGAGGTCGGCTCCCAGGACAAGGTGCCGGCGCTCGCCGGGTGAACCGCATGGGCCGGGGCCCGGGATTCCCGGGCCCCGGCCCATGCGGGCGGCACGCTGAGGCGGGACGCGGCCAGGCCCGGTGGACCGACGGCGCGCTGCCTGTCTCCGGCCGGATGCCTGAGGACCCGGCCGTAGCCCAGGCCCGGCACCCGGCAGGCAGGCATGAGCCCGGCGGCACGTCCGACGTGAGCATCTGGATGGCATCCGACGCGGGCCTCGCGGGCCGCGTCCGCGGAGTCCCCCCAGCCGTTCCGTGACCTGCTCCGGCGTAAGGCGCTCGAGTTCGGCGGCGAGGGCTGCCTCGGCCTCGACCAGCCGCGGGTCCGCCTGTATCACGCGATCGCCCGCCACACCGTCCTGGTCATGGCCGGCGATCTGCGCCGTCACAGCCGCCCTGCTCGGGCACGGAGCCGGCAGCCAGGCGCCCCGCCGGCCGACCCGGCAGCGGCGCCACCGCGGCCCGCTCCAGCTCCCACCGGATCCGCGACGGCCCCCGCCCCGGGTGCTCCCGCCGCGGGCCCGCGATCCGCGCCTCCACCCGCGCGGGCATCTGGCGCGGGCACGACGCCGGCCGCGGCGCCCAGCCCCGCCAGCACGCCCGGCCCCTTCCACCACGGTCACCTGCCGATCGCAGCAAGGCCCGGGAAGCACAAACCGGGAACCAGGCCGCAGCGTCGCCCGGCTACCGGAACTACTGCCAGCCAGCCACCGGAACCGCGTCCGCAACCTGTCGCCCAGGAACCAGAACCACGGTGTCAAGCACCGACCGGGACCGCACACGCCGAAAATCGCCGTCGGTCCCGCGACGCGCCCCGCGGAATCGCGATCAGGCGAGCGACAGACAGATAAAACACCTGCTCAAACCGTGTGGGGCGCCAGGGGGTCGAACCCTGAACCAACGGATTAAAAGTCCGCTGCTCTGCCATTGAGCTAGCACCCCGCAGCGCCGCGCGGTCGCGGGAAAGCGTCCGGCCGCACGGCACTCCGAACGAAGCGTACCGAAGCTCAGCGGTAAGCGGACATCCCGGTGAGGGCGTTTCCCAGCGCCAGCGCGTGGATCTCCTCGGTCCCCTCGTAGGTGATCACGGCTTCGAGGTTGTTCGCGTGCCTGATCACCGGGTACTCGAGCGTGACGCCGTTGGCGGCGAGGATCGTGCGGGCCTGCCGCGCGATGTCGATGGCGGTCCGCGCGTTCGCCATCTTCCCGGCGCTGACCTGGACCGGCGTCAGCGAGCCGGCCTCCTTCAGCCGCCCGAGGTGGAGCGCGAGAAGCTGCGCCTGGTACAGCGACACCGCCATCCACGCCAGCTTGGACTGGGTGAGCTGGAACCCGCCTATCGGCTTCCCGAACTGCGTCCGCGTCGTCGCGTAGGACACGGCGCTTTCCAGGCAGGTGCGCGCCGCGCCGGTGACTCCCCACGCGATGCCGAACCGCGCCTCGGTGAGGCAGGACAGCGGCCCGCGAAGTCCGGTGACTCCCGGCAGCACCGCCGAAGAAGGCAGCCGGACCGAGTCGAAGTGCAGTTCTGAGGTGACGGACGCGCGCAGCGACATCTTCTTGTGGATGTCCCGGGCGGTGAAGCCGCGCGTCCCGCGCGGCACCAGGAAGCCCCGGATTCCCGCGTCGGTCGAGGCCCATACGACGGCGACGTCGGCGATGGACCCGTTGGTTATCCACATCTTGGTGCCGTTGAGCACCCAGTCCGAGCCGTCCCGCACCGCGTGCGTCCGCATCGAGCCCGGGTCAGAGCCATGATCGGGTTCGGTGAGCCCGAAGCAGCCGATGACAGTGCCGTTGGCCATCGGCGGAAGCCACTGCTCTTTCTGCTCGTCGCTCCCGTACTTCCAGATGGGGAACATGGCCAGCGAGCCCTGCACCGACGCGGCGCTGCGCAGCCCGGAGTCGGCCGCTTCCAGTTCCCGGCAGGCGACGCCGTACGCGATCGGGCCCGCCCCCGCGCACCCGTACCCCGTCAGGTGCATGCCGAACAGGCCGAGCTTGCCGAGTTCGGTGAGCACCGAACGAGGCAGCACCCCGGCCTCGAACCAGTCGGCGACATCCGGCAGCACCTGGTCGGTGACGAAGGCGCGGACGGTGTCGCGGATGAGCCGTTCCTCCTCGCCAAGCTGGTCGTCTATGTGGAGTAGGTCTGTCCCGGTCGTCATGGCGCTCCAATCACTTCGCTAGTAGTCAGGGTATAAACAGGGATATTCCTGATGACAGGGCCTCGGCTGGCTGGGCATGATCTCAGATATGAGCGAAAACAACGGCAGCGGGGGCAAGCGGCTGCTCCGGATCCGGCAGGGCCGCGTTGTCGCCGGAGTGTGTACCGGGCTTGCCGCGTACTTCGGAGTGGACGTGAACCTTGTCCGGCTCGCGTTCGGAGTGCTCACGGTCTTCTACGGGCTCGGCATCCTGTTGTACCTGATCGCCTGGGCGATCATCCCCGAGGAGGGCGAGGGCGGCTCGATCCTCGAGTCCTTCATCAGCAAGCGCCAGCTGTAACCGGGCAGCCGCGGCGGGCTCGCCACGGCGAGGATAAAGGCGATTATCCCGAACGGAAGGGTGTGACTCCCGGCCGTCCGGCGGTTCCCGGCTGCGGCGCCACGGCCGTGCGCGGGACGCATTCAACAGCTGAGCACTCGGGCAGATGCCCTCCCCGCTGGCCGGCGGGCGGCGTCAACTCACTCGCGGCAGGCGGTATCGTCTTGTGGGAGCACGTCCAAGGCCCCCATCGTCTAGCGGCCTAGGACACCGCCCTTTCAAGGCGGCGGCACGGGTTCGAATCCCGTTGGGGGCACCATGCAGACCCGCGCGGGCCGGGTGCGCCGGCAGCGGGCTGCGCGGCACGGGGCGGAACGGCAAGGCGGCTGCCTCGGTGGTCCGGCTCACGGTATCGATGGTGTGGCCGGCCAGGATGACGCGGGCGCGACCTGGTGGTGCTCGCGGTTACACCGACCGTCCTCTCGTCCTCGTTCCCCGTATTCCAGGATGCTGGTCCTGCCTGCGGATGAACGGGATTCGGCCGACGGTGACACGCATCACCCAGTCTCGTGTCCGCTAGGGGATCACTGCGCCCGCACGAGGGCGTCGGTGAGAGCGTTGATGCCAGCCAGGTTCACGGCGAGTTCGGCGGGGACTTGATATCGGGCGACGGTGCCGGCCGGATCGTAGTAAGAAACCTTGGTCTGACCGCCGTCATCCCAGATCAGCACCTTGAGCGGCAGATCGATGGCCGACATCGGGGACGCGACCATCACCGGCGTGCCCGCCTTCGGGCTGCCGAAGATCACGAGCACGGTGTCCGGCATGTCGAGCCCAGCTTGCCGCGCCTCGGCCCGCTGGTCGATCACCGCGAACAGCCGCATCCCTTTGGCGTTGATGATCCCAGTCAGCCGCGCGACGGTTTCGGCTACGGTCAGAGAGCTGACCTTAGTGATGATCTCCATGTGTGCCGCCGCGGTGGCGTTACCGGTCATCGGAGTCCTCCAGGCTCTTGAGGTTCTTGGGAGTTATAACCGCTACGACGATCAGGCACGGGATAAGCGCGGTGCAGGCCCCCAGCCAGCAGGAGGCAACAGCGACGCCAGGCCAGCGAGCGGATGCGGGCGCTCCTGGTGGTGCCATCTCCTCGGCGAGCGGCTCTCGGTGCTGCAGCTGGCCGATGACCGTCATGAGCACCGCGACCACGACCATCACCATGCGCAGGTACGCGGACAGCCGTACCCCACCGGGCTCGATGCCGAACCTGGCGACGGCGAAGCCGGGTCCCATCGGCCGGCGTGGCGGGCCGGGGACCGCCATGGGCGGGATGGTGTCCTGGGGAGCCCGGGCTGCCGCGGCGGGGGTCCGGGCGGCGGAGCCCGGCGACCCGCCACCACCAGGTGATCTTCTTCTCCAGGTAGTAGCCGCGCGGTAGCGGACCGGGCCGGCGGAGTAGGACAGCGCGAGCCGCCCGGTGAATACGACCGCGTAGATGATCGCCGTGCCGATGTCACAGGCACCGGAGGCGTACGGGCCGCCGAACCCCTCGGCGGCCGACCAGATCAGCACGCTGAAGGCGATCGCGGCGATGTAGGGGACCTTGCGGGCGAACCCGAAGGTCAGCGCCAGCGCGATGAGCGTCTCGCAGGTCGCGGCCAGCGCCCAGAAGAACGTGACCGCCGGGTGCTGGAGGTTGATCCAGAAGTCGGACCACCAGCGCACCAGAACGGCTGGCCGTTCCGGATCCCCCATGATTCCGCGAGCTGTCCGGCGCGTTCCGGCGCGCATCGCGGCTGCACCCGCAGCCGGGTCTGGTTGGCTGTCCCGGGCGTTTAGGCTTGCTTGCCGAGAGAAGTACTCGCCTGACGCGGCGGCGGATCGGCATGCGCCGCGGACTGACCGGGGGCCGTAGATGGAACCAGTCGCGACGACGTCCGCTGCGGCCGTACCCGGGGTCAGGCGGGAGTCGCTCGAACTGCGGACAAGGCGCCTGACGGCCGCCCGGCGGCGGGCGACGGCACTGCTGGCGGCGGTCACGGCCCTGTTCGTGGCGGTGACCGCGGTCGGCGCGCACGGGACGCTGTTCGGCTACGTGCAGGCCTGCGCCGAGGCGGCCATGGTCGGCGGCATCGCCGACTGGTTCGCGGTCACGGCCCTTTTCCGCCATCCGCTCGGCCTGCCGATTCCCCACACGGCGATCATCGTCGAGCGGAAGGACCAGTTCGCCGCGACGCTCGGGCAATTCGTCCAGGAGAATTTCCTGAACTCCGAAGTGCTCACCGAGCGCATCCGCGCGGTGGGGCTGGCGCCGCGGCTGGCCGCCTGGCTCGCCGACGAGGACAACGCGAGGCGCTTCGCCGGGCACGCCGCCGACGTGGTGGTCACGCTCGCGGGGACGCTCCGCGACGAGGACGTCCAGAGCGTGCTCACCGCCGAGATCAGCCGGGCGGCGGCGGCCATCGAGGCGGCGCCGCTCGCCGGGCGGGCCGTGGGGGTGATGATCGCCGGAGGCCATCACGTCGTGCTGTTCAACGCCATGGTGGCCGCCGCCGACCGGTACCTCTCCGACCACTACGAGGAACTCCGCGAGCGCTTCGAGGCCGAAGCGCCGCGCTGGCTGCCCGACGTCGTCTACGGGCGGGCCTTCGACCGGCTGCACGCGCGGTTCCGCGAGCGGCTCGCGGCGATGGCGGACGATCCCGACGACGAGGCGAGAAAACAGTTCGACGCGTGGATCGCGGGGCTGCCGGAACGGCTGCGGTCCTCACCGGAGTTGCGTGAACGCGGCGAGAGCTTCAAGCGTGACCTGCTGGCGAGTGCCGGGCTCCGCGACTGGACCTCGTGGCTGTGGAAGAACACCAAGGAGACGCTGCGCAGCCAGGCGGCAGATCCCGGCTCTGAGCTGCGCATGCGGCTCGCCGTCGCGCTGTCGGCGGCGGGCCGGCGGCTCGGAGCGGACCCGCGCCTGCAAGAAAGCCTTGAGCGCGTGCTCGAGTCCGGCGCGCGCAGGCTCGCCGACCAGTTCCACGACGAGCTGGCAGGGCTTGTCACCGGGACCATACAGCGGTGGGACGCCGCCGAGACGTCGACCCAGCTGGAACTGCTGCTCGGTCGCGACCTGCAATTCATCCGCATCAACGGGACGGTGGTCGGCGCGGGTGTCGGCCTGGTGCTGCACGCCATCGCCCTAGCGCTCGGCTAGCGCGTCCCCGCGGTCCCGGCCGTGCCCTCGAAGCCGCGGCGTCGTCTCGTGAGCCCGGGCCCGGGGATGGCGCGTCAGCGGATGACGGCTGCCGTCGAGGCCGGGCCGGCTGCCGGGCGCAGGCGCTGGTCGCCCGGCCCCTGCCGATGACGGCCCGGGCGACCAGCGCGGCCTGCCGCCGGGACGGCATCAGGCTCGTCATAATTCCTGTTAACGCCCTGACGCCCGTGAGATGCCCGGATCTGGGAATGCGAGTGCTGAGATTCCGGCTCGCCCGTCCTAGGCGGTCACCTGATCGAAAACCTCGGCCTTGATCCTGGCGACGTTGTCGGCGCGCTCGGACCGGTCCGCGCCGAGGTTCCAGTCGGGCAGGATGAACTCGTCGAAGCCGAGCTCGGCGTACTGCCCCAGCTGGTCGGCCAGTTGCTGTGCCGAGCCCCAGAGCGCGGCACGGCCGGGCGCCGCCGCGGTCCCGCCGAGGCCGACGAAGGCGTTGACCGAGGTCCGTACCGTCGAGGGGTCGCGGCCGGCCTTGTGGCAGGCCTCGATAAGCGCCGCGCGGTGCTCGCCCGCTTGTTCCGGTGTGCCCCAGGTGTTCCACTCGTCGGCGTGGCGGGCGGCGATGCGCTGCATGCGCGGGCCGCGGGTGCCGACCAGCAGCGGCAGCGGCGATTGCACCGGCTTGGGGTCACAGGGGGCGTCGGTGATGTCATAGCAGGCGCCGTGGAACGTGGTGGCATCCTCGGAAAGCATCGAGCGCACGATCTGTATCGACTCCTCGAATCGGCTCACCCGCTTTCCCGGTGGCTCCAGTTCGATGCCGTAGGCGCGGTGCTCGTTGACCTGCCAGCCCGCGCCGAGGCCGAGGACCATCCGGCCAGCGGAGAGCTGGTCGATCGTGGCAGCCCGCTTTGCGAGCAGCGCCGGATGGTGGACCGATGTGGGTGAGACAAGAGTGCCGATCCTGACCCGTTCGGTGACCGCCGCCAGGGCGGGCAGCAGAGCCCAGCACTCATAGGTGTCGCCGCGTGCTGGGGTGTCGTCTCCGGTGTTGGGCATGTAATGGTCGGCCAGCCAGACTCCGTGCCAGCCGGCGTCATCGGCCGCGCGCGCCTGTTCTAGTAGTTCTGCCGGAGTGCGGCTGTTGTGGGGCCAGAGCGAGAATTTCACCTCACCACCCTAGCGGCCGCGAATCAGCGGTCCCCTGGCCAGGACACGCCGATGGTCCCGGCGCCGATCCAGATCCCGCGCAGCCCTCAGAGCCGGCGGCGTGCCTTGGTGCCATCCTCACCCGGCCCCGTCCAGCCCCGTGTGCAGCGTTGCAGGTGCGGACAGCCGAGGAAGGAGAGGACCAGCGCGGCTACCTGGTCGCAGGCGCTTTCCAGCGGGAGGTGGCCGCCGTCTGGCAGGCGGACCTTCCAGCGGGAGGTGGCCGCCGTCTAGCAGGCCGATCTCGTCGCCGCCCGCCCGGAAGGCAGGGCGAAGTCGTGGTGCCATGCGTCCGGGCTGGCCGGGGTCTCGCCGGGGACCCCGGCCGGGCACCGCCGCCGGGCGGCCTCCGGGGTCAGCGCGTGGCGGACGGCGGCCACGGTCTCGGGGCCGGGCCTGGTGGGCTGTCCGTGGGTAGGCTGTCCGTGGCCGCGGCTCCTTCCTTGCCGGCGTCGCTGGCGAGCCTGGCCTCGACGGCGCGGCTGCCCTCGGCGGTGCCCAGGTCGGCCGGCAGCGTGGGCACGCCGCGCCCGGTGGCTGCGGAAAGCCCGGCGGCGAACGGGTCGAGCCGGCCCTTGTCGCGGGCGACGAGGATGATGTCGTGGCCGCGGGCGGCGAGCTGCCTGGCGTATCCGGCGCCGAGGCCCGCGGTGGCGCCGGTGATCAGGGCGGCGCCCTTGGCGGGCGGGGTCATGGTGAACCTCCGAAGACAGACGGGACAGACCAGGCAGAGCGGTTGCCGAGGGGTGTCAAACGCATCGGACGGGAAGGGTCAAACGCTGCGTGGATCATCCGAAGGCGCCGCGCCGGGCGCACGTGGCGTCCGCGTGACGCGCCGACCGCCAAAATTGCAGGTTATGCCGCCATTCACGCTATTTCACCGGTATCGTCCGGTGGTGTGCATGGCGGGGAACATCGGGCGGTTGGCCCGTGGCCGGGCATCCGCGCGGCCGTGAATGCCCGGCTCGAGGAAGTTAGCTTCCGCACGGGAATGACGACAGGGGCAATCGCGCTCCTTGCCTTCGCGGCGGCCACGGCGGCCGTGGTGATCACGGTGTCGTCGGGCCAGGGCCGCCCGGCGCATGAGACCGCTGGGACGCCGTCCGTGGTGACATCCCCAGTCGCCGTGGCGGTGCCGTCCGCCGCGCCGTCGCCGTTCCCCACCCCGTCGCCGCTGCGCACGCCGGCGCACCGGCCGCGGGAGGGCGGTTCCCCGTCATCGTCCGCGTCGGCGGCCGGGTCGCAGTCGGCCACGGTGCCGCAAGGCACGATGCCGCAGGTTACGGTGACGACTGGTCAGGCTTCTTCGTACCCAGGTCCTGGCCATGGGCGCGACTCGGCGGGAGGCATGCGCCGCATGCGCCGGTGGGGAGCGCCCGTGGGTTACTGGCCGGGCAACTGGAGTTACCGGCCGGGCAACTGGAATGGTGCGCGGATGCCTCGCATGGGCGGGGACCGCGGCAACTTCTTCCCCTGGGGATTCTGGCGGCCTTGATGGCTCGCGTGCAGGACCAGAGGGCAGTGCGCCCGACCCTGTGATACGGACCCCGCATGCCGGGCCGCCCGTATGTCAGGCCGCCCGCGCGATCGCCGCCCGCGCGAATTCGGCGAACTCCGCGAGCGCGCGGCCGGTCTCCGGCAGGAAGCCGAACAGGATGAAGGAATGCACGCTGTCGGCGACCGGGCTGAACGTGACCGGGACACCGTCGCCGCGGGCCCGATCGGCCAGCCGCCGCGCCACGGGGAACAGCGACTCAGGCTCGGCGGCCTGGATGAGCAGCGGAGGCAGGCCGGACAGGTCCGCGCGCGCCGGCGACACCAGCGCCTCGCCGGGGTCGGAGTCGTGTATATAGCAGGCGGCCATCTGGATCAGCGTGATGCGGTTAAACCACGGGTCGGAGCCGACGGCGAGACTCGGGTGCTCCGCCGTCAGCGCCAGGTCGCAGAACGGCGAGACGAGGTGGATCGCCGCGGGCAGCCGGCCGGCTGGCTCACCGGAGCCGCGCAGGGCCAGGGCGAGGCTCAGGGCGAGGCCGCCGCCCGCGCATTCGCCGCTGACGATGACCGGGGCCTTGGGGTACCGGCGGGTCAGCCAGCGGTAGGCAACCAGGCAGTCGTCCAGCGCGGCCGGGAACGGGTGCTCAGGTGCGAGCCGGTAGTCGGGCACGAGCGCCCAGCCGCCCACCGCGTCGGCGAGCCGCCGTGCGAGCGGCGCCGACAGGTCCGCCGAGCCCATCACGTAGCCGCCCCCGTGCAGGTGGAGCACTGCCGGCGCGTTCTCCCTGGCTGGCCGGCCGACCCGCAGGGCAGGAGCGCCATCGCAGTCAACGCTGGCGGCCCGGGCGCCTTTGCCGGAGACCCCAAGCACGCCGCGCAGGAACTCGGCGTAACCCTCGCGCTCGCCGAGCCAGCCCGCCGCCCGGTGCTCGCCGGTCAGCGCCGCGCGCCACTGGTCGAAGGCACGCCGCGACTCCAGGCGGCGCATGGGGTTGGCAGGCACGGCCAGGTTCCGCTCGAACTCTGCTGGTGACTGCCGCGCGGCGGCCACGGGGTCGTGCGCGAGCAGCCATTCCTGCATCGGCGGGCCGACAGGGCTGAGCCGCCGCAGCCCGCGGACGTAGCCGTTGCGGGCCCGGACCTGGACCGGATCGCTGGTCTGGCTGTTGCGCAGGTTCACACGGGCCGACTCCAGCATCCGGGCGGTGCGCTCCTTGCGCCGGAACGTGTACTCACGCAGGGCGGCCTTCTCGTTTCCTGCCCCGGCCCGCCGCAGGCAGGCCGCGAGCATGACGGCGTCCTCGAGCGCCATGCCCGCGCCCTGGCCCGCGCTCGGCGGCGCCGGGTGCGCGGCGTCGCCAAGGAGCACGACGCGGTCAGAACTCCAGCTCCCCAGCGGGTCGCGGAAGTAAATCCCGGTGATCAGCGCCGTGTCCATCAGGCCGAGCAGCTCGTGCATCGCCGGGCAGGAGTCCGCGAGCGACGCGTGCAGGTCGGCCAGGTCGCCGGAGGCCGTCCATGACTCGCGGTGTACTTCGGCGGCGGGCACGAACGCGCTCAGGCTGTAGACGCTTTCCGCGTGCCGGGCGTGCCGCAGCGGGTAAAGCAGCACGTGCCGCCCTGGCCCGTACCAGGACACGATCTTCGCGTCGTAGCGGGCCGGCACCTTTTCCCTGGGGATCAGCCCGCGCCAGACGACGACGCCGGTGAACCGGGCCTCCCGCTCGCCCATCAGCTGCTGCCGGGTCCGCGAGCGCAGTCCGTCCGCGCCGACGAGCAGGTCGCCGCGCACTTCCTCACCGTTCGCGAGCTCGACGCGCACCTCGCGGTCGGTCTCCTCGAACGCGACCACGCGGCTGCCGGTGCGCACGCACTCCGGCGGCAGCGGTGCCAGCAGGCTGGCCAGCAGGTCGGCGCGGTGTCCGCAGTAGTAGCGTTCGCCGTACTTCGCCGCCTGAGGATCGAGGGAGCCCGTGGTGATGAGCTCATCGTCATTGAGACCGCGCTGCTCGGCAACGTCGATGCGCGCGGCGTTCTCCCGCCAGTACTCGTCGGCCTTGAGATAGCCGAGCGCCTTCATTGCGTTCGCGTAGAGCCCGAGGCCCGCTCCGATGGCGGTAAACGCGGGCGCCTGCTCAAGCACCAGCGGCTCGATGCCGTCCCTCCGCAAGGCGATCGCCGTGGCAAGCCCGCCGGTGCCGCCGCCTGCGATGATCACGCGCACTGTCATCCCCTAACCCAGGCAAAACGCCAGGAAACGAAGCGAGAGCATCCCGAACGAGAGCGGCTTGCCCGGAAAAGTCAGCCGCTCTCGTTCGGGATGATGGACGGTAGGGTCAGCCTCGGGTCAGCGGCGCCACAACCGCGCCGTCGCCAGGCGGGCGCCCTCGGCCAGGGCCGAGAACTTGGCCCAGCCCACCTTCGGGTCGATCTCCCTGGTAGCGGCCTGTGACGCGAAGCCGCAGTCGTTGCCGATCAGCACGTTCTCGCGGCCGACCAGCTCCGCGTACTTCACGGTCAGCTCGGCGATCAGCTCGGGGTGCTCGACCCAGTTGGCGCCGTTGCTCAGCATGCCGGGGATGATCACCTTGCCATCGGGCAGCTTGACGTCCTCGAAAGCGTGGTAGTCGTGGATGTGCCGGGTGTTCATGACCTCGAACGAGAAGGCCTGGGCGTTGATCTTGAGCATGGGCTCGATGAAGTCGCGCAGCCGCAGGTCGTGGATGTGCGGGCCCTGGTTAATGCCGTAGCAGGTGTGGTAGCGGATCTTCTCGGGCGGGAGGTCGCGGAGCGTGTAGTTGATTAGCTCGACGGTCTCCGCGACGCGCCGGTGCCGCGTGGCCGGGTCGGCGTCCGCGTGTCCCCACAGGCTGGACGCGGCCGGGTCGTCAAGCTGGATGAGGAAGCCGGCGTCGATGATGGCCCGGTACTCCTCGTGGCACGCGTCGGCCAGCGCGGTCAGGTATTCCTCGCCGGAGGAGTAGTACTCGTTAGCGTGCCCGGCGAGCCCGGTCGGCAGCGCCGCGGACATGAAGGCCTCGGTGTACTGCTTACCCTCGAGTGCCGACTTCAGGTTCGCGATGTCGATGCTCAGCGCCTCCTGGCCGATGTACTTGACCGGCCCGCGGCACACCAGCCGGGTGGGCGGGCTGAGCATGGCGCCGAACATCGCGGTCTTGAAATAACGCTCGTAGTACTCGGGGAACTCGTCAACTTCCCGCCAGTGGGCGACCGGCTCGCCCGGCGCGTACGGGGCCGCCTCGAAGCCGGCGAGCCGCTCGGTCAGGTACGTGGTGAATCCGCTCTTGCGCTGCTCACCGTCGTTAATGACGTCAAGGCCGACCTCGACCTGGCGGCGGACGCACTCCTCGACGGCTGCCCTCGCGCGGGACTCGAAGGCCTCGCGGTCGTAGGGACGGCCATTCTCCCTGGCGCGCATCAGCTCGATCAGGTCATCCGGCCGGGCGATGCTTCCGGTGTGCGTGGTCAGGATCCGATCTTTGCTCGTCTGCACCGGCGAGTCCCCTTCGTAACGACGCAGATTTTATAATATAAAGTTATGGGGGCGGGGCAAGGGGGGCTACCCTGCGTACCTGAGCGTCAGCGCGGCGCGTACCTGAGCGTCAGCGCGAGCCGCGCGCACCGAGCGAGGAACGGCCTAACACACCGTGACGTACGGCGATCGAACCAGTGGCGCGCCGACCAAGGCCGACGACGCCTACCTTGAGCTGCGGAATCAGATTCTCACCGGCCTGCTCGCGCCAGGCAGCCGCGTGGACTACCCGCAGCTCTCGGCGTCCCTCGGCGTCTCGATCACGCCGCTGCGCGAGGCCCTCCGCCGGCTGGAAGCGGATCACCTGGTCATCCGCAACGCGCACCGGGACGTGGTCGTCGCGCCGCTCACCCACCGGGAGGCGTCCGAACTGGTCGCGGTCCGGCGGGAACTGGACCTGCTCGCGGCGCGGCTCGCGGCCACGCAGATGACGCAGGACGAACTCGCCGCCGCGCGCAAGCTGGTCGCGAGCCAGGACGAGGACGAAGCGCTCCGCTACCTGCGGGACGCCGGGGTTCCCGTGGCGGTGGGCGGCCTGCTCACGGTCAACCGGGCGTTTCACCGCATGGTGTACTGCGGGTCCCATAACCAGGTGCTGATCCAGTACCGGGACGCCATATCGACAAGGACCGAGCGGTACGTCATCCTGGCGCGCCAGATCAATGCGGTCCCGCCCGAGGCCGTCCGGCTGATGCACGAAAAGCTGCTCACGGCGCTTGAGGCCCGCGACGCGGCGGCCGCGGTGGACCTGATGGGTGCCCACTACCGTGAACTGGACCTCGACTTCGCCGACGTGATCTTCGGCCAGGGGCGTGATCGCGGGGCCGGCTGAGCTCACCGCGACGCCCGTGGGACCGCCCTGTGGGACCGCCCCGTGCGGCACGAAGGCATCCTCGGGTACCGGATCACGCCTTGAGGCAGCCGCGTGAGGTAAGGCCCATGACGGGTGCCGGCGGCGGTCGCCTATGGCATCACGCGGGCACCTGTGGCCGGAGTCATGACATCGACTTGAAGAGGTCTGTGATGAGGATGTAGGCCTCATAGCCGAGGAATGCAAGGTAGATAAGGAACAGCGTCAGGAAGGCCACGGCGGAAAGCGCAACCCACAGGAGTACGACGGTGAGGAGTTCCCGCCGGCGTTTGCGCGCCCGACGCTGGCTATCCATCAACTCCTCCGGGCGCGCTGGATGGCCCGGAAGCGGAGCGCGGCCGGGCGGCTCAGGTGAGGCGCCGCTCATAGCCAACCCGCTCGGTCCCGGAGGCTTCCCGCAGTCGCACCGAGCCGGTCCACGGCCTGCACGTCGTACCCGGCGATATCGGTAAGCGGGGTCGGATACCCGCTGATCTCAGGCATATCGCTCCTCCGTGCGAGGCAATGCGGGCGTGGCGGCCCGGTCTGCTGGCGGCCACGCTGGCCGCCATGGCCTACGGCAGTTTCGCCCGGTCCGTCCATGGCTCATCCATCGGCGGTCCACTTTCGGGTAGGCGGAAGGAAGGGCGGCGCGGCACGGGAAACGGCCGGCCGGGACGGCCAGTGGACGGCCCGTGGACGGACGTAACGAAACTGGGAACGTGGCCCGCAGCGGGTGGCCAGGCGACCGTGCGAGCAGCAGCGGGAAGTACTTCCAAAGAGCCGGATAATGGGCATCCCAACGCACCGGGAGGATCAGAGCCATGACCGCCCAGTGGCCGGACCTGGTTGACTTCGACCAGACGGTCTTCGACCTGGCCGGGGTGTGCGGCGGACCGCTGTTCGAGCCGGCGGACGTCGGCCTCCTGCCGTTGATGATCAACACGGCGTGCTGGCGGGGTCACGTGTGCACCTACGCGGTGCGCGGCGATCGCCTGATCCTGGCCGACCTCATGGTGGGCGAGCAGTGCCTGCTGAACGGGGAGAAAGTAACCGCCCGCACTGAGCTGCGCGGTGTGACGCCTCAGCGGTCGGAGCGGTGGGGGGATGGCACGCTGACCTTCCGGGGCCTGGACATCCCCGTTATGTTTTCCGGGGGCCTCCTGCTGGGCAGCGGGTTCATCCAGGCTCACTACGTCCACATGGGGTTCCATCCCGCGTGGAAATACCGGCGGGTGACCGAGATCCTCCTCAGGGAGGGCCACCTGACCGAGGCACAGGACCGGTCCGCGGAGATCGCGCGGATCCGGCGGGCGATCGAGCGCGGCGAGGTCCGTGACCCAGACGGCGTACCGGAGGGAGTCGCCTGGGTAAGGAGAGCCTTTACCCTTGACTACGGCCGGACCTTCGGGCCTGGGTGACCCGGCCCGAAGGGGGCAAGCATGGGCGTGAATGGAGTCCTGCCCGGCCAGCGGCCAGCGGGATGCTGTCCGTCATCAATACGCATCGTCACGAGAACGGCGTTAGCATGTGCGCTCCGTACCTGATCGTTCCCCCGTGGCTGATGAGCGGGGGAGCCGGGAGCGGCGAGACCACCGCCGGACGGCTGCTGATGATCAGCCACGTCAACGGGCTGGTCTTCGACCCGGCCGTCTTCGTCCGCCCCGGCGAGAGGTTCTGGATCGACGGCGGCACCTTGCACGTCGAGGCCCCCGGCCGCGGCAGCAGGCAGATCCCCGGCTGGCGGTCCGATCGCATACCCGGCGAGCTGCGCGGGGGCTTCAAGAACCCCGACCGCAGCCAGGACTGCGGTTTCTGCCGCCCACGGGAAGAGCGGGGCTATACCCGCCACCGGC
>DATGLH010000013.1:0-75584 GCA_035294225.1 Trebonia sp.
GCCTGGGAACCGGGCAGGCAGACCGCGTCGGCCGACCGCCTCCGTGACATCGAGGCGGTGGCGGACGCGGCCCTGTCCAGGCTGGACGAGCAGACGCTGCTGACAACGCTGCTGGAGCGGGTGAAGAAGGTCCTCGGCGCCGATACCGCTACCGTGCTGCTGCTGGACCGGTCCTCCAGGCACCTGATCGCGACCGCCGCGAGCGGCATCGAGGAAGAGGTCCGGCAGGGAGTCCGCGTCCCGCTCGGCTCGGGCTTCGCGGGCCAGGTCGCCGCGTCGGGCAGCCCGGTCATCCTGAATCACGTCGACCACCGCACGGTGCACAACACGCTGCTCATCGACCGGGGGATCCGGTCGCTGCTGGGCGTGCCGCTGTTCGCCGGCGGCAAGGTCATCGGCGTGCTGCATGTCGGCTCGCTCACCGGCCGGCAGTTCACGCCGGAGGATACGAGCCTGCTCCAGCTCGCCGCCGACCGCGCCGCGCTCGCCGTGCGCTCGATGATGGCCCAGGACGACGCGGTGGCCGCGGTGGCGCTCCATCGCAGCCTGCTCCCGGCGGCGCTGCCCGGGGTGCCCGGCCATGACCTGGCGGCACGGTACGTCACCGGCTCCGGCAATGTCGGCGGCGACTGGTATGACGTGTTCAACCTGCCGGACGGAAAGCTCGGCATCGTGGTCGGGGACGTGGCGGGGTCCGGGGTGACTGCCGCGGTCATCATGGGCCGGATGCGCAGCGCGCTGCGCGCCTACGTGCTGGAAAACGAGGAGCCTGCCCACGCGCTGCGCATGCTCGACCGCAAGATTCAGTACTTCGAGCCGAGCGCGATGGCCACCGTGCTGTACGGCCTGTACACGCCGGCAACAGGCGAGCTGCGGGTTTCCTCGGCAGGCCACCTCCCGCCGGTCCTGGCGGCTCCGGGACGGCAAGGCGCCGGCATGCTTCCCATCCACCCTGACCCGCCCATCGGGGTCGCCGATGACCCGCGGCGGGAAGCCCGCGTGTTCGGTATCCCGCCGGGCGGCCTGCTGTGCTGTTACACCGACGGGCTGGTAGAGCGGCGGGACCGGCGCCTGGAGGAAGGCTTCGACCGTCTCACCGGTGTCATGGCCAGCCTGGTGGACGGCCGCATCGCTTCCCGGCGCTTCGTGCCGCTGGCCGAGGACGCGTGCGCCGCGGTCATGCGCGCACAGGTGGGAAACACCCCCGCCAGGGATGACATCGCGCTGCTCATGATGCACCGACAGCCGTGACGCGGGCCCCTAGTCCCAGTACGGGCGGCCGGCGTCCGCGGGGCCTGTGCCCGCGGGGCCTGCGTCCGCGGGGCCTGCCTCCCCGGGGCCTGTGCCCGCG
Organism: Trebonia sp.; assembly: GCA_035294225.1. GTDB lineage: Bacteria > Actinomycetota > Actinomycetes > Streptosporangiales > Streptosporangiaceae > Trebonia. The sequence goes on from DATGLH010000013.1 coordinate 1,352, forward strand.
GGGCCGAACCGTGCCCACAGCACCTCGGAGCAGAGCTGGTCGATCTGTTCCGGCTCCGGCGGCAGCGCGGCGTCCAGCATGGCGGTGAAGGCGGCGACGTCAGGATCGCCGGCGTTGGCGTCCAGCCATGCCGGGCCTACCAGGTCACGGACGGCGCGCACCAAGGCGGCCAGCAGCCCGGCGACGGCGAGAGGCTGCTCCCCCTCGCCTCCGGCCAGTGCGGCCTGGCACGCGGCGAGCTGTTCCAGCAGCACGGCGGCGCGGGTCAAGGTCAGCTCAGTGCGGCCGTGCCGTGCCGCGTACTCGGCCGCGGCGCGGGTCTTGCCGAACGGACTCACGTGCCTCACCTCCTGCTGATCGCACTGATCTTCCGTTATCCGCCGGCTATCTGGGCACCGGCGGTTTCAGCCCCAGCGCGGCTAGCCGCCGTCGCCCGGGACGCCCTGGTCCCGGCGCAGGGCGTCCCGGGCCTCGGCCACGGTGCGGGCCAGCCGGATGTGCCGGTCCAGGCCGGTGATCGCCAGCAGTTGCCGGATGCGTGACTCAGCGGAGACCACGTGCAGGCTGCCGCCACAGGCCGCGGCCTGCCAGGCGGCGCGGGCCAGGGCCCTGAGGCCGGCGGCGTCGATAAACACTACCTCGCCCAGGTCCACGATCAGGGGACGCCCGCTGACGGCCAGCGCGGTGAGCTGAGCGCTCAGCCGCGGCTCGGTGGCGATGTCGATCTCCCCGGCCAGGGTGACCAGCACGTGGCCCGGCTGGCGCCGCACCCCGATGGTCAGGAGCTGCTCCATGGCCGTTCGCCGCCTTCGCCTGTCCGTTCCCGGGTCAGCGCGCGGCGGGGCCGCTGCCAGGCGGGCAGCAGCGGCCGGGTGTCCGCCTCTCCCTCGGGCTTGCCGGGGACGGCGTGCGCCAGGCGGGTTATCCGGACGATCCGGCCGCCCGCGCACTCGGCACCGCTCGCGGCGAGTCCCGGCGTGCCGGTGCCCGGCGGGGCGCCCGGCGCCGGCACCGGGGCGACCATGGCGGCCACGGCGGGGACGCCCGGGTCTGAGCGCAGGAAGGCGGGGACATCCCGCCCGGTCCCGCCGGCCATGACGGCCTCGTCGGGCTTGTCGTCCTTGCCGGCTATGGCGGCTTCGTCTGCCTTGCCGGTCATGACGGCCTTGCCGGCCTCGCCGGCCTTGGTAGTCATGACGGCTTCGTCGGCGGCCAGCGCTGTCATCGCGATTCACCTCCGCACTGCGAACAGCATCCAGGCAGCGGGAACGCAGGATCATCGCCGGGACGGCCCCGCGCTCCCGGCACCGCCTAAGATAGCGTCTTTCCAGTATTATCTATTTCCAGTTATCCCGAATCTAAGCATTGATGTAGAGTGGGAACATGGAAAAGAGCCTAGGGTTCGTGGCCGTGCAATCCCGCGGCGGGATCATCACCATCCCCGCCGAGGCCCGCCGCGCGCTGCGCCTGGACGAGCCGGGCGCTCAGCTGGAGGTCATTCTCCGCGACAACGACCTGCTCCTCATCCCGCACCTTGCCGTCCCCCTCGGGCAGCTCAGGGACGCAGACACCCGGCCGGGGCGGTGAGGCCGCACGGGACGGCACGCGTGTGCCGCGTGTTGCGCGCGAATCTTCCGTGTGTTAGCCCTCTCTAGGGGAGAGCGCTAACCCTTCAGTTCCCCAGCTCCACGTTGCTCACCTGTCAGGTAAGGAGGAAGAGCGTGAGCAGCCTGCACTCTGTCGGGACGCTGCGGATCGCCCTTGTCGCGCCGCCGTATTTCGAGGTGCCGCCCACCGCCTACGGCGGCGTGGAGGCCGTGGTAGCGGACCTGGCCGATGCGCTGGTGGCCAGGGGACACGAGGTCACGCTGCTAGGGGCGGGCCGCTCCGGAACGACGGCGGCATTCACCGCGGTACGGGAGCGCGCGATTCCCGAGCGGCTTGGCGAGCCGTTCCCCGAGGTGCTGTACGCCGCCCAGACGCGCCGCGTGATCGAGCGCATCGCGCGCGAGACCGGCATCGACGTGGTCCATGACCATACGCTCGCCGGCCCGTTGAACGCACCGGCCTACGCGGCGCTTGGCCTTCCGACCGTGGCGACGGTTCACGGCCCGGTGAACGAGGATCTCTACGGGTACTACCGGGCGATAGGCAAGGATGTCCAGCTTGTGGCGATCAGCCGGCGGCAGCGCGCGCTGGCTCCGGACCTGAACTGGATCGCCACCGTGCACAACGCCCTGCGGGTGGAATCCTGGCCGTTCCGCCGGGAGAAGGGCGACTACGCCGTGTTCCTCGGCCGGTTCTCCCCGGATAAGGCCCCGCACCTGGCGCTTGAGGCGGCCCACCGGGCGGGCGTGCCGCTGGTGCTCGCGGGCAAGTGCGCCGAGCCCGCGGAGAAGGAGTACTTCGAACGGGAGGTCGTGCCGCGGCTGACCTCCTCCGACCACGTCTTCGGCATGGCGGACGCGCGGCAGAAGCGGGAACTGCTCGCCATGGCCCGCTGCCTGCTGTTCCCGATCCGCTGGGAGGAGCCGTTCGGCATGGTGATGATCGAGGCGATGGCGTGCGGCACGCCCGTGGTCGCGCTGCGTGCCGGCGCCGTCCCCGAGGTGGTGGACGACGGCGTCACCGGCATCATCTGCGACTCACCCGACGCGCTACCGCAGGCGCTGCGCGACGTCCGGGACATCGACCCGGCCGCCTGCCGCGAGCGGGTCGCGCGGCACTTCAGCGCGGCCAGCCTGGCGCGCGGATATGAAGCCGCTTACCTGCGCGCCCTCGGCGCCGTCCGCACGGGAGCGGCCGCCGGGAAAGCCGCTCAGGCCGCGCCCGCCGGGCTCGTGGGGCAAGGCCGCGAGGAGGCGGCTTAATGACCGCAGACCCGTTCAACTCCCCCGCCAGGCCGGCGGGCAGCCCCGACGGAACGGTCACCCTGGTGGAGGGCACCACGTTCTGCCTGTCCGGCCCTGCCGGCGACATCCAGCCGGGAACGTCCCACGGGTTGTTCTTCCGCGACGCCAGGCTCATCTCCCGGTGGGAGCTGCGCCTGGACGGGCAGCAGCCGGAGCCGCTGTCCGTGCTGGGCGGCGAGGCGTTCGGCGCGCGATTCGTGCTGCGCCGGCCGCCGCGCGCCGGCCAGGCCGACAGCACGCTGCTGATCGTCCGCGAGCGGCTGGTCGGCGACGGGATGCGGGAAACGATCACCATGCGGAACATGGGCCGGGAGGTCAGCGCGGTCAACCTCGTGCTGCACGTGGACGCCGACTTCGCGGACCTGTTCGCGGTGAAGGAGGGCCGCGGCCATGGCGGCTCGGAATCGTCCGTGACCGGCAGCGGCCTGATCCTGCGTGCCCGGTCGGACGGCGGGCGGGGGGTACTGGTGAGCGCGACCGGCGACCCCGTCGCCGTGCCGGGTGCGCTCAGCTGGCGGATTACCATTCCGCCGCGCCAGGAGTGGACGACCGAAGTCCTGGTCCAGCCCACGGTCGGCAACCGCGAGGTCCCGCCTCAGTTCGGCCGCGGCCAGCGGCTGGAATCAAGCGGCCCCGCGCGCAAGATCCAGGAGTGGCGCCGGACCAGCACGGTCATCAGCAGCGAGAACCCCGCCATCGCCCAGGTGCTCGCCCGCACGGAAAGCGACCTGGGCGTACTTCAGGTCCACGACGACCACGGCGGCTCCTTCGTGGCCGCGGGCGTGCCCTGGTTCATGACCTTGTTCGGCCGGGACAGCCTGCTGACCGCCCTGATGGCGCTCCCGCTGGACACCGGCCTCGCGGTCGGCACGCTGCAAAACCTCGCCCGCGTGCAGGGCCAGCGGTGCGATCCGTTCACCGAGGAAGAACCGGGCCGCATCGTGCACGAGCTCAGGCGGGGACCGGACAGCTCCCGCGTCCTCGGCGGCAGCCGGTACTACGGGACGATCGACGCGACCCCGCTGTTCGTCATGCTGCTCGCCGAGGCCTGGCGGTGGGGCGCCAGCGAGACGGCCGTCCGGGCGCTCCTCCCGGCCGCCGACGCCGCGCTGGCGTGGATCGAGCACTACGGCGACCGCGACGGGGACGGATTCGTGGAATACCAGCGGGCCACCGACCGCGGACTGATCAACCAGGGCTGGAAGGACAGCGCGGACGGCATCAACGACGCGGACGGGCGCATGCCCGCGCCGCCCGTCGCGCTCTGCGAGGTCCAGGGCTACGTGTACGCGGCGCTGCTCGCCCGCGCCGCGCTCGCCGCCGGGTTCGGCGAGCCGGCCGTCGCCGACCGGTGCCGCTCCCGCGCCGCCGACCTGCGGCAGCGGTTCACCGAGGCGTTCTGGCTTCCCGACCGGGGCTGCTACGCTGTCGCACTGGACGGCGCCAAGCGGCCGCTCGACGCGGTGACCAGCAACGTCGCGCACTGCCTGTGGACCGGCATCGCTCCGGACCAGCACGCCGCCGCGATCATCGAACGGCTCGCCGCCGCGGACATGAACAGCGGTTACGGGCTGCGCACGCTGGCCGCCACCATGGGCGCCTATAACCCGATGAGCTACCACAACGGCTCGGTCTGGCCGCACGACACGGCGATCGCCGTCGCCGGCCTGCTCCGCTACTCGCACCTGCCCGGAGCGGTCGCGCTCGCCACCCAGCTGGCCGGCGGCCTGCTCGACGCCGCGGCCGCCTTCGGCGGACGGCTGCCCGAGCTGTTCTGCGGGTTCGCCCGCGATGAGTTCAGCCCGCCAGTCCCGTACCCGACGTCCTGCTCGCCGCAGGCCTGGGCGAGCGCCGCGCCGCTGCTGCTCATCCGCGCGTTCCTCGGGCTCGACCCGGACCACCCCAGCCGCACCATCGTCCTGCGCCCGAACCTCCCGGAAGGCTGGGGCACCGTCACCCTCGCCGACCTGGCCCTCGGCAAGACCGCCATCACGATCACCGCGGCCGGCAAGCACGCCGCCGTGGCCGGGCTGCCGGAGGACTGGAGATATGAGGTGCGCCGGTAGCGGGTACCCGCCGCCCGGTCCCGCCGCGGTGAGGGCGCCCGCGTCGCCGGGACGGGGCTGCCCGGCGCGCCCGGGGCCGGGGCCGGCGCGCCCGGGGCCGGGGCCGGGAAGCCGCGGCGCACCGAGATCACCGGTGATGCCGGTCAGCCGATGATCAGGGCCAGCACCCCGCCGATGCAGGCGAGGCCGAGCACCATCCATGTCACATAGTCGTTGATCACGCCGCTCTGGAAGCCCTCGGCAAGCGCCGTCAGGCCTGTGCCGGGCTCGTAGCCGCGGCGCAGCGCCGGCAGGCGGCGCCAGTACAGCGCGAGGCAGGCGAGCAGCAGGGCGCCGGCGGCCGATACGAGCCCGGTGACCACATCCGGGACCGTGACGCCGGCCGCCTCCACGGGGAACGGGGCCACCGGATGGGCGACGTGCGCGCCGTGCAGGACGGTGGCGTCGTAGGCGGCCTGGTCCTGGAACCGGACAGCCGCCGCCTCGACAGCCGGGCCGAGCGGGGTCAGGCCTATCGCGACGGCCAGCGCGGCGAGCACGGCCGGGGGGATGAGCATGCTGAGCGGGGTCCGTTGCCCGCCGCCGTCCGTCTCGCTGGTCTCCTCGGCGGCCTCTTGGGCCATCCGCCGGTCCTCGGCGGGCGGATCGCCGAGGCCGTAGAACACGCCGCCCGCCACGCGCAGCACGGCGCCGCCGACGAGGATCGCGCACAGGATGAACACGGGCGTGAGCCACGGCATCCCATGCGCGCTGCCGGTGTCCTCGATCCAGCCCTTGCCGAGGAAGGTGCCGAACGGCGGGAGGTCCGCGAGCCCGAGCCCGGCCAGCGTGAACAGCACGCCGGTGATCCGCAGGTGCCGGCCCCGCCCGTGCAGCCACGTCTCGTTGACCGAGCCCAGGCGGTGCAGGACGATGCCGGCGCACAGGAACAGCGCGCCCTTCACCATGGCGTGACCGGCGACGTAGACGGCCGTGCCCGCCAGCCCGAGCGGCGTGAGCAGCGCGATGCCGGCCAGGAACATGCCGGCGTGGCTGATGGTGGAGAACGCCAGCAGCCGTTTGATGTGCCGCTCGCGGAAGCAGAACAGCGCCCCCGCCACCGCTGTCGCCACGCCGAGCGCCAGGAACAGGTGCGAGATCGCGGCCCGGTGCCCGAGCGCGGAACCGAACATCGACCAGTACACCCGCGCGATCCCGTACAGTCCGAGCTCGACCATGACGCCGGAGAACAGCACGCACAGCGGCGTGGGCGCCACCGCGTGCGCGTCGGCCAGCCAGAAGTGGAATGGCACGATCGCGCCCTTGACCAGCAGCCCGGCGATGATCAGCAGGAAGGCCACCGCGACCAGCCGGTCCGGCGGGTGACGGCTGATGTACGCGCCGATCTGCGCCATGTTCAGCGCGCCGGTACGGCCGTAGATCAGGCCTATGCCCGACAGCGAGAGGTACGCGCCCACGCTGTTGGTGATGGCGAAGTTGAGCGCGCCCTGGATCGGCCCCCGCTCCTCCGGGCGGTACGCGGTAAGCGCGTACGCCGAGACCCCCATCAGCTCGAACCAGACGAACAGGTCGAAGATGTCGCCGGTCAGGCAGAACCCGGTCATGCCCGCCAGGAACGTCAGCATCAGCGCGTGATAGTAGGTGGCCACCTGCCGGAAATAGCGCCAGGAGAAGATCATCACCGCGGTGACCAGGACGGCGGCGAGCGCCGCCAGGCCGGCGCTCAGCGGCCCCGCCGCGAAGTCGATCCCTATGACGATGCCGTGAAACGGCCGGAATCCGGCGAACCAGTAGACGCGGTCACCACCATCCGTTCGGATCATGATGACGAGCAGCATGGCCGCGACGGATGCGGCGGTCAGGATGGCCAGCGCGTCCAGTGTCCGGCGGCGGCCGGAAAGCAGCGGCTTCACGCCGACCAGCGCGGCGGCCACCAGCAGCGGGACCGCGACCGAGAGGGCGAAGAGCTGGTCCATCAGCCCTTGAACTCGGCGAGCTCGTGCGGGTCCAGCGTACCGAAGCGCTTGTGCGCCTGGATCGCGACCGACAACAGGAGCGCGGTCACGGCGGCCTCGACCACCACGTCGGTGAGCGCGAGTGCCTGGACCACCGGATCGACCGCGGGCGTGCGCACCGGCACGTCGTAGTAGTAGGGCGCGACCGCGCCGGTGACGTAACCGACCCCGAGCAGCAGGACGTAGGTGGACGACTGCACCACGATCAGGCAGACGATCTGGTGGATGAGGTTGCGGCTGGTGACGATGCCGTACAGGCCGACGCCGGCGATCCATGCCACGACGATGAACGGGAAGACCTGCATCAGCCGCCTCCGTGCCTGATGAGGAGCGTCTGCTCGAGGAGCTCGCTGACGATCAGGATGAACGCGGCGGCGACCTCCAGCCCGACGAAGAAGCTGATCAGCGCTATGGTGCCGGACGAGCTCACGGCGCCGGGGATCTGCCCGAGCGGCAGGAAGTTGTCCAGGTAGGGCAGGCCCAGGCACACCGCGGCCAGTCCGATCGCGGCGAAGCCGCCCGCGCCGGCCGCCTCGACGGCGTCGGCGATGGCCGTGGGGCTGAGCCGCCTGAACGTCAGGAACTCCCCGGCCAGGTAGATGAGGATGAACGCGGTCGCGAGCACGACCCCGCCCTGGAAGCCGCCCGACGGGTTCGCCTGCGCGTGCGACGCCAGCCACCAGCCCGCCACGACGACGGGGCCGGTGAACATCAGGGCGACCGTGCGCACGGCCCCGCTCGTCGGGGGCACGTCGCGGTCCCTCGCCTCATCGGCCGGCGGGCGCTCCCGCTCGCCGCGCAGCATGCGCAGCACGATGGCCGTGCCGGCCGCGGCGGTGAAAAGGATGAACTCCTCGCCTACGGTGTCGAAGCCGCGGTACTCGAAGTTGACAGCGGACACCACGCCGGTGGCGTGTGTCTGCGCCACGGCGATGCGGAGGATCGCGGGCCCGTACGGGCCCGGATAGTTCCCGAAGCCGGGCAGGCCGGACAGGCCCCATAGGTAAAAGGCGACCAGGCCGGCCGCACCGGCGAGGAAGACCCAGCGGCGCAGCGCGGGCCTCATTCTTCCTTCTTCCTCGTCTTGGAGGCGGCGAGCAGCACGATGATGGGCAGCGCGACCGCGCCAACCGTCAGCGCGGACAGCGTGACGTCGGGTGCCTGGAACGTCAAGAACAGCACCGCCAGCATGATTCCGTAGGCGCCGAGCACGAGCACCTGGCGCACCAGCCTCCGGGTGAGTACCACGGCGGCGGCGCCGGCGGCCACCAGGACCAGGACCGTCACTTGCAGCGTGTCCATCAGGCCGGCCGGGACCGTATAGGGGGTGACGACGGCGGCGCTCACTGCTCTTCCTCCGTTCCCGGCGCCTTGCCGCTGCCGCCGGGGCGCCAGTCGCCCCTCTCCCGGACGCGGATCGCGCGGATGGTGGCGTGCGAGAGGTAGGGGCCGCCGATGACCATGAACACCAGCGCGAGGCAGCTTTCCCCGGTGTTCTCGGTCAGTCCCATCCGGACTCCGATGGCCAGTGTCACCAAGATCGGCGCGACCAGGGCGGCCGGGGTGACGAAGTGCAGCTTGGCGTAGGCGCCGGGCATCACCAGAATGCCGACCGCGGACGCGAGCACGAGGAGCACGGCCAAGCCGAGCAGGACGTCGGAGACGACCGGGGCGGCCTTCACAGCCATCGCTCCAGGGCACGGATGTACACCAGGCCGCTGGCGTACATCAGCACGGCGAGCAGCACGGGCAGCTCGAACAGGCTCGGCCGCTGGAAGCCCTGCGCGAGCAGCGCGAGGATCATCACGGCGACCGAGGTGATGAACTCATAGCCGATGACCGCCTCCGGCGGCTCGCCCCTGACGAGAACCACGGCCGCGGGAATCGTCGCTATGAGCATGGCGATCGCCGCCGCGACGAAACTCATCGCTTCTCCTCGTCTCCGGCTTCGTCTCCGGCTTCGTCTCCGGCTTCGAGCTGGTGCACCACCATCGCGTTCCGGTTCTTGTCGATGCCCAGCACGAACTGGTTCGGGGCGATGCTGTTGCCGCCCACCAGGAGCACGCGGCGGGTGGCGCCCTCGACGGTGTCGTCGCCGTAGCGGACCGGGATCTCGGCGAACGCGCTGCGCGGCTCCCTGCCGAGGGCCAGCTTCCGCCACAGCGCGCCGAACACGATGACCAGGTCGCCTGCCACCTGGCCGGGCAGCCGGAGCGCGGGTACGACCCATTCGGCCCGTATCCGGGTCCGGGCGGCGGCCTGGTAGGTGGCCGCCTCGGCGACCAGCGCCGCCAGCGCGGCCGCGCCGGCGCCTGCCAGCATCTCGTCGAACTGGGTTGAGTCGTCGAGCATCACCCAGAACGACATCAGCGCGATCCACCACCCGGCCCATGCGGCGACGCGGCGGGCCACGGGGACGGGGGTTTGCCGTGGAGGCGGCTCACCTTCCTGCCTGGCGCTCTCCGCGACACGGGGCGGCTGGGTCACGCGTGCCGACTTCCCAGGCGGGCGGCCAGCAAACCTTGGGCGCGTGGCGCGGACGGCGCGCGCGTAACCGAGGACCGCGCGTAACCGAGGACCTTGCGCCGCGACTGGCGGCACGCGCATTGACGAGCCGGCCCGGGGCGGGCGCCCCGGTGCGCTGACCAGCGCGCTAACCGGTGAGCCTTTCGATGAGCTGCCGGGCGTTGACCTGGGCGTAGTCGCGGTAGCAGTTGTTGAACACCACGTGGGTCTGCGCGGCGTTCCCGGCCAGGCCGCGGATCCTCCCGGCCCACTCGTCCAGTTCCCTGTCGCTGTAGCGGTAGCCGAACCGCTCCGAGATGTCCTTGCTCTCCCACTTGTCCGAGTGGCCGTGCATGCGGACCAGGGCCAGGTCGCTGGTGGCGGCCACGACCGGCGGTATCGAACTCGGATAGCCCTGTGGCATGTCCACGCACACGTACGACAACTGGCGGGAGGACAGGAATCCCAGGGTCTCCTGCTGGTTGTCCGGGGTCATCCAGGTGCGGTTGCGGAACTCCACGCACACCCGCCTCGGTGCTGCCCGCTCCGCACACGCCGCGATGTAGTCCTTGTTCGCCCGGGAGATCGGGAACCAGGGCGGGAATTGCAGCAGGATCGCGCCCAGTTTGCCCGCCTCGCGCAGCGGCTCCAGCGCGGCGAAGAACCGGTCCCACGCCCGGTCGACCACCTCCGGGGCGGCGTCCTTCAGGTAGATCCGGGCCTTGCCGGCCCGCTCCGCGGCCTCGCGCAAGTCGGCCGGCAGCGCCCTGACCGGCGTGGGATGCTGCGTGAACAGGCTGAACGCCTTGATGTTGAAGGTGAACCCGGCCGGAGTCCGCGCCGCCCACGCCGCAGCGGTCCGCTCCGCGGGCAGCGCGTAGTAGCTGGAGTCCACCTCCGCCAAGGGGAACTGCCGGGCATAGAACCGCAGCCGTTTCTCCGCGGTGTTCGCCTCCGGCGGGTACCAGCCAGAAGCGATCAGCGTCTTATCGGTCCACGACGCCGTGCCCACCCGGATCTCGCCCATGACCGCAGCCTAGGACGGGTCAGCGTGGCGGCCTGCCTAACGCGCCGGCCCGGGCGTTCCGAAGGGCCGCGCATGCCGGCGGCCCCCGGCCGGCGCGGCCGCGTCGTCGCCGACGTCGACGACGACGGCGGTGATGTTGTCGTGGCCGCCCGCGTCATTGGCCGCGGCCACCAGCGCGGCGGCCGCCCGCTGCGCGTCATCGATGGCGAGGTGCCTGACGATCGCCTCATCGGACAGCTCGCTGTAGAGGCCATCCGAGCACAGCAGGTACCGGTCGCCGCTGAGAGCGGGCAGGAGCCAGTGGTCGGCCCGCAGGACCGGATCGCCGCCGAGGGCCCGGGTGACGACGTTCCGGCGCGGATGGGTGCGCGCCTGCTCACGGGTGAGCACGCCGGCGAGCACGAGTTCCTGGACCTCCGAATGGTCGACGGTGACCTGGTCGAAGCGGCCGCCGGCCAGCCGGTAGACCCGCGAGTCGCCGACGTTGAACACCATCAGGTGGCCGCCGCCGGCCTCGAGCAAGGCCAGGCCGGTGACAGTGGTGCCCATGCCGTCCGCCTCGTCGCGGGCGATGATGGCGCGGTTGGCGGCTTCCAGCGCAGCGAGGACGGCATCCGCTGACAGCGGGCGCGACCGGGCACACGATATGAGCGCCTCGATCGCCAGTGCGCTCGCCACATCGCCGGCGCCGTGGCCGCCCATGCCATCGGCTACGGCGTACACGGGCGGCAGCGCAAGGTAGCTGTCCTCGTTGACCCGGCGGACGCGGCCGACACAGGTGGCGGCGCCATGGTGAAACTGGATCATGTCCCCTGCGGGGGAGCAGCGGCGGCGCGCGCTTTGCCGAATGCCACAGGACCCCCCTCCCGTCTTGGCCGTTATTCGTCGCAGTATGCCAGAGGATCTGGCACCTTGCGGCGGTAAGACCGGCGGGAGGGGGAGGCCGGCGGGTCCCGGCCGGGGAGCCGTCCGGCTAGGAAGCGGCAGGCTCTAGGCGATTATGATTGCGAGCAGAACTCTGTAACCCCTTCCGGATCACCCGTCACGGGTGGTCCGGAAGGCCGGACGCGGCGGGATGGGCTCCCGGCGCGGCAGGGCTGATGCCCGGCGCGGCGACGGCCGGCTTCCTTACGTTCGTGAGCAGCGGTTACAGTGACCGGAGCCATGGATTCCGTAAGCGCAGCCGGTGCGGTCCCGCTTCGTACCGGATTCGGGGGGAGCGCTGATGATGGCGGGTACGCTATGCGATTCGCGTGTGACCGTGCCGCGGCTGCCGCCCAGGCACGTCTCCCGTCCGCGGCTGCTCGCCCGGCTCGACGGAGGGGCGGACCTGCCACTGACCCTGCTCTGCGCCGGGCCGGGGGCCGGCAAGACCGTATTGCTCGCCGACTGGGCCGGGCACGCCAGAGCGCGGGTCGCCTGGCTTAGCCCGATGGCCGCGGATGCCGAGCCGCGGCGGTTCTGGCGCCTGCTCGAATCCGCGCTGCCAGCCTGTGACGGCGCCGGATGCGCCGCCCCGCCCGGGACGGCGCGCGGTCCCGGACCCGACCTCGTGCAGATGCTGTTCAGCCATGTCCCGGATCCGGCCGATCAGCTCGTCGTGATCATCGACGACGCGCACGTGCTGACCGACCCCGATATCCTGCACAGCCTGGACGGGCTTGTCCGGGGCCGTCAGCCGGGGCCGCGGCTGGTGCTGGCCGCGCGCAGCGATCCGCTGCTCCCGCTGCACAGGTACCGCCTGGCCGGGCAGATGCTCGAACTCCGGGCGGCCGACCTGGCCATGACGCCGGCCGAGATGGGCCAAGTGCTCGCGGCGCACGGCGTTAGCCTGCCGAAACGGGATTTCGACACCCTCGCCGCGCGCACAGAGGGGTGGGCGGCCGGCGTGCGGCTGTCCGCCATGCGGATGGAAGGCGCCGAACACCCCGCGAACTTCGTCTCCCAGCTCGCGCTGGACCCTGGAAGCATCGGCGAATACCTCGTCGACGAGGTCCTGCGCCAGCTTCCCGCGCCGCGGCGCCGGCTGCTCATCGAGACCAGCTTCCTCGACGAGGTGACAGGGCCGCTGGCCGACGCGGTCACCGGCATGACCGGCTGCGGGGACGCGCTCGCGGACCTGGCGCGCGGCAACTCCTTCGTCATACCGCTCGATCCCCTCCAGACGCGCTACCGGTACCACCAGCTCTTCCGGGAAATTCTCCGTTACCTGCTGCAACGGCGCGACGGTGAGGACGTGCGCGCCCTCAAGGAACGGGCGGCCGCCTGGTTCGAGGCCAACGACGACCTGGGCAGCGCCATCCGCTGGGCGGTGCAGGCGGGCGACGGATCGCGCGTCACCGCGCTGCTGGCCCGCGGCGGACTGGCCAGTGCCTTCGTACGGCGACAGGACCTGTCCGGTCTCGGGCTGCGCGAACTGGTGCCGCAGGCCCCGCCGGAGGACGCCGCCGACGGCGAGGAGCCTGTCCCCGCAGCGGCGCCGGCGGGCCGGCGTGCCGAGGCCGCTATCGTCGGCATGGTGCTCGCGGCGATCTTCGCCGGCCCGGATTCGGCGGCACGCGAGCTAGCGCGGCTCCGGGAACGGCGGCCGGAGCAGGCCCTGGCGGACCCCGGCCTGCTGGCCACCTGTGATCTGGCCGAACTGATCCTCGGCCAGAAGGCGTTCGACGCCGCCGCGGTCGACGCGGCGGCGGCACGCCTGCTCGGCCGCGGCGGCGACGTGGCGGGCCTGCGGGCCGCGGTGCTGCTGGCGCAGGCCAGCACGCACCTGTGGCACGGCAGGCATGAGGATGTCGCCGGGCTGCTCGACGAGGCGCTCGCCGAAGCGCGGCGCGACGGCGCGGACATACTCGAGCTTGAGGCGCTCGGCATGATGACATACGTCGACACCTTCTGGTCCCGGACGAACCGCGCGGAACGGGCGGCGCGCCAAGCGCATAACCTGCGGAAGGAGAAAGGCCTGAGCATGCCGCCGACGCTGGAACTGGCGTCGGTGATGCGCGCCCTGGTCGCCGGCGACCTAGGCACCCAGGCGGAGAGCCTGCAACGGATCCTGGTGCCCGACGCGGTCGGCTCAGATCCCGGCCTGGCGGTCGCGCTCGTCCTCGCGCAGGCAAGCGTGCTGGCGACCTACGGTCACCAGGCCGAGGCGCGGGCGATCCTGCGCGAGGCGGGCGACCACCAGATGCCGCCCGTGCTCGGCGTCCACCGCGACATCATGCTCGCCGACCTGGACACGTCCCTGGGCCGGCCGCGTTCGGCGCTCGCGCTGCTCGACAGGTACAGCGGCACGGAGTTCGCCATCCTCACCACGGCCGCGCGGGCGCGGGCCCACCTCGCGCTGGGCGATCCGCGCCGCGCACGTGACTGCGTCCGCAGCGTGCTGACGACCCCCAGCGCCCAGACAAGCCGGTTCCTCCTCGTGGAGGCGCTGCTCTGCGGCGCGCGGATCGCGCAGGACGGCGGTGACCGCGGGCGGGCCCTCGAGCTCATCCTCCGCGCCGCCGAGCTGGCACGGGACGAGATCGTCCTGCCGTTCCTGCGAGTCAGGGACACGTTCGGCGCGCTGCTCGCCCGTCATCCCGACGTCGCGGGCCGATGGCCCTCACCCCTGCCCGGCGCCGCCGCGGCCGCGCCCCTGGTGCCGGCCCCACGCCCCCCGCGCGACCTTCCGGAACCGCTCACCCAGCGCGAGCTGACCATCTTGCGGTTCCTCGCGACCAGCATGTCCACCGTGGAGATCGCCGACGAGCTTTGCCTGTCGGTGAACACGGTGAAAACCCATCTGGCGGCCATCTACCGCAAGCTTCCCGCCAGCCGCAGGCGGGATGCCGTGCTGCGGGCCCGCGAGCTAGAGCTGATCTGACCAGCGGCCGTGGCCGCTGGCGGGGCTCGCCTTTCTTCACCCGGTGCGAGTGATCCCGGGCACACGTCCTGCCGGCGAGCATCGGCGGTGATAACCGCGAGGGGAACAGGGGAGGATCTTGTGCCCGCACGCTACGAGATCCGTGTCGCGGGTCAGCTCGATGAGATGGCGGTCAAGGCGTTCGCCGGGCTCGGCATTTCCACCCGCGGCGCGGTCACGATCATCACCGGCGAGTTGGATCAGGCGGCCTTGCATGGCGTGCTGGAACGGATCAGATCGCTTGGCCTCGAGCTGCTTGAGGCTCGCCGGATCCGCGGGCGCCCGCAGCAGACGGCGCGGTGACGACCCGGAAGGAGGCCCGGTGACCAGGCGTAGCTATGAGATCAGGGTGCTCGGCTCGATCGGTCCGGCCGCGCGGGAGGCGTTCGCTGACATGGACGTGGAGGTCGAACCGACGAGCACCGTCCTGTCCGGCACGCTCGACCAGGGCGGCCTGCACGCCATGCTGGACCGTGTGCGCGCCCTCGGCCTGGAACTCGTCGACGTGCGGCAGACGCCGCCGGCGCCTTGAGCGGCGCCGCTCGCGCGGCCCGCGGCGGACCGGGCAGCACGCGCGTCCGTCCGCGACGGGTGACGAGAACGGCGGGGGACGCGGCGGCCATGGGAGCACTATCATGCTCCCAGCCGCGGCCGGCCCGCCCGCGGCGGCCGCGCCCGGAGGTACCCCCTTGCCGCGACTGCTCGTCGTCCATCACACGTCCTCTCCGGCCCTGCAAGCGATGCTCGAGGCGGCTGTGGCGGGCGCTCGCGATCCCGAGCTTGAGGGGATCGACGTCACGGTCCGCCCCGCCCTGGCAGCGAACGTCCCCGACGTGCTCGCCGCGGACGGTTTCGTGCTCGGCACCCCCGCGAACATCGGCTATATGTCCGGTGCGCTCAAGTACTTCTTCGACCAGATCTACTATCCCTGCCTACAGGCCAAGCCCCGGGCGCCCTACGGCCTGTACGTGCACGGGGCCAGCGACACCACCGGGGCGGTGCGGGCGGTCACGTCCATCGCGACAGGGCTGGGCTGGACCGAGGTCGTCAGCCCGGTGGCCGTGACCGGACCGGTGGGCGGGGACGTGGAGCGGCGGTGCTACGAGCTCGGCGCCACGGTCGCCGCGAACCTCACCGGCCCGTAGCCACCCTCACCGGCCCGCAGCCACCCTCACCGGCACGCCGGCGCGCTCATCACCTCGGCCGGGTCGTGGCCCAGGTCGTGCAGCATCACGATGGCGGCGTTCCGTCCCGGCGCGCCGGTGATGGAGCCGCCCGGGTGGGTGGTGGCCCCCGTCTGGTACAGGCCCGCGATCGGCATGCGGTGCGACGCCCAGCCGGGCACCGGGCGCAGCGGCCCGGTCTGCGCCACGCCGCGGTCACCGCCATGGAACGCGCCGCGCACCATGTGCGGGTTGAGCCGCTCGTAGTCCGCGGGCGACATGACGAGCCGCGCGAGGATGACGTCGTCGGTGAACCCGGGCGCGGCCCGCCGAAGGTGCTCAAGCTGGCGCTTGGCGTGCTCGGCCTTGACTGCCTCCCAGTCCGGCATGCCGGCCGGCAGGTCGTAGACCTGCTGGCTCAGCAGCTTGACCGTGTGCCCGCCCGACGGCGCCCTGCCGGGATCCGCCAGCGTCGGCGTCGCCACCAGGAGCCAGGGCACGTCCGCGATGAACCGGCCGGCCCGCAGGTCCTGCCCGAGCCGGATGACGTCTTCCGGCCATCCCACCGTCCCCGCCGACACGGCGGCGTGGCGGCCGCCGTCCGGGGCCTCGAACACGGGCGGGGCGCTGGTGGCGAGATAGACGCCGAAGCCCGGAATCCCGGCGTCGTAGGTGTCGATGCCGTAGTGGAACTCCTCGGGCCACATCTTTGCCGGCGCCATGTCCCGCAGCTGTGTGACGTGGATCGTTGACAGCACCGCCTTGCCCGCCCGGTACTGTTCGCCGTCGGCGGTCTCCACCCCGGTGCACCGGTCACCGTCGAGCAGCAGGCGGGTGACGCGCTTGCCGCACAGCACGGTGCCGCCGTGGTCGGTGAGGTAGCCGGTCAGCGCCTCGGTCAGCTTGCCGGATCCGCCGGGGATGATCGACCAGCTGCGCTGCTGGCGCCCGAAGACCAGCGAGTAGGCGAGCACGCCGGAGCCGGGCACGTCCACCGCCTGGTTCGTCTGGAACGCCATCCACAGCATGAACGCCCGGACATGCCGGCTGGCGAACTCGTGCCTGATCACATCCCAGGCCGACAGCGCGCGCCGCCGCTGCCACAGGGGGCCACGCGGATGCGATGCCAGCCGCGCGTCCAGGGAGGGGCCGAACCCCACCGGGGTGAACTGCGACCCGCTGAAAACCGACTTCACCTCGTCGTACTCGTCGAGGAGCCGCAGGTAGGCCGAGGCGTCGGCGGCCGAGAACCGGCCGATCTCCGCGGCGGTGCGGTCGCGGTCGAGCCACATGGTGAGCTGCTCGCCGTCTGGGAACGCGACGTGGGCAACCGGATCGGGATCGATGTAGCGCAGCCCGTAATCGGCGATCAAGCCCAGCTCATCCCCGGTGAGCAGGGGATTGACCCGGATCAGCGTGTGGCCGGTGGCACAGGTGTCGATACCGTAGCCGGGCAGCAGGATCTCCTCGGTGGCGGCGCCGCCGCCGGGAATGTGCCTGGCGTCGAGCACCAGGCACCGGTACCCCGCCTTGGCCAGGTAGCAGGCGGCGATCAGGCTGTTGTGGCCAGCGCCGGCGACGACGACGTCCGCGTCCATGTTCCGGTTCTCCCTTCGGGACCGGAGTCCTAGTCTGCGTCATCGCAAGCCATGGCGGCACATCCGGGTCGCCTGCGCGCTTCCGCCCGTGGCCGGCTCTGTCCTTGTCATCCCGAACGGACGGTGGCGCCTCCGCAGGCTCATGGGCGCCGCGGGGCGCGGAATCAGGCGTCCCCGGCCGGTGATCGACAAGGCGTCAGCACGGGGCAGCGCTGCGGCGACCGGCCGCCGTGACCGCTCCCTGCGGCGAGATCGCGTCGGCGTGGCGCCAGCGCTCTCCGCCGCATCCCCCCTGTCCGGCCACGGCGGCCGAGCTAGCAGACTATGCTTGGGCCGCACGTCGGCGCATCATCAAAATTATGTAATCCGATGCACGCATCCGGTCCCGGGCCGCGCCCGGATGGAATCGAGGTAGCCGACATAGGGTCAGACCTGCCGCAGGAGCCGAACAGCTTCGTCGGGCGCGAGCGCGAGCTTGGCGAGCTGCGTAAGCTCCTGTGCGCGACCCGGATGCTGACGCTGACCGGCCCCGGGGGGATCGGCAAGACCCGTCTGGCGCTGCGCGTGCTCGCCGCGGCGGCCGGGGAGTTCGCCGACGGGGCGTGCTACGTCGAACTGGCCGACCTCGAGCCGGGCAGCCCGGACCTGGTGGCGGCGCGCGTGGCGGCGGCCCTGGGCGTGGCCGAGGAGCAGGGGCGCCCGCTGCTCGACACCATCGCCGACACGCTGCGGCCGCGCGAGCTGCTGCTGGGGCTGGACAACTGCGAGCACCTCCTCGACGAGTGCGCCCGGATCTGCCACCGGCTGCTGGCCAGCTCGCCGGAGCTGCGGCTGCTGGCCACCAGCCGCGAGCCGCTGCGCGTCGCCGGCGAGACGGTCTGGCCGGTGCCGCCGCTGGCGATCGCGCCGGCGGCTCCCGCAGGCGACGCGGCCGCGGGCGAGGCCGTCCGGCTTTTCACCGAACGGGCGGCGGCGGCTCTCCCCGGGTTCGCGCTCACCCCGCCGGACGCGGACGCCGTGGCGGGCATCTGCCGTGCGCTCGACGGAATCCCGCTGGCGATCGAACTGGCCGCCGCCCGCGTCCGCGCGCTTTCCGTGGAGCAGATCCGGCGGCGGATGGCCGACAGGCTCGGGCTGCTGACCGCCGGCGACCGGACCGCGCCGCCGCGGCAGCGGACGCTGCGCGCCGCGATCGACTGGAGTCACGACCTGCTGACCGAACAGGAGCAGGTGCTGCTGCGGCGGCTGTCGGTGTTCGCCGGCTGGTCGCTGGAGATGGCCGAGCAGGTGTGCTCGGACCAGCGCATCCCGCCCGGCGGCACGCTGGACCTGCTCGCCGCCCTGGTGGACAAGTCGCTGGTGGTGCGCGAGCCGGAGGTGCTCGGGCAGGCCCGGTACCGGCTGCTCGACACGATCCGCGAGTACGCGGCGGGCAGGCTGGCCGCGGCGGGTGAGACGGCGGCCGTCAGCCGCCGGTTCCGCGACTACGTGCTCGCCGTGGTAGAGCGCAACTTCGCGGTGGGCATGGCACTGGTCTCTGCCCCCTGGCGGGAGCGGGTCGACGTGTTCCGCAGGTACGACGCGGACGCGGGCAACGTATGGCTGGCGCTGAGCCAGTGCCTCGCGGACGGCGACGTGGAGACCGGGCTGCGGATCTGCACCGCGGTCCGGCCCTGCATGCTGGTGCGCGGCGAGTTCGCCCTGGGCCGCGAGTGGCTGGACGCGTTCCTCGCCCGGGACGAGGCGGCGGAGGTAGCGCCGGCGATCCGGGGCGCGGCGCTGATCGGCCGCGCGCAGCTCACGCTGTCCGGCGACCCGGCGGCGGCCGGCCCGCCGGCGCGGGCCGGCCTGGAGCTGTGCCGCGCGGCGGGCGACGACTTCTGGACGGCGGCCGGGCTCAACCTGCTCAGCGAGGTCGCCGTGCACACCGGGCGGCCGGAGGAGGCGGAGGCGCTGGGCCAGGAGGCGGCCTCGATCGCCGAAGCGGCGGGCGACGGGTGGAACCTGGGCTGGGCGCTCGCGATCAGGGCCGCGGTCGCCGGGCTGCGCGGGCGGATGCGCGAAGCGGCCGACCTCGCCAGCGCCTCGGTCACCGTCATGCGCGGCATCGACCACCTGTGGGGCGTCGCGCGGGCGCAGCTCGGTCTCGGCGACCTCGCCAGGGCACGCGGAGACCACGCCGACGCGCGCGAGCGGTACGCCGAAGCGCTGGTCTACCTGCGCGAGATCGACGCCCGGCCGGAGATCGCGCGCTGCCTGTCCGGTCTCGGCCGGGTCGCGACAGACCTCGGCGCGACCGGACTGGCCAGGGAGCACCTCGCCGAGAGCCTGCGGCTCAGCCGGACCATCGGGACGCGGATCGGCGTGGCGCGCGGCCTGGAGTCGTTCGCCGCGCTCGCGGTCCGGGAGGGAGAGCCCGAGCGGGCGGTGCTGCTCACCGCCGCGTCGACCGCGCTGCGCGAGGCAAGCGGCCTGCCGCCGCTGCCGGGCGCGCGGGCCGGGCGGTACCTCGCTCCGGCCCGCCGTCTCGGCGACCAGGCCGTCGCGCGGCTGTGGGCGCGCGGTCTCGCGCTGTCCGCCGAGGCCGCCATCGGCCTGGCGCTCCAGCCGCCGGACACGACGGCGCGGGCCGCGCCGGCCGACGCCGCGCCGCCGGCGGCACCGCCCGGTTCGCTGACGCCACGGGAACTGGAGATCGCCGCGCTGGTGGCCCGCGGCCGCAGCAACAAGGCCATCGCCGAGGAGCTTGTCATCAGCCCCGCGACCGTCGCACGGCACGTCGCCAACATCATGACCAAGCTGGGCTTCCGCTCGCGCGCCCAGATCGCCGCCTGGGCCGCCGGCCGCAGGACGGCGTTACCGCTTGCCGCGGGCCTCTTCGACGGTCAGTTCGGCGGCCGGGTCGGCTTCCAGCCGCTCGTCGGGGATCGGCTTGCCGCTGAGCACCGAGCGCCCGTAGGTGCCGGCCTCCAGCCGGGCCAGCGCCCGGTCGATCGCCGCCAGCCGGTCCCGCAGGTCCGCGGCGACAGCCGCGTCCTCCGCCTGCGCGGTCAGCGGCAGCGCCGCGTCACCGTAGTCGCCCGGTCCCTGGTCCGCCTGGCCGGCCTCGGTTTCCCCTTCGGTCTGCCGCAGCAGTGACGCCACCTCGGCGCGCTCAGCGAGCAGCAGGGCTCGCGCCCGGCCTTCGTCCATGTTCGCTCCCTCACCACGACTGTCCGCCTGCCGCATCGTGCGCAGCTACATACCTGGATACCTGGACGCTAGCGCGGCACGCAGGCCTAGCCGGCCCGGAGATCTCGTCGGCTACCGGCACGGGCGATCCGCGCGCGGGCAGCCCAGCAGCACCTCGCTATCGGAAATGACCGGAGCCCTATCCCATTCCCGGGCTGATTCCCCTTGCCGGATGGCACACGAGATGATATTCATATAGCGATCCGGAAACGCCGGCCGGAGCTTCGGGCCTGACTGGCGAATCTCGGAGGACGCGCTGCTGAGTTCTCGCGGCGCAGTTTCGCTCGTACGCGGTGTCCATCCGCCGCAGCCTGCGGCCCGCATCCTTCCGCCCACCGTGGAAAACGGGCCTCCAGGCAGCTACCCGGCGTTATCGCGCCAGAATTAATCTATTGTTTCCCTAATATTTTCCTTCGCGTTGAATATCGTCTCGCGCGGCGCATCCGATTATGCCTCGCCGCCCAATCAGCCCAATTAGCACCGCTTCTTCCATGCTGCCTCGCCGCCGGGTGCGGGAGGCCTCATCGCCACGGGAGCACATGATGACGGCCGGACCGGCCTCACGACTGGCCAGGACCTCACGACTGGCCAGGATCGCGTCGATCGTCACCTTGGCTGGCGCCTTGAGCACCGGGCTCACGGCGGCCGCGCGGATCGCCAGCGCGCCGCATGACGGCGCCGGCGCCGTAGCCGCCACGGCCGGAAGCGCCGCCGTCGGCGCAGAGCGGATCGCAGCGCCCCCGCGCCAGACCTCACCGGGCTCACGCTCTTCTCATCGGATCGGTACCGGCCCACACGCGTCCGGCCCGGGGAATGCCTCCCCCCGCCTCCGCGGCCTGGCCAGGGCTACCCCCGGCTCTCGCAAGGCCCAGGCGGCTGCGAGCGCGGCCGGGTGCATGCCCACCCACACCGTCCGGCCCGGCGAAACCCTGTCGTCGATCGCGGACCGCTGCTACGGCTCGCCCGGCGACTGGCAGGCGGTGTACGGCGCGAACACGGCGGTCATCGCCGACCCGGACCTGATCTACCCAGGTCAGGTGCTCACCATCCCGGCTCGCCCAGCGCACGCCATCGCGTATGTCGTCCACGGCGGCACTCCCGTTACCACGCCCGGCTGGCACCGCCCCCCCGATACAGGGACGGCCGCGGCGAAGCCCCGGTCCGTTCGGGATGACCGGCCACAGACAAGGCTGGACCGGGGCAGCCCCGCTCCCGCCGGCGCCGACGGCAGGTACGGCTGCGGCGGCCTTGAGGCGCTGTGGGACCAGGCGGGCGGCAACCCGGCCGACGCCCGCCTCGCCGCCGGGATCGCCCTGGCCGAATCCGGCGGCAACCCCGGCGCCGTCTCCCCCACCGACGACTACGGCCTGTGGCAGATCAACGCCTCCAACGGCGCCCTCGCCACCCTCAGCCCCCAGGCCAACGCCCGCTCCGCCGTCATCCTCTCCCACGGCGGCACCGACTGGTCCCCGTGGACCACATACCGGACCGGCGCCTACCGGGGCCGGTGCTGATAAGGAGGACGACCCGAGATGAGCATCGCGTTCCTGGTGACTGCCACCGTCGTTCTGTCCGTTGCGTCCGTGGCATTGGCAGCTACGGCGCGCTGGCTACGGGCGGTATCAGGCACATCCGCCCGTGCCGCAGCCGCCCCGCGCCCGGCCCGCATGCAGCTCATCGCCATGACCGCGGCACTGGCCGCCGTGGTTGTCCTGGCGGGCTCCAGCGAGGCGCCCGCATTCACCGCCTCAGGAACAGTGCTGGCGAGCAGCAACCAGCCGGCCCCGCAACAGCCGGGCAGCAACCAGCCGGGCGGCCAGGGCTCCCAGCCGCCTCAGGGCCAGGCCCAGCAGCAGGTCCCCGCGCCCGGCCCGCGTGGCCCGGTGCTCGGCGCCAAGATCGCCCAGGCACAACGGGCAATCACCCGGGCCGCCCAGGCCAGCCAGAGCGCCATCGCCCAGACGGTGCGCGGTTTTCAAAGCCGGCTCCGCCAGATCACCCAGGCAGCCGCCGTGGCCGGCCGGGCGAGGCAGACCGGGCAGGCGCTGTCCGCCCAGGCCGCCCAGGCGGTGGCCCGGGCCGGCCAGGCGATGACCCAGGCCGCCCATAACGCACAGCGGGCCGTCACCCAGACGGTGCGCGCATTCCAGAACCGCGTGGGCCAGATCACCCGGGCCACCGCCACCGCGATCGCCCAGGCCGGGCAGGCCGCGAAACAGGCCCGGCAGACCGCCGTCCGCGCGCTGGCAGCCAAGGCGGCCAGCGCCAGGCAGGTCGTCACCCAGGCCGGGCAGGCCGCCCGCAACTCGATCATCCGGACGCTGCGCACATCCGCCGGCCGGGTGCGCCAGTTCCTTGTCCAGGGACCGCCCCCGCGGTCGAACGCGGGGGCGGTCGGCCGCGGTTCGGGCGCTCCGGCAAGCCGGCGCGTGCGGGCGCGGCGGGCGCGGCAGCCGGCGTTCGACCACGCGCTGGCGCGGCTCTACGGGCAGTATTCCAGCCTGGAAACCCGGCTGGCTCCCGCGGAACAGCGAGTAAACGACGCGGAAGCGGCACTGCGGGCGGCGCAGCAGCAGCATAAGCCGAAGAGCGAGATCAGGAAGCTCGCCGACGAGCTAACGGCCGCGGTCGACGCCAGGACCGCGCTGGCGGACAAGCTGATCTCCCTCGGCCAGAAGATCACCAGGATCGGGAACGGCAAGGAGAAGAACGGCGGCCTCAACCGGTTGCAGCGCCGCGAGGTCTCCGCCGTGGATTACCAGTGGCGGGAGCTCAAGAAACTCCGCCAGCAGTGGGCCAACGCGTGGCGCGCCCGGCTCACGGCGCTAGGCAAGAAGGAGCTGACGACGAAGATCCAGGCACGTACCAAGCGGCGCTGGCGGCCCATCAAGGGGCGCTCCCTGGCCGACGAAGCCCGCTCCGGCACTCTCGACCGTGCGTTCGAAGAGAAGACGGCCAACGTGACCAACGCGGCCCGGCGCTTTGCCCCGAGGCAGCCGCGCACCTGGATCGGCCGGAAGGCGGTGGCCGGGCACAACGCCCTCACCCGGCCCTTCGTGGCATGGTCCAAGCGGTTCTTCCAGACGGTGGGCGCGCGGACGTACTGGGACTCCGCCACCAGGTCGCTGTATCTCGTGCTCCGCCGGACGACGACGAAGGTCGAGGTCGAGGAGCTGCCGAACTTCGCCCGTGTGCACACCAAGTTCTGGGAGTCGCCGTTCCTCCCCCTGCACAAGTTGTCCTACGGCGTGGAAATCGGCGTCGTGTTCGAGGCCCAGGCCAATCACCAGGACGGCGTGGCGAGCACCAAGTTCGAGAAGGAACTCAATCAGGAGGGCTGGACCGCGTACAAGC
Organism: Trebonia sp.; assembly: GCA_035294225.1. GTDB lineage: Bacteria > Actinomycetota > Actinomycetes > Streptosporangiales > Streptosporangiaceae > Trebonia. The sequence goes on from DATGLH010000013.1 coordinate 25,127, forward strand.
TGTTCGAGCTCAGCCTCCGGCCGTCCGCACCCGATAAGGTCACGGGCGGATCCGACAATCCCAAGCTCGGGACGGTGAAACAGCAGGAGAACGTCTCGACCAAGGGCGACTTCCTGGTGAAGCTCGCACTCAGGCTGCCTGGGCAGAAGGAGGCCTGGGCGCTGCCGTTCCCGCTGGAGGTCAAGCTCCTCACCGCCGATGGCAAGCTCACATGGCCCACCGACTGGCAGGATCCGCGGGCTGTGATCAACATCCTCAAGAGCGGCGTCGGGATGGAGCTGGTGGCGGGGGTCGACCTCAACCCGGCGACCTGGGCCGAAGGTGTCTCGCAGCTGCTGGAGCAGCACGGCATCCACGCCCCCGGCCTACCCGACGCGATAAAGAGCCTCCTAGGGAACCTGGACTTCTCCAGCGAGGCCGCCCTGGTCATCCCGTTCAAGGAATGGGACGGGTGGAACCTGCCGTCGCCTGCCCGCCAGCTGCCTAGCCCCGCTCAGCCCAGCCAGGGCACGCCGGGCCAGCCCGGCGCTCAGCAGCAGCCGCCGAGTCTGCCGCAAAACCCGAACCAGAATCAAAACCCGAACCAGAATCAGAACCAGCACCCTCCCGGCCAGCAGGGTGCCGGTCCCGTCAACCAGGTGGGTGCCTCCGGGCAGGCCGGGAAAGAGGCGACGGGCACGGCACCTATCCGGAAACCGGCAGAGATCAGCGCACCGACGACTACCCTGACCCATCCCAGGACCACCCTCACTCAGCCCCAGAGCACACTGCCGCGGCCGCAAAGTACTGTCACACGGCCGAGCACCACGGTTCCGGGTCCGCAGACGAGGCTAACCCAGCCTAAGACGGGCACCGCTCCGCCGGAGGAAATCAGCGGCGCACCGCAGACCGGCCCGCAGACCGGCCCGCAGACCGCTCCCGGCGCTCCGCGGACACAGGTCAGCCAGCCGACGACGACCATCAGCCAGCCGACGACGAGCGTAAGTCAGCCGCAGACGAGCGTCAGCCAGCCGACAACCACGGTCGTCTCGCCCAGTACCTCGATTACCAAGCCGCAGACGGACGTTCCGCAGCCTGAGCAGCAAACGGCCGACACCTCTTCGCCTGCGCAGGCGGCAGCTAGCCCCGCAGACCAGGCGCAGCAAGCACAGCAGCAGGCGGAACAACAGCAAGCCGCCCAGCAAGCGGCCCTACAAGCGCAACAGCAAGCCGCCCAGCAAGCCGCGCAGCAAGCGCAACAGCAGGCACAGCAGCAAGCAGAACAACAGCAAGCCGCACAGCAGGCAGCACAGCAAGCCGCACAGCAAGCCGCGCAGCAAGCGCAACAGCAGGCAGCACAACTAGCACAGCAGCAGGCAGCACAGCAAGCACAGCAGCAAGCCCAGGCACAAGCGCAAGCGCAAATGCAGGCCCAGCAGGTAGCGGCTCAGGCTCAAGCGCAGGCGCAGGCCGATCAGCAGGCACAGTTGGCGGCGGCGCAAGCGGCACAGCAGGCCGCTGTCCCGGTCGACCTCGGCTCCACAGATCTGGGCAGCACCGACACAGAGGCAAGCGGCGTGGCGGAAGCCGAGGCGGCGGCGGAAGCCGACGCGGAGGAACTGGCGCTGCTCGACGCGGAAGCGGCCTGAGTCCCGATCCGGAGGTACCCGCGGTGTCCGCTACTCAGGGTGGCGGCTCAAAGAGCGCAATATACCCTTACCGCATCAGCGGCCACTTCTACCGAGCCACCGCCGACGTTCGCGACCTGGACGCTGAACTGCCCGCCCCTGGCCGGGAAGGCGCCCGCGTAGAGCCACTCGCCGTGGTTGTCCAGCTGGTCCAGGCTGAACGTGCCCACGGCGTCCGCGTCAGACGGCCCGGTGTACACCTCGTAGGGCGCCGGGTTGGCACCGACGGTGGTGGAGTCCCCATCGGGGACGTAGACGCTCACCTTGCACGTCGCGCTGCCTGGCAGACCGGTGCGGAACCACCAGGTGAACGTGCGTACTGTGTCCGACCCTGGCTCGTGGACCCACTTGGCGTAGTACATTCCTGAGCAGCCGCTCCCGGTCCAGCCGCCGCTCGACTGGGCGTACCAGGTGCTGTCGATGGAAATGCCAGCATCGGCGCCGCCCGGGCAGCCCGGCCCCGCGAGCGCGGCGAAACTGGCCGGCGCCGCGGGCCTCTGCGGCGCCGGCGTCACGGAAGGTTGCGTGCTCGGCACGGGGGACACCGTGGCCACTGGGATGTATGCAGGCTGAGTCGACGTCGGCCGCTGGATCGGACGAGACCGCGATGTTCTCTTAGCGGTTCTCTTAGCGCTCTTGGGAACAGGTGAGGGCGACGGCTTGGGCGCGGGCGTCTGAGGCGGCACCGAAGACGCTCGCCTGGTATTCGCGGTCGCGAGCGCGCGGGGGTGCGGGCCGGAACCCTGGTTCTGCGGCGCCAGCAAGGCCAGTACCACCGCCAGGGCGACGGTTCCCCCCGCGATCACGACATACCGGCGTAGCCGGACAGAAGCCTTACCCCGGCCGGAGAGCTCGCGGCCGCCGGCGGCCTTACCGTGGTGTTCGCCCGGTCGCGGCGTGAATGGGGGCACTGGCGGGCGCGGCGTGACCGGAAGCATGGCCGACCCAGATCCTCCAGCCCCGCCGCCGTCCTCAGCGCTGCCGCCGTCCTCAGCGCCGCCGCCGCTGACAGGCTGGTCTGGCGGTCCAGCCACGGCCGTCAGGTCTCGTGCCGCGGCGCGGCGCATTCTGCGGGCTAGGGTGCGACATTCCTTAGAGCAGTAAAGCGGGAGTTCACCACCGCTCCCACGGCGCCTGACTATCTCCCCGCAGCCCGGGCGGGCGCAGATCCGCGCGTCCGGCCCTTCCGGATGAGTCAACCGATGACCTCCATGCGCGATCATGCGATCGCCGCCCGCCAGCAGGATTGCCAGCCGCATGATATCGAGAAGAATGGCCGGGATTCCGCGGAAAGACCCGCCTATCCGGTTGCTGCATCCAGCCCGTGGCTGAACCCGTCAGGGACGATCACGTCGGCGGGAACCAGGTCGCGGACGGACGGGCGGCCGAGGGCCAGCAGGGCCGAGCCGATGCCGCCGCGGAGGATGTCGAAGACGTTGCGGACGCCGGCCGGCCCCGCGGCCGCCAGGCCCCACAGGCAGGCGCGGCCGATCATCACCGCGCGGGCGCCGAGGGCGAGCGCCTTGACCACATCGCCGCCGCGCCGGATCCCGCCGTCGAGTACTACCTCCGCCCGCCCGCCCACCGCCGCCACGACGCCGGGCAGCGCCCTGATGGCGGCGGGCGTGCCGTCCAGGTTGTTGCCGCCGTGGTTGGACACCGAGATCGCGGTCGCGCCCGCGTCGACCGCGCGGCGGGCGTCCTCGGCCCGCATCACGCCCTTGACCATGAACGGGCCGCCCCACCGCTCGCGCAGCCAGGCGATGTCGTCCCAGGCCGGCGGCGGCACCGTCATCCACGAGCGGTAGGCGGCGAAGAAGCCGGGGGCCGGCTCGCCGGGAAGCGCCATGTTCGGCACGGTGAGGTCGGGGAGGCCGCCGTGCCGGAGCCAGTCGAGCAGATAGCCGGGCCGGGAAAGGCCCTGCGGCGCGTACCTGAGCAGCGCCCGCAGATCCAGTCGCTCCGGTATGGCCGGGCTGCCCCAGTCACGGCCGCCGGGGAACGACCAGTCGAGCGTGACGATCAGCGCCTTCGCGCCGGCCTGGCGCGCCCGCTCGGCCCGTGCCAGCAGGGTGTCCCGGTCAGCCGACCAGTGCACCTGGAAGAACAGCTTCGGGTTGACCCGTGCCACGTCCGCGGCGGGCTTGCTGGCGAACTCGCTGAGCCCCATCGCGGTCCCCGCGTCACGGGTACCCGCGGCGACGGCGACCTCGCCGAGCGGGTGGACCGCCTGCGCGCCGACCGGCGAGGCGATCACCGGCAGGTCGATATCGACGCCGAGGACCGATGTGCGCAGGTCACGAGCTGCGGGCAGGTCCGCCAGGCGCGGCGGGGCGAACCTGAGCTCGCCGAACGCCGCGACGTTGTCCGCGCGGGTGACCCCGGCCTCGGCGCCCGCCTCCAGGGCGAGGAAGACCGGCCTCGGCAGCCGCCGGCGGGCGCGTCGGCGTGCCTCGGCGACCGTCTCGAACCAGTCCCGCGTGCTGGCCATCGTTCACTGTAACCGCCCTGAGGCGGCCGGGGACGGCATCTGTCCCGGCGCGCCGCGGCCGCCTACGCGCCGCCCGGACCCTGCCGCAGCCTCTGGCCGCTTCAGGTGGCTCGCGCGGTCCAGTGCCCGGCCAGCGCCGCCCCGACCTGGTCCAGGCAGGCGTCGACCGCGGCCAGCATTTCATCCACCGTGCCGCTGCCCTCGGTCCGCCACTGCTTGGTGGCGGTGGCGACCATGCCGCCGAACACCACCGCGGCGATCCGCGGCCGCAGGTCGGCGGCGGGGTCGACGCCCTCGCGCGCGGCGAGCACGCGGACTAGCTCGTCATCATGGTCGTGCAGGTAGCGCAGGTGCGCGGCCAGCAGCGATGGCGTGGCATCGATCAGCTTGACGACGAGCAGGTAGACCGGTTCCTCGCCGGGGTGGCTCTCGGCGGCGGCGACCGCGCGCAGCGAGGCACGGAACGCGTTGCGCAGCGCGAGGAGCGGTTCTTCTTCCGGCGGCCTGACCGCGAGCTCGCGGATGAGGGCGTCCGAGGCGTCCCTGACGAACGACATCGCGAGGTCTTCCTTGCTCGCGAAGTACCGGAAGAACGTGCGCTCGGAGACGTCGACGGCGTCGGTGATCTCGCGGACCGCCGTGTGCTCGTACCCCTTGGCGTTGAACAGCTTCAGCGCCGCGTGCACCAGGGCGTCGCGCGTCTGGCGCTTCTTGCGCTCGCGCCGGCGCGGCTCCGCCATGGGCCTCACGGTCACCTCTTGCATGCATACAGGCTACCTCAGCGTCATATGATGTCAAGTAGCATGTTTTGCAAAGTGTCATCGAATGACATATGCTGGCCGGCGTCAACGGGTTCCATGAGGAGCAGGCACGAGGAGCAGGGCAGTGAGCCATCAGGCGGAAGCCGCTACCACCACGCAAGCAGCCGGCAAGGCCACCAGGCGCAGGGGCGTGCGCGGCAGCCCCGGGCTGACGCTGCTGTCCGCCGCGCTCGGCGTCATGATGGTCGCCCTCGACGGCACGATCGTGGCCGTCGCCAACCCGGCGATCCAGTCCACGCTCGGCGCCTCGCTGGCCGACATCCAGTGGGTGACGAACGGCTACCTGCTGGCGCTGGCCGTCACATTGATCACCATCGGAAAGATCGGCGACCGGTTCGGGCACAAGAAGGTGTTCCTGGCCGGCATCGTCGGCTTCGCCGCTACCTCCGCCGCCGTCGGCCTGTCCGGCGCGGTCGCGGGCAGCATCTCGCTGATCATCACGTTCCGCATCCTTCAGGGCGTCTTCGGCGCCATGCTGCAACCGACCGCGCTCGCGCTGCTGCGCAATACCTTCCCCATCGAGAAGCTGAACGGGGCCATCGGCGTCTGGGGCGCGGTCATCGGCGCTTCCACGGCGGCCGGCCCCATCGCCGGCGGGCTGCTCGTCCAGCACATCAACTGGGAGTCGTGCTTCTACATCAACGTGCCGGTCGGCGTGATCGCGCTGGCCATGGGCCTGGCCGTGCTGCGCGAGACGCCGCCGTCGAGGGCGGCCCGCTCGTTCGACATCCCGGGCATCGCGGCGCTGACCGCCTTCCTGTTCCTGCTGGTGTGGGGCCTGATCAAGGCTCCCGACTACGGCTGGGCCAGCGGCAGGAGCATTGCCTTCTTCTCCGGGGCTGCCGTGGCCCTGGTCCTGTTCCTGATCCGCGAGTCGCGGGCGGCCGAGCCGCTGCTGCCGCTGCGGCTGTTCCGCTCGGTCCCGCTGTCGGCCGGCACCGCCCTGGTCATCACGCTCATGTTCGCGCTGTTCGGCGCGATGTTCTTCATGACGTTCTTCCTGGAGAACGTGCACGGGCTGGACCCGGTCGCCACCGGCGTCCGGCTGCTGCCGATGACCGCCATGCTGATCGTCGGCGCGCCGCTAGCAGGGCAGGTGATCACGAAGGCCGGGCCGCGCATCCCCATGGTCGCCGGCATGCTGCTGGCCGCGATCGCGCTGTTCGGGCTGTCCCGGATCGGCCTGGCCTCCAGCCTGAACGACACGATCGGCTGGTTCGCCATGCTCGGCCTGGGCCTGTCCCCGGTGATGGTCGGTGCCACCGAGGTGATCGTCGGCAACGCCGCGGTCGAACTGGCCGGCGTCGCGAGCGGCCTACAGTCCACCGCGATGCAGGTCGGCGGCACGATCGGCACCTCCGTGCTCGGCGCGGTCATGTCGGCGAAGGTGAGCAGCGTGCTGCCGGCGAAGTGGGCCGCCGCGCACCTGCCCGCGCTGAACCCGGCGCAGCTCGCGGAGGTCAAGAGCGCCACCACGGTCGGCGTGGCGCCGGTCGCCAGGGGCATGCCGCCGCAGGTCGCCGCCGCGATCGCGGACGTCACCCACTCGGCGTTCATCAGCGGCATGACGGCTTCGTTCCTCACCGCGTGCATCGTCGCCATCGCGGGCGCCCTGATCGCGCTGCTGACCAGGAAGGGGAACGCGGACGCGGGAGCGGCCCGCATCTGAGTGGCTGCGTGCGGACCTGGCCGCTGCGAGGATGTACCCATGGACATTGACGCAGCGCTCGACTTCGTCCGCACGCAGCACCACGCGGTGCTCGGCACGCTCAAGAGCGACGGGACGCCACAGCTGTCGCCGGTGACCGCCGGCGTCGACGAGGCGGGCCACGTGGTGATCAGCACCCGGCAGACCGCTTACAAGGTCCGCAATATCCGCCGTGACCCGCGGGTGTGGCTGTGCGCGTTCCCCGATACGTTCTTCGGCAAGTGGGTGCAGATCGAGGGGACGGCGGAGATCGTGGAGCTGCCGGAGGCGATGGACGGCCTCGTCGATTACTACCGGCGCATCTCCGGCGAGCACCCCGACTGGGACGACTACCGGGCCGCCATGGAACGGGAGAAGCGAGTCCTGCTGCGCGTCAGCGTGCGCAAGGCCGGCCCCGACGTAAGCGGCTAACCCGCGCGGACGGGCGGCTACCGGGACGGGGCGGCCCAGGCGTCCGGCCCGTCGGGCAGTTCGGCGCCGTACCAGTACTCGATCAGCCTGCGGGCGATCGAGGATGTCGGCGCCAGCGCCAGCTCGCCGGCGTCGATGCCGGCCCGCAGCTCGGCGCGGCCGAACCAGCGCGCCTCGCCGATCTCCTCCCCGTCGACGGCGATCTGCTGCCCGCCCATGGCCAGCGCCTGGAATCCGAGCATCAGGCTGCGCGGCATCGGCCACGGCTGGCTGCCCAGGTAGCGGATCTGGCCGACCGTGATCGCGGTCTCCTCGAAGACCTCGCGCGCCACCGCCTGCTCGGCGGACTCCCCCGGCTCGACGAACCCCGCGAGCAGCGACATCCGCCGCTGTGGCCAGGCAGTGTTCCTGGCCAGCAGGCACCGGTCCTGCCGGTCCGTGACCAGCATGATCACCGCCGGGTCGAGCCGCGGGAAATGCTCGGTCCCGTCCACGGGGCAGGTGGTGAGGTGCCCGGCCGGCGCCGGGACGGTCGGCGCCCCGCACTGGGGGCAGTGCGTGTGCGTATCGTGCCAGTTCGCCAGCGCCACCGCATGGGTGAACAGCCCCGCGTCCCGGTCGCTCAGCACGGCGCCGGCCTGCCTCAGCGACATGGGCTTCACATCGTCGTCATCCGAACGGACGATGGCTTCCGCGCTGAGTTCACCGCTCACCCCGAAGTAGGCGACGCCGTCGTCGGCGCCCAGCAGGAACCTCGTTCCCGCGGGTGCCTCGCCCGGCGGCAGGAACACCAGCTCCGGGCCGTTCGCACCGGACCGGACAAGCGCCCGGGAATCGTTCACCACCAGCACCCGGGTACGCGGATCCGCCCAGGCGGCCGCCACCCACGCCGGATCGGAACGCCGGGCCGTCGCCCGGTCGACCGTGCCGCGGGAGAGCGCCAGCCGGCCCAGCGGGCCGGCACTGGACTGCTGCGTGCCTGCCGGGGCGGTCACCGGCCCACGCCCGACGCCGCGAGCTCCTCCCACAGGTACGCGGCCGCCTCCGCGCCGCGCAGCAGCCGGGAGAGGTCCACGTACTCATTGGGGGCGTGGATCCGGTCCGCGTCAAGGCCTACCGCCAGGAAGACGAGCGGCGCGCCCAGGATGTCGGCGAGGTCGGCCTCGGGGCCGCTGCCGCCTTCCCTGGTGAACAGCACCTCGCCGCCGAACGCCCGCTCCATCGCGCGGCGGGCCGCCGCCACAGCCGGCGAGTCGATCGGCGACCGGCAGGGGCGGACTCCGTGCCCGGCCGTGACAGTCACCACGAGCCCGTTCGGGATGACCTTGCCGGCGTACTCGCGCAGGGACGCGATCACGGCGGCCGGTTCCTGGTCGGGGACCAGCCGGAACGAGACCTTGGCGTGCGCTTCCCTCGGGATGATCGTCTTCGGGCCCGGACCCGTGTGCCCGCCCCAGATGCCGTTGACCTCCGCGGTCGGCCGGGCCCAGATCCGCTCCAGCGTGGAGTAGCCTGCCTCGCCGTACGTCGCCCGGCTGTCGCCGGCGTCGGCGAGCCACTGCTTCTCGTCGAAGGGAAGCCTGGCGAGCAGTTCGCGCTCGTCGTCGGTGAGCGGGACCACGTCGTCGTAGAAGCCGGGCAGCGCCACCTTCCCGTCCGCGTCGTGCAGTCCGGCCAGCAGCGCCGCGAGCGCGTGCGCCGGGTTCGGCACGCCGCCGCCGAACGACCCCGAATGCAGGTCGCGCGACGGCCCGGCCACCGTGATCTCGGCGTCCACGAGGCCGCGCATGCCGGTGCAGATCGACGGCACGTCAGCCGCCCACATCGTGGTGTCGCTGATCACGATCACGTCGGGGCTGAGCTGGCCGGCGCGCTCGCGGAGCAGGCCGGCGAAGTGCGGGGAGCCCGACTCCTCCTCGCCCTCGATGAGCATGCTGACCGAGACGGGGGGCGCCTGCGTGCCGCGGCCGGCCAGGCAGGCGCGCAGGCCCAGCGCGTGGAACAGCACCTGCCCCTTGTCGTCGGAGGCACCGCGCCCGAAGATCGCGCCGTTGCGCTCGACGGGCTCGAACGGCTGGTAATCCCAGCCGTCGGCGAGTTCGGCCGGCTGCACATCGTGATGGCCGTACACGAGCACTCGGGGCGCGCGCTCGTCGGCGGCCGGCCAGTGCGCGTAGACGGCGGGCAGCCCCCCGGTCTCCCACACCTCGGCAACCGGGAAGCCGGCCTTCTCAAGGTAGCCGGCCAGCCACTGCGCCGACCGGCGCACGTCACCGTGGCGGGCGGGGTCGGCGGAAACCGATGGGATCGCCAGCCACTCGCGCAGCGCCTGTGAAAACTCGGCGGCGTTCGCCGCGATAAACTCCCGGACCTCCATGGGAACCTAACGTACCGGTTCGAAGGCGTCTCCCTTGCCGGACAGGCCCGCCGGCGGGATCGACACCGACCTGCCGGGCTGGCCGGTCACCCGGCCGATGCGGACCGGGTCCTCGCCGGCCTGCTTGAGGACGGCCAGGGCGGCCTGCTGGTCGGATTCGGCGACGACGACACAGAACCCGATGCCCATGTTGAACGTGGCGTACATCGTGGCCGGCGGGATCTCGCCCCGCTGCGCGATGAGCGTGAAGATCTCCGGAGCGGGCACCAGCGCGTCGAGCTCGTACGACACGTCGGCCGCGAGCCGGGCCAGGTTGAGCAGCCCTCCGCCCGAGATGTGCGCCATTCCCCGCGGGGCGATGCCCGCCGCCCACAGCGCCTCGATCGCCTTCACGTATACCCGCGTAGGCTGGAGCAGCGCGTCGGCGAGCCGCCGGCCGGCACCCGGCACCTGGTCCGACAGCGTCATTTTGCCCTTGCGGAACAGCGCGTGCCTGGCCAGCGAGTAACCGTTGCTGTGCAGCCCCGAGCTGGGCAGCCCTATCACCACGTCGCCGGGCCGGACCGCGCTTCCGTCCACGGCCTCGCGTCCCGGGGGGAGCGCGCCGATCGCGGTGCCCACCAGGTCGAGCATCGGGCCGCCGCCGCCCGGATCCGCGAGCATGTCGCCGATCTGGGCGATCTCACCGCCGGGGATGGCGATGCCGGCCAGCTCGGCGCCCAGGAAGAGCCCGCGGGCCACCTCGTCGAGCACGCCCTCGTCGATCCGGTCGGTGGCCATGTAGTCGAGCAGCGCGAGCGGGACCGCGCCGACGCAGATCAGGTCGTTGACGTTATTCGCCACGCAGTCCACGCCGATCGGCTCCCAGCGGTTCGCCTCCCTGGCGAGCAGGATCTTGGTGCCCACGCCGTCGGTGGTCAGGGCGAGCGGCGGACCGGGCGGCACATGCATGAGCGTCGCGAAATACCCGCTGGCCAGCCCGGTAATGGAGGTCACCAGCGGAGAGCGGACCCTGGTCCGGGCCAGCCACGGGCGCATCACCCGGGCGAACGCGGCCTGCTCGCGCTCCTCGTCCACCCCGGCGGCGGCGTAGGTGGACGGCGTGCCTTCCGGCGGCGTCGCGTTCATGGACATCGGCTCCCTCGTCTTCTGCGGCGTTCGCCAGAGTAGCCGATCATGGCCGGTCAGCCGCTTATCTGGTTACCTGGGGCGACGTCGTTTGGCGTCTGCCGCCAAACGGGCGCCTCCGGAGCTTGCCCCGGCCACGGTCGGCTCGCCGGCTGGGGCCTTATCCCTTGCCTGCGGGCTGCCGGAGAGAGACAGTGATCTCGCACGGACCTCGCATGGGCAGCAAGCGACCACAGCGACTACGAGGAGCACAGATGGCCAATGAGTTCTGGCGGGAACTGAAGCCGGTCGCGGAGGTGTTCCGCCCGGGAGCGGCGCCGGAAGCCTACATTCACGATGCGGCCACCGCCGATGAGCGCTACTACGCGCCGCTGTCACCGACCGCCGGGAGCCGGCCGCTGTTCATCTCCCCCAGCCAGAACCGCTGGTGCGACATCCTCATGTGCAAGGGCGCCGGGATGGTGAACCGGCACTACCATCCGCAGCAGGTGTTCGCGTACACGATCTCCGGCAAGTGGGGCTACCTGGAGCACGACTGGGTGGCGACCAAGGGCGACTGGATCTACGAGGCACCGGGCGAGGCGCACACGCTCGTCGCGTATGAATCGGACGAGCCGATGATGGTTACCTTCAACGTGACGGGGCCGCTGATCTGGCTGGACGAGAACGGCGAGCCGAACGGCACGTTCGACGTCTTCGACTACATCAAGCTGTGCCGTGACCACTACGAGAAGGTCGGCATCGGCGCGGACTACGTGGACAGCCTGTTCCGCTGACGCGCTTCCTGGCCTGAACAGCGGCGGATCGTGCGACGGTTTCCGCAGGGCCGCAGGGCGCAGGCCGCAGGAAAGCCGCAGGGCGCAGGCCGCAGGGCGCAGGAAGGCCGCACGGCTTCCGCAGGAAAGCCCACGGCCCGCTTTGCGATCGTTGTTCTATGCCGCTATTACGCGTTGCCGTCCAGCCGCATCTCCCGCGGGGACGCGAAAGCCAAGATCAGACGCCGAAGCCAAGGCCATCGGCGGGCCAAGGTCATCGGCGGCTTGCTTCGACCAAGATCATCGGCGGCTTGCTTCGACCACGGTTCCCTGCCGTCACGGGAGCCACTTTCACCGCGGCCGCACCGCCCCCGGACAGCGCGCCCTGTCGCGGCCGACCACGCGAATCGAAAAATCCTTCATCATGCGGAAAAAATCCCGAATAGGTGTAAAAATCTTTCCGGATCATGAATGTCGGCGCCAACTCTCAAGTCAGGGTTCAGGCAATCAACTTAAAACGGGCATCCGACCATGCCGGGTCCCGGATGCTCCCGCGGCCCGGGGCCGGCCAGGCGCCGTCAGGGCGCCGGAACCCCGGTTCCAAAGGCGCCGGAGCCCCGGACTCAGCCGGAACCCCGCATCCAAAGGCGCCGGAACCCCGGTTCCAAAGGCCCCGGATCCCGGATCCGGGATGGCGGAACTCCGGATTCGGGCACGGAACCCCAGTCGCACAGCCGGGCCCCTTAGCCAACCGGCGGCGACACCGGCTGCTACACCGCCGCCGAGTACGGCGCCCAGACGCACAGCCGGGGCCCCTTAGCCAACCGGCGTTGCCCCAGCGGGCCAGCGTCCGATGCCGGCGCGTGAGCGCCGGCCATCCGGGTACCGTTGGCTCATGCTTGTCGCCTTTTCGGTCACACCGCTCGGCACCGGCGAGAACGTCGGCGAGATCGTCGCGGAAGCGGTCCGGGTTGTCCGCGCGAGCGGCCTGCCGAACCAGACCGACGCGATGTTCACCACGGTCGAGGGTGACTGGGATGAGGTCATGGCCGTGGTCAAGGGCGCCGTGGACGCGGTCGCGGCGCGGGCGCCGCGGGTCAGCCTGGTGCTCAAGGCTGACCTGCGGCCCGGCGTGACCGGCGCGCTGACCGCCAAGGTCGAGTCGGTCGAGCGTTACCTGGCGGCTAATCCGCCAGCGGCACCCGGTCAATGAGGGCGATCAGGCCCGCCTCGTCGAGCAGGTCGGCGGGCCGGACGGTCAGGTCGTAGCGCACGTAGTAGAAGGCGGCGCGCACCCGGTCCAGCGGAACGCCGGCCAGCTCGGCCCAGGCCAGCCGGTACGCGGCGAGCTGCACGGCGACGGCGTCCGTCTCCGCCTTCGTGCGCGGCGGCTGGCCGGTCTTCCAGTCCACCACGTCGAACCCGCCGTCCGGCTCCTCGAACACCGCGTCGATCCGCCCGCGCACCTGCCGGTCCCCGATGAGCGTGTCGAACGGCACCTCGACCTCGCACGGCCACCGGCCGCCCCACTCGCCCGCCTCGAAGCGCGCCCGGAGCTCGATCAGGTCCTCGTCGGTCTCCTCCGGCTCGCCGAACAAGTCCTCGTCGCCGATCAGCCGCTGCTGGCCGAACCGCTCCTCAAGCCAGCGGTGGAACTCCGTGCCGCGGCGCGCCTGCCTGGCCGGCGGCCTGGGCATCGGGCGGCGCACCTGGCGGGCCAGCTCGTCTGGGTCCCGGGCCAGCGCGACCAGCGCGGACACCGACAGCCGGGACGGCAGCGGGACGGGAACCGGGCCGTCGCCCCGCCGCCGGTGGCGCTCCCGCTCGGCGAGCAGCAGTCCCGCGTCCAGCTCCCAGGCCGCCACCAGTTCCCGTTCTGCCTCCGTGAGGCTGCCGGGCGCCGCGTCGGGCGCCTTCTCCCAGGCGCGCGCGCGGCGGGCGGCGTCGACCATGCGGCCCGCTTCGCGCACGGCCACGTGGTACTGTCCGGCTCGCGTCGCAGGCCACTCCGCCTCGTCCACCTCGGCGAGCAGCGGGTTCTCCGCGTCCTCGGCCGGCTGGTCCGCCCAGCGGTGCACGGTTCCGGCGCCGGCCTCGCACGCGGCGCGCACCTCGGTGAGGAACACCGACGGTCCGAGCGGCGCGGTTCCCTCGCCCCACCAGTAGCCCGAGCAGCCCAGCCAGAACGCAGCGCGGGTGGCCGCCACGTAGGCGAGCCGTCGTTCCTCCGCCAGGTCGCGCGCGCCGCAGGCGTCGTTGAACGCGGCCAGCGACTCCGCGTCGAGCCCGCGCAGCGCCGGCAGGTCGGCGGCGTCACCGCGCAGGCTGAACGGGATCAGCCGCGGGTTGTCGGTCCAGCGTGTCGACATGCGCGGCCGCGCCGGGAACACCTGGGCCCGCTCCCCCGCGGACAGCCCGGGGACGAATACCGCCGGCCATTGCAGGCCCTTGGCGGCGTGCACGGTGAGCAGCTTGACCGTGTCCGACTCGCCGATCCGCCCCGTCTCCAGGCCGAACTCCTCCTGCTGCGCGGCGGCCAGGTAGGCGAGGAAGGCGCCGAGGGTGGGCTCGGGCTGGTCGCCGGCGAACGTCGCGGCCACGTCGATGAACGCGTCCAGGTCGGCCCGCGCGGCGGCCAGGTCGCCGCCCGGCCGGGCGGCGACCTCGATGTCCAGGCTGAGCGCGCGCTCGACCTCGGCGATGAGGTCTGCCAGCGGCCGGGTGACGTGCTCCCGGAGCCGGCGTGCCTGTTCGGCGAGCAGCCGCAGCCTGGCGTACCCGGCGGGTGAGTACGCGCCCGGGTCGCCGAGGTCGTCAAGCGCCTCGGCCAGTGAACCGGTGTCCGCCGTCAGGTCCGTGATCGCCTCCGCGATCGGGTCCGCCGCGTCCGCGCCGCCTGGCCTGCCGCCGCCTTCGCCGTCCTCGTCGCCGTCCTCGCTGGTGACGCCGGCCAGGTCCCGGGCGCGGCGGCCGAGGGCCACCAGGTCACGCGGGCCGATGCGCCAGCGCGGCCCGGTCAGCAGCCGCGCCAGCGCGTCCGACGCCGACGCGTCGTGCAGGACGCGCAGCATCGCCACCACGTCCTGCACCTCGGGGACGCTCAGCAGGCCGCCGAGGCCGACCACCTCGCAGGGGATGCCGCGCTCCTCCAGGGCCCGGCGCACCGCCACGAACTGCGACCGTTTCCGGCACAGCACCGCGATGTCCGACGGGCGCACTCCGGCTGCCCGGCCGTCCGGCCACGGCTGTCCGTCCGGTGCCGTCCCGGGGGGCAGCGCGAGCAGCGCCGCCGCCTGGCCGGCCACCCACTCCGCCTCGTCCGTCACCGCGGGCAGCAGCGCGCAGTGCACCGCCCCCCGCCCGCCGCGGTCCGGCGCCGGAACCAGGAGCGGCACGTCCGGCGCCTCGGCCCGCAACTGTGCCTGGAGCACGGCGGCGGCGTCGAGCACGCGGCCGGCGTTGCGGAAGCTGGTGGACAGCAGGCGCACCGGCGCGTCAGTCCCGGACCTGGTGGGAAAGTCCCTGGTGAAGCGGCGCAGGTTGCCCGCGCTGGCACCGCGCCACCCGTAGATCGACTGGCACGGGTCGCCCACCGCGGTGACCGGGTGGCCGCCGCCGAACAGGGCGCGGAGCAGCACCAGCTGCGCGTGGCTGGTGTCCTGGTATTCGTCGAGCAGCACCACCTGGTACCGGCCGCGTTCCGCGGCGCCTACTTCCGGGTGGCGCGCCGCGATCCGCGCCGCGAGCGCGACCTGGTCGCCGTGGTCGAGCACCTCGCGCGCCGCCTTCGCCGCCGCGTACCGGCTGACCAGCGGCAGCAGCTGCTCGCGCGCACGCTGCGATTCGATGATCTTCCGCACGCCGGCGGGGAGGCGGCCGCGCAGCGCGGCCTGCCGCATGGCGAGCCAGTCGCCGACCTCGATCACGTCGGACGGCTCCCGCAAGTGCTCTGCGAGATCGCCGGCGAGTTGCAGCACCGCCGCGGTGACGGTTTGCGGGGTCCACCCGATCTGGTCCATGGGGCCGTCGTAGGCGGCCACGATGGACGCGGCGAGCTGCCACGACAGCGCGGGGGTGATCAGCCGCATCGACGGCTCGAGCCCCTCGCGGAGCGCGTGGTCGCTGACCAGCCGCCCGGCGTACGCGTGGTAGGTGCTGATCACCGGCTCGCCCGCCCACGCGTCGCCGTCCGCCATGCTGTCAAGTTCGGCGCCGCGCAGCCGTTCCAGCCGGGAGCGGACCCGGTCGGCGAGCTCAGCGGCGGCCTTCCTGGTGAACGTCAGGCCGAGCACCCGGTCCGGGCGCACCAGCCCGTTGGCGACCAGCCATACCAGGCGCGCCGCCATCGTCTCGCTCTTGCCGGACCCGGCGCCCGCGATCACCGCGAGCGGCCCGAGCGGCGCGCCGATCACCGCCGCCTGCTCCGGGGTGGGCTCCGGAAGCCGCAGCAACCGGGCCAGCTGCGCCGGGGTGTACCTGACTCGCGCCCCGGGGCCGCCGCGCTCGTCCGTCTCGGTCACGGGGCCATTCCACCAGACACCGCCGACATTCCGCGGCCGGCGACGCTGGCGCGCTGGCGCATCAGCCGCCGGGCGACGCTGGCGCATCAGCCGCCGGGCGACGCTGGCGCCTCAGCCGGCCGGGAGGCGGTAGGAATCCACGCCGTCCGGGGAGGTGCCGCGGGCCAGCAGGCCGCGGACGACGAGCACCTCCAGGTGGGCGGCGGTCTCGCCGACCGCGAGGACCTGGCTCATCGGATCGAGGTCGGCGAACTTGCGCTGCCTGCGGGTCCACGGGATCGCGGTGGCCGCCTGGTAGGCCGTGACCGGCCCGGCGCTCGCGGTCTCACGGGTCTGCTCCAGCCTCGTCTCATGGTGGGCGAGCAGCTCGTTCACCCGGTCGTGCGTGCTGCCGCAGACCGGGCCGTGCGCGGGCAGCAGCCGCGAGTCGGGCAGCGTGAGCATCAGCCGCAGCGAGCCGAGGTAGTCGCGCAGCGCCATCTTGGTGATCGACGGCTGGAACCCGATCGACGGGGTGATGTGCGGGAGCACGTGGTCCCCCGCGAACAGCGCGGCGCCCGCCTCGTCGTGGAACACGACGTGGCCGCGGGTGTGGCCCGGGGTGTGGATCGCGCGCAGGGTGCGGGACCGCAGGTCGAGCACGGCGCCGTCGGCCAGCCAGCGGTCCGGGTCGGACCACGCCAGGGGCGGCTGCGGGTTGGCGAGCCGCGGCGACATGAGACGGCGGATCTGGTCCGCAAGCACCGCCGCGCCCATCCCGTGGAGCATCTCGATGAACCCGGGCTCGCTCCGGCCGGCGGCGACGTCCCTGATGGCCTCCATGTTGATCCGCTCGCCCTCGCCGAGGGCGATCTGGCCGCGCAGCGTGGTCCGCAGCTGGACGGCGAGCGTGTAGTGGTCTTGGTGGATGTGCGTGATGAAGAAGTTCCTGATGTCGCCGAGCCCGTACCCGATCTCGCCGAGGGCCGCGGTAAGCCGTTCGCGCGCCTGGGCCAGCGCCATCCCGGCGTCGATCATGTCTACCCCGTCGTCGCCCGCGATCGCGTAGACGTTGACCGCCGTCAGCGCGTCTCCGGGCAGCGGCAGCGGGATCCGGTACAGCCCGCCGCCAAGGTCCTCCACTCCTGATGCCGCCCAGGCGTGCCGGTCGGCTTGCGCAGCCGACGGCCAGCTTTGCACATGATCCACGGGTGGCACCTCCTTGCCCGTTCAACAATGTACCGGGCAGCGGAAAATCAGGAATGAGCGCTCCCGGCTGGCGGACCGGCCTACTGGCCGACCTGCGTGCCGTCCGGATGCACCGGGCAGCAGGAGGAAACCGGGCAGGTACGGCAGCCGGGGTTCGCCCTGGCGCGGAAAACCGGGCCCACCATGCCCGCTGCCACCGCGTCCACCAGGCCTTTCGCCCAGCCGGGGTCGGGATCGTCGGACAGGGCGCGCTGCCGCTGCACCCGGGCCCGGGCCGTGAACCCCGCCTTCCCGACCTGCACGAGCTCGGCACCGCCCGGCTCGGTGACGCCCAGCCGCTCGAACGCGCCGAGCAGCACCGCCAGCTGGTAGACGCCAAGCTGCGGATGCCGGTCAAGCTCGTCATCGCGCGGGGCGGTCGCCCCGGTCTTCAGGTCCACGATCACGCCCCTGCCCTGCGCGTCACGCTCCAGCCGGTCCACCCGGCCGGTAATCTCCACCTGGCCCACCCGTACCCGCAGCGACTGCTCGGCCGCCAGCACCTCGCGCGGGTTCGCCGCGTGCCAGTCGAGGAACTTCCGCACCATCTGCTCGGCGAGCTCGCGCTGGCGCGAACCGTACCAGACGCTCCCGAAGTCCAGGTGGTGCCAGATGTCGTCGATCCGAGACTGCACGGCCCGTTCGGGGGCGCCTGCCGAGATGAGCACCGCCGCGGCGTGGATCACGGTGCCCAGGTGGCGCAGGACGTCGGGCCGTCCCGCGCCGACCGCCGACTCGAGCAGCCAGCGCAGTCCGCAGCGCGCGAACGACTCGACCTGTGACGGCGACAGCCGGACCCGCTCGCCCGGCGCCACGATGGGGCCGGCGTCGGACAGCTCGGTCAGCGCGTACCATTCCCGCGGGTCGGCGCCGCGCACGCCCGCGTCCGCCAGCCTGGCCAGCTGCCGCGCCGCGGCGTTCCGCAGCGGCAGCGGCCTGGAGGCGTCGGCGGCGGTCCGCCGGAGGTCGGCGACCAGCGCGGGCAGCGACAGCCACCGGGGTGCCGTGGCGGCCTGCCGGACTTCCACGCCCTGGCCGGCGAGCTCGGCGAGGAAACGGGAGGGACGCTGATCTTGTTCGTCGCCGCCCGAGGCGGTTACCACGAGCAGCCGCCGCGCGCGCGTCACCGCGACATAGAAGAGGCGCCTTTCCTCGGCGAGCAGCCTGGCGGCCAGCGAAGCGGCGGCGACGTCCGGGGCCTCCGCCCGCGCGGCGCCCGGGCCGGCCACCTCGGCGAGCTCGTCGGCGCCCAGCAGTGAGCCGCGCAGCCGCAGGTCGGGCCACACCTCTTCCTGCACGCCGGCGACCACGACCACGTCCCACTCCAGGCCCTTCGACCGGTGCGCGGTCAGCACGCGGACGGACTCGTCGCGCACCGCCTGCGCGGCGAGCGTGTCGCCGGCGATCTCCTGGCCGGCCAGGCTGTCGAGGAACAGCCGGGGGCTCCCCGGCGGCAGGGTGTCGGTGAACCGCGCCGCGGCGTCGAAGAGCGCCAGCACCGCGTCCAGGTCCCGGTCGGCGGCGGGGTCGTGCCCGGCCTGCTGTTCCCAGCGGCTGGCCAGGCCGGAGGCGTCCCAGACCGCCCACAGCACGTCCTCGGCGGTGCCTCCGCCGTCGATGGCCTTCCTGGCGGTCGCGAGCAGGCCGGCCACCCGGCGGGCCGGTTCCGCGACGCGGTCGCTGACCGAGTGCAAGGCCTGCGGGAAGGCGAGCGCGGCCGCGAGCGGGGTGCCGCCCAGCGCGCGCCGGAGCTTGCGCAGGCCGAGGCCGTCGGTCTGGCCGAGCGGGCCGGTGAGCAGCTCGGCGGCGGTCTCCTCGTCCAGCTTGTCCGGCTGCAAGGCGGTACGCAGCAGCGTCAGCAGCGGGCGCGCGCCCGGCTCGTCCGGCAGGGGAAGCTCATCGCCGGCCACGGTCACGGGGACGCCCGCGGCGGCCAGCGCGCGCCTGAGGACCGGGACCTGGCGGTGCGCGGAGCGGACCAGGACCGCCATCCGCTGCCAGGGCACCCCGTCGGCCAGGTGCGCCCGGCGAAGGGTGTCCGCCACCAGGGCGGCTTCCTGTGCCTGGGTGCCGGCGACCAGTATCCGCACCTCGCCGGCTGGCGCGCCGGGGAGCGGGGCGAGCGCGCGGTGCGGCGCGACCGCCGCCGTCCCGGAGGCCGCCGTCCCGGGGGCCGCCGCCGTCCCGGGGGCCGCCGTTCCCGCGACCGCCGCCGTCCCGGGGCCGCCGCCGTCCCGGGGGCCGCCGTCCCCGGAGGCCGCCGTTCCCGGGGCCGCTGGCAGGCGGCGGGCGATCCGGCGCGACGCGGCGAGCAGCACCGGACCGCTGCGGCGGCAGGTGCGCAGCGCGACGACCGGCGCCGGCGAGCCGTCCGGGGCGCGGAACTTGTCGGGAAAGCTGGTCAGGGCGCGCACGTCCGCGCCGCGGAACGCGTAGATCGACTGGTCGGGATCGCCCACCGCGATCAGGTCCCGGCCGTCGCCGGCCAGCGCGAGCAGCAGCGACTCCTGTGCCGGGTCGCTGTCCTGGTACTCGTCGACGAACACCGCGTCGTACGCGCCGCGCTCACGCCGCAGCGTCGCCTGCCTGCTGAGCAGCCCGGCGGCGATCCGGACGACCTCCGCGTAGTCGTACGCGGGCACCGGCGCCAGGTCGAAGCGCGCCGCGTACCTGTCGAGAAACGCCCCCGCCGCCACCCAGTCGTCCCGCTTGCACCTCCTGCCGAGCTGACGCAGCGCCTTGCCGTCCAGCCCGCGCTCGGCGGCGCGCATCAGCAGGTCCCGCAGTTCCTCCGCGAAGCCGCGGGTGGCCAGCGCGGGCCGCAGCCGCTCGGGCCAGTCCCGGCCGCCGTCGGCGGCCTCGCCGTGCAGCATCCTGCGTATCTCGAGCAGCTGCTCAGGGGCCGAAAGCAGCCGCGGCGGCTGGTCGCCCGCGAGCACGTACTCCCTTCTGACCAGGGCGTAGGCGTAGCTGTGGAAGGTGAGCGCGAGCGGTCCCCTGGTGGTGCGGCCAAGGCGCGACGTGATGCGCTCGCGCAGTTCGCCCGCCGCCTTCCTGCTGAACGTGAGAACCAGGATGCGGTCCGGGTCGACGCCGCGCCGCTCGATCCGGTCCGCGACCGCCGCCACGATCGTGGTCGTCTTGCCGGTGCCCGGGCCGGCCAGCACGAGGAGCGGGCCGCCCTTGTGATCCACGACCCGCCGCTGCGCCTCGTCGAGCCGCAGCGGCGGCGCGGCGTCCCCGTGCGGCGGCCGCCCGGCGGCTGGCGCGCTGCGGACGAGCCGGTATCCGTTCATCACCCAGCATTCCAGCACGGCCCTCTGACATTCGAGGGGCGTTCGGGTTCGTTATGGGCCTGCTGGCGTTGGCGGCGGGCGGGCCTGGTTCTCAGCGTTGGCGAAGCAGGTCCGGATGGCCGGGTGCAGGTTCAGGCGCTCGCCCGAGCGCGGCGGGATGAGCGCGGCGGGATCCGGCACGGCGGGATCCGGCGCGGCGGGATCCGGCACGGCGGGATGAGCGCGGCGGGATGATGGTGGCCCGGGGCTGCTACCTGCCGTCCCAGCGGGCGCGGCGCATGTCCACGCGGACCGGCGGCCTGGCCGAACGCAGCGGGGTGCCCTCGGCCAGGTAGTGTGCCAGTGCCGCGGCCTCGTGGCCCGGCGGCGGGGAGCCGTCGGCGCGGATCACCCGCCACCAGGCGACGCCGCCGCCATAGCTGGCCAGCACCCGGCCGACTTGCCGGGGGCCGCCGGCGCCCAGGTATTCGGCGATGTCGCCGTAGGACATCACCCGCCCCGCCGGAATGGCATCCACCACGTCCAGGACCCGGGCCGGGTATTCGTCAAGCGCGGTCATCCGGCACGCCGTAGCCGCTGCCGCCGACGGGTCCGCCGAACCCGGGGCCGTATCCGGGGCCGTATCCGGGGCCGTATCCGGGGCCGGCCGGGTAGCCCGGCGCGGACCGCCCCCGGCGCGCGGCCGCCAGCCCCGCGCCGCCCGCGAGCGCCAGCCCGAGCGACACGACCGCGAGCACCGCGAACAGGACGAGCCGGCCGGCACCGCGCGTCGGGACCGGCGGCGCCGGGACCGCCGCGGCGCCGCCGCCGAAGTGCGCCGACGAAGCGACCTGGGAGGGCGCCGGGCGCGCGGCCAGCAGCCGGCCGGCCGCCCGCAGCGCGGCCGCCGCGTCCACGATGCCGAACCCGGTCCGCACGTTGTAGCCGCCCGGCGGGCTGTTCCGCGCCGTGCTGGTCAGCGCCTGCAGCACCGCGGCCGGCGGGATCCGCGGGTACCTGGACTCGATCAGCGCCGCGACGCCGGCCACCAGCGCGCACGCCGGGCTGGTCCCGTCGACGGTCCAGTACAGGCCGTCTCTTCCCTGGGCCGGAACGCCCACGCCAGGCGCGGCAACCTGGACCGACAGGTTGTTGCTCGAGAAACCGGCCGCCGCGCCGCTCCTGTCGACCGCTCCCACGCTGAGCACGCCCGGGTACTCCGCGGGGAACGACACGGGCGCGAAGCCGTGGTCGCGGCGCTGGTCGTCCTGGCCCGAGTTGCCCGAGGACGCCACCAGCACGGCACCGTGGGAGTAGGCGTACTGCAACGCGGCGCGCACCGCGCCGCTGGGCGCGGAGTAGCCGATCGACATGCTGATCACCTTGGCGCCGTCCCGGACGGCATCCCTGATGCCGGTGGCGAGCGACTGCTGGATGGCCGCCTCCGGCTCGGTGTCGTATGTGCGGTAGCCCGGGTCGTCCTTGTCCGGTATCACGCGGATGGACAGGATCTTCGCCTGCGGCGCGACACCGATGATCCCGTCGAGGCCGCCGTCGTGACCGTGGCCGGCGATGATCGACGCCATCCAGGTCCCGTGCTCGCCCCAGTGCGGGTTGCCCGGCGGAGTGCGCAGCCCGGTGAGGTCGGGCCCGGTGGTCACGGACCCGGTCAGGTCGGTGACGTCCGGGTCCACCCCGCTGTCGAGCACCGCCACCGTGACGCCGGCGCCCTCCGTGACCGACCATGCCGCCCATACGTCGAGCATGCTGAGCACCCACGCCTGACTGTCCCTGACGCTGTCCGCGGGGGAAGCGGGAGACGCGACGGCCGCGGTGGAGGTCCCGGTCGCGACGGCACCCGCGGCGAGCGCCGCGAGCGCCAGCCGGCAGCCGCGCCCGCCTAGCATCCGGGAGTTCCCGGGCAGTGCGGCGGCGGCACCGGGGCGGCCAGCACGGAACTGGCGGCGCGTGCGACGCCCTGCCCGAGGCTGGTCATCTCCGCGTCCGTGTAGCCGTCCGCGGTGACAAGCTCCCGTGGCCGGTCATCGGCATACCCGACCGTGTAGAAGAAGACGTACGGGCCCGCGCGCCAGGGGAGGCTGGCCGAGATCTGCCGCCGGCCGTCGGTGAACCACGCGGCCGGAGTGCCCTTGAACCGCACCGCGCGGACGCCGGGGCCGGCTCCCCCGCCGCCCCCGCGGCTTGCCAGTTCCCGGCTCGCGGCGTCCGCCTGAGCCGACCCGGGCAGCACCGCGACGCCCACGGTGACCACGTAGCTGCCCATCCCGTCGACATACGTGGCCCGCAGCATCGCCTCGCAGCCGTTACGGTCCAGTGCAGCGGCCACGGCGGCATCGGCCGCCGCCGCGCAGGATGCCTGCCGCGCGATGCCGATCCGCCTGGCGGTCAGCGTCAGCGCGGTGTCGTCAAGCGCGATGGGCGGGGAGTATCCGACCGACGCGGGAAAGATGGTCCCGGCCGCGAGCAGCCGCCAGCGCTTGGCGG
This sequence comes from Trebonia sp., assembly GCA_035294225.1. GTDB lineage: Bacteria > Actinomycetota > Actinomycetes > Streptosporangiales > Streptosporangiaceae > Trebonia. The sequence goes on from DATGLH010000013.1 coordinate 48,012, forward strand.
CCTCCCAGTCCGCGATCTGCCGCTGCTGCCCGGCCGTGAACTGCCGGGGCAGCACTTGCGCCACCACCCCGGCGAGCGATACGGCCAGCCCGGCGATGCCGAAGACGAGGGCGAGGACCGCGGCCGGACGGCCGGCCCGGCCGCGCGGGCCCGGCCGGCCCGCGGGCCGCCGCGGGCCCTCGTGGGACGGCTGGGCGCGGTAGGACGGCTGGGCGCCATGCCACGGCTGACCGCCGTACGCGCCCCCGTAGTCCATTGCCACATGCAAATGTTAGGGCTTGCGGCAGGGGCAGGGCCCGGCAGCGAACCGTTTGGTTGTTACGCGGACCTTTCGGCCACCAGCGGGCCGGCCACCAGCGGGCCGGCCACCAGCGGGCCGGCCGGCATCAGCCGGGCAGCCGGTCCGCCCGCCAGCACCACGACCGCATCGGCATCTCGACGACCTCGGCGCCCCCGGTGACCTTGAGCAGCGCCGCGCGGCACCGGTCGAGTCCCGCCGCCCGGTCCGCGGCGGGGGCGGTGATGAACGCGCTGTTGGTCGCGAGCCACTCGACGACTTCGCTGACCGTGGTCGTGCGGGTGAAGCCGAACGACGCGGTCGCCGCGGCGCCGAATCCCGCCCCCTCCGGCAGGGTCACCGAATGCTCGCGGTCCAGCCTGGCCCGCACCTCGTCCACCGTGCGCGGCACGTCGGCATCGATGCCCGGCCCGCTGATCCCGGGCAGCCGGAGCAGGTCCAGTTCGGCGACCCAGTCCTGGTGGCGGTCCCGGCTGGTCCAGATCACGCCCAGCCGCCCGCCGGGGCGCAGCACCCGCGCGATCTCCGGGACCGCGCGCACCGGGTCGAGCCAGTGCCAGGCCGCCGACACGAACACCGCGTCCGCGCACCCGTCCGGCAGCGGCATCGCCTCGCCCCAGCCCTCGAGGACCCGGACCTCCGGCGACCGCCGCGCCAGCACGGCCCGCATCCGCGCGTCCGGCTCGATCGCGACCACCTCCGCCGCCCGGCCGAGCAGCGCGCGGGTGAACAGCCCGGTTCCCGCGGCCAGGTCCACGGCAAGCCCGCACCGCGCCGGCACCAGCCAGTCGAGCGCCTCCGGCGGCGGTCCCGGCCGCACCCGGTCGTAACTTTCCGCCACCGCTCCGAACGAGGTTGCCCTTCCTCCGTCAGCAGTCACAGATACATATTCTGAACGTACCGTGGTGTCTCCGGCCGGCGCGCCTGCCGCTGCGCGGCCAGCCGGGCAGGAGTACCGTCGGGCGTGTACGTGCCACTGGACCGTAAGAAACCGGAAGAAGGAGCCGTCGCGGTGAAGCTGACCAAGCACGATCACGCCTGTGTCGGGTTCGAGAAGGAAGGCGCCTCGCTCGTCATCGACCCTGGCTCGTTCTCGCGGGACGCCGCGGAGATCATCGCCGGGGCCGAGGCCGTCCTCCTCACCCACGAGCACTTCGACCATGTCAACGAGGCGGCGATCAACGAGGCCCTGGCGGCCCGGCCGGACCTGCGGGTATACGCGCCAGGCTCGCTCGCCGCCACGTTCGGCGCGCATCCGGACCAGTTCACCGCGGTCTCGGCCGGCGACGAGCTGAAGATCGCCGGGTTCTCCGTCTCGGTGCACGGCACCACGCACGCGGTCATCCACCCCGACATCCCGGCGGTCCCCAACGTCGGCTACCTGGTCGACGGCGCGGTATACCACCCGGGCGACGCCTACTTCGTGCCCGACGCCACCGTGACCACCCTGCTGCTGCCGACCAGCGGCCCGTGGACGAAGCTCGGCGAGGCCGTGGACTACGTCCGCGCGGTCCGCCCGCAGCAGATCGTGCAGATCCACGAGATGCTGCTCAGCGAGATCGGGCAGAACTTCGGCGCCACGATTCTCGGCGAGAAGGGACTCACCGGGATCCCGTTCGCCATGATCCCCCCCGGGGAGTCGCTCACCGTCTGACGCCGGATCAGCCTGACGCCGGATCAGCCGGCCTGCGCGTTCAGGCCGCACGTGGCGAGGAAGATCACCGCCGGGCCCGACGCGGTCACCGCGCCGTCCGACGCGGACACGAAGCATGACCTGCCCCGGGCGGCTTCGAGCGTGCCGCCGGCGGCGGCGCGCAGCCTCACCCTGCCGCCGACGCACAGCACGAGCCGCGCCCCGCCGCCCGGCAGGGCCGTCTCGCCGGCCGGGACCTCGGCCCGGTACAGGCGGAACTCCGGTGCGGGGCAGTCGTAGACCGACACGCCGCCGCCGAGCGGGCGCGGCTCGATGACCGGCACGGCGACCGCCGGGTCGGTGAGCTTCAGCAGTTCGGGGACGTCGATGTGCTTGCCGGTGAGCCCGGCCCGGACCACGTTGTCCGAGTTCGCCAGCAGCTCCACCCCGGTGCCGCGCAGGTAGGAGTGCAGGCCGCCGGCCGGCAGGAAGACGGCCTGTCCCGGCCGCAGCACCGCGTGCCGCAGCAGCAGCGACGCGACGACGCCGAGGTCACCGGGATGGTCGCCGGCGATCCGCACGGCGGCGGCGCACGCCGCGGCGTAGGGGCCGCCGCGCGCCGCCACGCGGGCGCAGGCCGCCACGACGCTGTCGACCAGCGCGCCGCGCCTGTCCGCGGGCCAGCTGAGGATGCGGGCGAGCGCCTCGGTCAGCGCCCGCGGCCCGGCGGCCCCGGCGAGGATCGCGGCGACCGGGTCCAGTTCCCCGACCGCGAGCTCCTTCATCAGCAGTGCGGCCGCGTCTTCCGGAGCGCGCATCCCCGCCAGCACCTCGAACGTGGTGAGCGCGCAGAGTATCTCCGGCTTCGGCCAGTCGTCGACGTAGTTGCGGGCCCTGTCGCCGGGCGGCAGGCCCCGTTCGGCCTCCGCGCGGAAGCCGGCCCGCGCCTGTTCCCGCGACGGGTGCACCTGGATGGACAGCGCCCTCTCGGCGGCGAGCACCTTGAGCAGGAAGGGCAGCCGGCCGCCGAACCGCGCCGCGCAGTCAGCGCCCAGCTCGCCCGCCGGGTCCGCCGCGATCACGGCGTCCAGCGTGACGTGGCGGCCCGCCCGTTCGAGCCCGGACGGCGCCGACGGGTGCGCGCCCATCCACAGCTCGGCCTCCGGCCGCGGAGCCGGGGCCGGGCGGCCCTGCAGTTCGGCGATCGCGGTCCGCGACCCCCACGCGTACGGCTGCACTACCGGCTCAAGAAGGTCCACGCGGGCACTTTACCCGCCGGCGCCGCCGTCCGCCGGATGCTCGACCAGGGCGACGACGCGGCTGGCCATGAACCGCGCGGTCCGCACCGCCGTCCCGTTGCGGGTGACCTCGCTCACCTCGACGATGCCGCGGCCGGTGCTGACCTCCACCCGCCGTCCGGCCCGGGTCGCGGCCACCTCGTAGGCGCGGGTCCCGTCGCCGGTGTCGACCACGACCTCTACCCAGTCCCCCTTCACGGCGGCCTCCCCAGACCGTTGACCGGCGCTGTCGTCCGGGGCTAGTACGACGGGAGGCTGGGGTCCACCTGGCTGACCCAGGCCAGCACGCCGCCGCCGACGTGCACGGCGTCCGAGAAGCCCGCGTTCTTCACGATCGCCAGGCACTCGGCGCTGCGCGCGCCGCTCTTGCAGTGCAGCACGACGCGCTTGTCCTGCGGCAGCTTCTCCAGCGCCGCGCCGGACAGGAACTCGCCCTTGGGGATCAGCGTCGCGCCCGGGATCGAGACGATCTCGTACTCGTTCGGCTCGCGGACGTCGACCAGGAAGATGTTCTCGCCCCGGTCGAGCATGTCCTTCAGCTCCGTCGCCGTGATCGTCGAGCCGGCGGCGGCCGCCGCCGCCTCCTCGGAGACGGCGCCGCAGAACGCGTCGTAGTCGATCAGCTCGGTGACCGTCGGGTTCTTGCCGCAGACCGCGCACTCGGGGTCCTTCTGCACGCGGACCGTCCGGTAGGACATCTCCAGCGCGTCGTAGATCATCAGCCGCCCGGCCAGCGGCTCGCCGATCCCGGCGATCAGCTTGATCGCCTCGTTGACCTGGATCGAGCCGATCGACGCGCAGAGCACGCCGAGCACGCCGCCCTCGGCGCAGGACGGGACCATGCCGGGGGGCGGGGGCTCGGGGTACAGGCACCGGTAGCACGGCCCGTAGTCCGCCCAGAAGACGCTCGCCTGCCCGTCGAACCGGTAGATCGAGCCCCAGACGTACGGCTTGTGCAGCAGCACGCAGGCGTCGTTCACCAGGTACCGGGTGGCGAAATTGTCCGTCCCGTCGATGATCAGGTCATACGGCGCGAAGATCTCCATGACGTTGGAGGAGTCGAGGCGCACCTCGTGCAGGATGACCTTGACGTAGGGGTTGACCTCCGCGATGCTCGCCTGCGCGGAGGCCGCCTTCGACCTGCCCACGTCGGAAACGCCGTGGATGATCTGCCGCTGGAGGTTGGACTCGTCCACCGTGTCGAAGTCCACGATGCCGAGCGTCCCGACGCCGGCCGCGGCGAGATAGAGCAGCGCCGGCGAGCCGAGGCCGCCCGCGCCCACGACCAGTACCTTCGCGTTCTTCAGGCGCTTCTGCCCGGCCATGCCGACGTCGGGGATGATCAGGTGACGCGAGTAGCGCTTCACCTCGTCGACCGACAGGTCGGCAGCCGGCTCGACCAGTGGTGGCAGCGACACTGTGCAATCTCCCGTCAGGTTGGGGAACTCGTTAGGCGTCAACCGGGTCCCGGCGCCCGGCATTCCCTGTTTTCCGCGTCCGGTCAGCCATCTCACGGAACCGCGCCGCGACGAGCGCCGGGCGCTCCATCTGGGCCACGTGCCCGGTCTTTGGCAGGACGACGACGTACCCGTCGCGGAACGCGCGGGCCGCGGGCGCCGCCAGCCGCGGGCTCACCAGCCTGTCGTGGCTGCCGAAGATGACCAGCGCGGGGACCGTGATCCGCGCGGCCGCCTGCCACAGCGAGTGCCTGCGCGGCCGCAGCGTCTCCGCGACGAGCGTGCGCGCGGCCATGCTCAGCGCGGTGGCGGCGTAGCCTAGCCCGTCGCGGCGGCGCAGCTCCGCCACCTCGAGGGCAAAGCGCTCCGGGTGCACGGCGCCCGGGTCGTAATAGCAGGTCGCGACCACGTTCGCCACCCGGTTTTCCGGCGGCAGCAGTGAGGCGCGCCGCATTATCCACTCCCCGAGCACGGGCAGCGCGACCAGCGGGAACTGGAGCAGTTCCCGGCGCACCCGAAGGTCCGGCAGCACCGGCGAGATCAGCGTCAGCGTGCGCACCAGGTCCGGGCGGGCGTCCGCCGCCCTGATGGCCACCGCGCCGCCCATCGAGTTTCCCGCCAGGTGGACCGGGCCGAGGTTCAGCGTCTCGATCAGCCGGATCACCGTGCCGGCGAGGGACTTGACCGAGTAGCCGGCTTTCGACCGCGGCGGCGGGGAGAAACCCGAGCCGGGCAGGTCCAGGGCCTTGCAGTCGTACGCGGGGGCCAGCTCGGCCATGAAGTCGGTCCAGTTGGTCGCGGCACCGGACATGCCGTGCACGCAGAGCACGACCTCTTTGCCGCCGCCGCTGCCGGGCCCGGCGGTCTCCGCGAGGTACACCTGCTCACCGCGCGCTCCGCCGAGCGCGACCATCCGGCCGGGCCAGTGCGGGATCGGCCCGGTCATGCGCCCGCCTCCCGGCGGCCGGGCGCCCGCCTGGCGCCCGCGGCCGGCCCGGCGTCTCCCGCCTGGCCCGCTCTCGCCGCCTCGACGCTCGCGCGGAGCATCTCGGTGAGGTCGGCGGGGGCGGGCGGGGGCTCCCCGGCGGGGGCGGGGGCGGGCGGGCGGACAACCTCGTTGCCCTCGATCTTGGCCTGGACCAGCGCCTCGACCGCCTCCCGGTAGGAGTCCTTGTGGGCCGACGGGTCGAAGTCCCCGGTCATCGTGTCGATCAGCGACGCGGCCGCCGTGAGTTCCTGCGCCCTGACGTCCACGGTCTCCCCGAGGAACCCGAAATCGGGGGCCCGCACCTCGTCCGGCCACAGCAGCGTCTGGAGCACAAGCACATCATCCCGCACCCGGAGCGCGGCCAGCGCCTCGCGCTGCCTGACGGCGGCCTTCGCCACCGCCACCCGCCCCGAGCGGTCCAGGGCGTCGCGGAACAGCACGTAGGCGCGCACGCCGGCGGGCTCGGGCTCCAGGTAGTAGCTCTTGTTCGCCAGGATCGGATCCAGCTGGCCGGCCGGGGCGAAGTGCAGCACGTCGATCCGGTGCGCGGTGGCGAGCGGCAGGTCCCGCAGGTCCTCGTCGGTGAGCACCACGACATCGCCGGTAGCGAGCTCATAGCCCTTGGCGACGTCGGAATACGGCACTTCCCGGCCGTCTACCGTGCACACCCGGCGGTACTGTATCCGGCCGCCGTCCGCGCGGTGCACCTGCCTGAACGCGACGTCACGCTGCTCGGTCGCCGCGTAGAGCTTGACCGGGATCACGACCATGCCGAACGCGATCGTCCCGGACCAGATGCTGCGCATGCCCTACCACTACCCACCCGGCGTTCACGATGATACATCGAAGGTTGTCTACATCCGCTGCCCGGCACCCTTCCCAAGGCGGCTTTTCGCGTCAGGTCCGCCAGACGTCCCCGCCGCGAGCTGAGATGATGACCGTGGAGGGGAAAGGTGGAGCATGGTGGACGTAGTGGTGCTGGGCGGGGGAGTCGCGGGTGAACGGGTGGCCGCCGAGGTCGCGCGGGGCGGCAAGTCGGTGGCGCTCGTCGAGGCCGGCCTGGTCGGCGGGGAATCCCCGTACCTCGCCTGCATCCCGTCCAATTCGCTGCTCCGTTCCGCGCGCGGCAAGGAGACCTGGGGCAGCGCCGTCGCCCGCCGGGACGCGCTGACCGCCGGGCTCGCCGACGCCGCCGCGGCGGCCGCGCTCGCCGCGGCCGGGGTCAGCCTGGTGCGCGGCGCCGGGCGGGTCACCGCGCCCGGCACCGTGACGGTGAGGCCGTCCGGCGGCGGCGAGGACGTCACGCTGACCTACGCGGACCTGGTGGTCGCCACGGGCAGCGAGCCCGTGGCGCCGCCGATCGAGGGCCTGGCCGGCATCCAGGCGTGGACCACCGCCGAGGCGCTGGCCTGTCCCGACCTGCCCCGCCGCCTGGTCATCCTCGGCGGCGGGCCGGCGGGATGTGAGCTGGCGCAGGTCTACGCGACGTTCGGCTCCGCGGTGACGCTGGTGGAGGCCGAGGGCAGGCTGCTGCCTGCCGAGCCGGCCTTCACCGGCGAGATCCTCGCCGACGCGCTGCGCCGGGCCGGCGTCGACGTGCGGCTCGGCTCGGCCGCCGTCAGGGCGTTGCGGAAGGACGACGGCCTCGTTCTCCTGCTCGCCGACGGCACCCGCCTTGAGGCCGACCGGCTGCTGCTGGCCAGCGGCCGGCGCCCGCGGCTGACCGGCCTCGGGCTGGACGTGCTCGGCATCGACGTCACGCCCGGCAAGCCGCTGCCGTTGGACGACTCCTGCCGCGTCGCCGACGGGGTGTGGGCGGCCGGCGACGTCACCGGCACCGGGCACACGCACGTGGCCAGGTACCAGGCGGACATCGTGGCCGCGAACATCCTCGGCTCGGCCCGCTCGGCGGACTACCGGGCGCTGCCCCGGACGGTGTACACCCACCCCTCGGTGTTCGCCGTCGGGCTCACCCCGGAGGCGGCCGCCGCGGCCGGGGTGAGGCTCGCGACCGCCCGCTCCGCGCTGGCGGACACCGCCCGGGCGAGGCTTGACGGCGACGACGCTGGGTACGTCGAGCTGTACGCGGAACCAGATTCGGGCATGCTTGTGGGAGCCGCCGCGGTCGGGCCGGACGCGGCAGACTGGATGGCAGAGATCACCCTCGCGATCAGGGCGGAAATCCCCGTCAAGACGCTGGCGGACGTCATCCATGCCTTCCCGACCCACGGTGAGGTGCTGGAGGCGCCGCTGCGCGCGCTGGCGCGCTGACGGGACGCCCTTCGGGGGACAGACGGGACGACCAGAGCACAGGAGGGGCACGCGTTGAGCGAGATCGGCATGGAGACGCCGGGCGAAGACGCCGCCGAGCAGGCCCGCGAGGTTTCCGAGGAGGAAGACGGCGAGCTGACCGAACTGCCGTTCGAGGTGAACGAGGCGGACGCCGCGGAGCAGGTGCGCGACGTCGGTTACGACGACGAGGACTACCGCTAGGGTGGATCTAACGCCCGTCAGAATCCGGAGAAAACGTTGACCGCCACATCAGCCGCCCGGCCACGCGGGACGCGCCTGCCGAGGCTGGCGCGCCGCCGCCAGCTGCTGGATGCAGCCATGCAGGTCTTCGTCGCGCGCGGCTACCACGCGGCGGCGATGGACGAGATCGCGGAGCGCGCCGGGGTCAGCAAGCCAGTCCTCTACCAGCACTTCCCCGGTAAGCAGGAGCTTTATCTCGCGCTGCTCGACGAGAGCGTGGAACGGCTGATCGAGGCCGTCAGGACGGCGCTGCGCTCCACGAACGACAACAGGCAGCGGGTCAACGCGACCTTCGGCGCGTACTTCGGGTACGTCGCGGAGCACCGCGGGATGTTCCGGCTGGTCTTCGAGTCGGACTTCGCGAACGAGCCCGCGGTCCGCGAGCGCCTGGACAAGGCGGACCGCAAGTGCGCCGACATGATCAGCCAGGTGATCAAGGAGGACGCCGGCCTGGCGGACGACGAGGCGCACCTGCTGGGCATCAGCCTCGTCGGCATGGCGCAGGTCAGCGCCAGGTACTGGCTCAGCACGCTCGGCACGATCCCCAGGGAGGCGGCCGAGCAGCTGGTGGCCCGCCTCGCCTGGCGCGGGATAAGCGGCTGGCCCCGCACCGCCGACTAACCGCCGAAACCGACTGTGAGGAGCGCCGTGGAAGTCAAGATCGGGATCCAGTCCATCCCCCGCGAGCTCGTCGTGGACACCGACGCGACGGCGGAGGAGATCGAGCGTGACCTGGCGGACGCTCTCGGCTCGGCCGGGGGCCGCGGCGTCTTCGCGCTGACCACGCAGAAGGGCGGGCGGGTCCTGGTCCCGGCGGACAAGGTCGCCTTCGTCGAATTCGGCGGCGAGCAGTCCCGGCGCGTCGGCTTCGGCAACATCGTCTGAGCACCTGTCTGGTACCTTGGGTGACGACTGGGCAATGGAATGTCGTAATCGCAGTTCGCGTTGATGCTTACGCTGCCGCCTGGACGCCGCCGCGCCCGAGGGAGGCGCGGGCTCCGGGCCTCAGCGCACGGAGGAACCCCTGACAACTCAACTAACGCAAGCCGAGGCCGGCGACGCGGTACCATCCGGCCCGCCGCGGGGCGGGCGGCCGCATGAAGTGCCATTCCGCGACCTCGGCGTCGATGAGGCAATCTGCACCGCGCTTGACGCCGCGGGCATTCACACCACCTTTCCCATCCAGGCGCTTACGCTGCCGCTGGCCATCGACGGCCAGGACATCATCGGCCAGGCCCGTACCGGCACCGGCAAGACCCTGGCCTTCGGCATCCCGCTGCTGCACCGGCTGGCCACCGCGTTCGCCGCCGACCGCGCCGCCAGGGCGCCCTCGGCGCTGGTCGTCGTGCCTACCAGGGAGCTCGCCGTCCAGGTCGCCGACGACATCAGGCAGGCAGGCCTGCACCTCGGCGCCCGGGTGCTCACCGTGTACGGCGGCCGCGCCTACGAGCCGCAGATCGACGGCCTCAGGGCGGGCACGGACATCGTCGTCGGCACCCCCGGGCGGCTGCTCGACCTCGCCGACCGCGGCAACCTCGACCTCAGCCGGATTCGCGGCCTCGTCCTCGACGAGGCCGACAAGATGCTGGACCTCGGCTTCCTGCCGGACGTGGAGCGCCTGCTCAAGCTCACCCCCGGCGACCGGCAGACCATGCTGTTCTCGGCGACCATGCCGGGCGATGTCGTGACCCTGGCCCGCCGGCACATGCGGCGGCCGACGAATATCCGCGCGGAGGAACCGGACGAGTCCGCGCCGCCGCCGCTCACCAGGCAGCACGTCTACCGGACGCACCCGCTTGACAAGATCGAGGTGCTGGCGCGGGTGCTCCAGGCCAAGGACCGCGGCCTGTCCATGGTGTTCTGCCAGACCAAGCGGGCCGCTGACCAGGTGGCGGCCGCCCTGGAAGGGCGCGGCTTCGCGGCCGCGACCGTGCACGGCGACCTGGGCCAGGCGCAGCGCGAGCGCGCGCTGCGCGCGTTCCGCGCCGGCAAGGTGGACGTGCTCGTCGCCACCGACGTCGCGGCCCGCGGCATCGACGTGGACGACGTGACGCACGTGATCAACTACGAATGCCCGGACGACGAGAAGACGTACGTGCACCGGATCGGCCGCACCGGCCGGGCCGGGCGGACGGGCGTCGCGGTGACGTTCGTGGACTGGGCCGAGACGCAGCGCTGGAAGCTCATCAGCGACGCGCTCGGGCTCGGCCAGCCAGAGCCGGCGGAGACGTACTCAACCTCCGAGCACCTGTACGCGGAGCTGTCCATCCCGCCGGACGCCACCGGCACGCTGCCGCGCGCGATGCGCGCGCGGGCCGGGCTCGCCGCCGAGGCGGAAGAGGACCTCGGCGAGACACGGGGCAGGGGGGCCCGCCGCGGCCGGTCCCGCGCCAGGATCCGGGGCAAGGGCCCGCGCGAGGGCGTGCCCGCCCGCGAGGCACCGGACGCCGGGCACGACGAGGCCATGGCGCCGCGGGCCCGCCGCCGCAGGCGCCGCACCCGCGGCGGCCGCGAGGTGATCGTCGAGGTAAGCGCCGAAGGCAGCCAGCAGGCGTCCTGACCGTGTCCACGCCGACCTCGCTGGAGCTGCCGGAAGGAACGCGGCGGACCACCGTGGAAACCGCCCGCGGCGCGTTCGCCGCGCTCGTGGCGCTGCCAGCGGCCGGCGTGGGAGAGCTGGGCACCGCCCTGCTGGTGCCCGGCTACACGGGCAGCAAGGAGGACTTCATCTCGGTGCTCGGCCAGCTCGCCGCCGCCGGACGCCAGGTATTCGCGGTCGACATGCGCGGCCAGTACCAGACGCCGGGCCCGGACGACCCGGATGCCTACCATCCACGGCAGCTCGGGGCCGACATCGCCGCGCTGGCCGAGGTCACCGGGACCACGCACCTGCTCGGGCACTCCTTCGGCGGCCTGGTGGCCCGCGAGGCCGTCATCGGCGGGTACAGGCCCGGCTCGCTCACGCTGATGAGTTCCGGCCCGGCGGCGCTGCCCGGACCGCGCGCCGGGGAACTCCGCTTGATGCTGAAGTTCCTCGCGGCCGCCGCCCCGCACGACCGCACGGGGAAGGTCGCCGAGATCTGGCACGGCGTCCTGGAACCGCGGGCGCTCGCGGGCGGGGTGCCCGCGCCGATCGTCGCGTTCTTGCGGGAGCGGATGCTCTCCAGCAATCCGGCCGGGCTCGCCGCCATGGCCGGGCACCTGCTGAGTGCCGCGGACAGGACCGAAGAGCTCGCCGCGCGCGGCATCCCGGCATTCGTGCTCTACGGCGAGGATGACGATGCCTGGCCGGCCGCCGTGCAAGAGGACATGGCCGCGCGGCTGGGCGCGCGGCGCACCTGCATCCCCGGCGCGGCGCACAACCCCAACGTCGAGGCCCCGGCAACCACGGCGCATGCCCTGACCGAGTTCTGGAACGCCGCGGAGGCGCGGGGCGCGGCGGCGTTACGCGCCGGTCAGCTCCGCCAGGCCGTCCCACGGCCGCCGCGGGACGGCCGCGGCCTGGCCCTCCGGGCAGTGCCGCAGGTAGTCGCACCAGCCGCAGGCCGGACCTGGCCGCGGCGGGAACACCTCGTCGTATTTCCCGGGCGGCAGGTGCGCGCGCATGCGCTCGTCGGCCTCGGCGCACTCGGCGGCGATCTGCTCGGCCCGCCGCACGTGCCGGAGCAGCGACTCCCGCGTGTGCTCCCAGCCGAGCACCTGGCCGGTCGGCAGGTGGTGCAGTTCCACCCGGCGGCATTCGCGGCGCGCTGTCCGCCCGGCGGCGAGCGCGTACAGCGCGAGCGCGAGCGAACTGCGCGCGTCGTCCACGGTCAGCACGTGGCGGCCGGTCTTGTAGTCGACCACGACCAGCTCGGTGCCTTCGCCGTCAGGCCGTGGCCGCGCGTCCAGCCGGTCGATCCGCCCGGAGACCGCGATCGCGTCGGTCCGTGCCGCCACGGTGCGCTCCACCCCGACCGGCTCGTCGGCCGGATCCAGCCTGCGGACGTATGCCTGCACCATCTGGCGCGCCCAGTCCCGGTACCGCGCCGACTGCGCGTCGTCCGCGTACCCCTCGGTGATCCAGCCCTGCTCGAGCAGCGCGCCGGCCGCCGCCGCGGTCCGCCGGGCCAGCGGCAGCCGCCACCAGCCGGCCAGCGCGTTATGCACGCTGGCGCCGAGGCTGTTGTGCGCCCAGGGCGGCCCCTTCGGCGGCACCGGCCGGTCGAGGTAGCTCATCCGGTAGCGTCGCGGGCAGTCGAGCCAGGTGGCCAGCCTGGTCGGCGTGCATGAGTAAAGACGCCTCGGCATCCCCTCGAAACCGAGCTGCTCCACCGCGGACACTCCTTTTTATGCCCGAGCGTACCCCGGCTGACTCCCGCCGGGCCGGCTCAGATCCGCACTTTAGCCGCCCGCGCGCGTGCGCGGGAGGCTATCTGGCCTGGGCGGCGAAGGCGATCGCGGACTGGGCGACGAGCTGGACCGCGATCGCGGCGAGCAGCAGCCCGGCGATCCTGGTCAGCAGCTCCACGCCATTGTCGGTGAGGACCCGGTGGATCACCTCGGCGAAGCGCATCGCCAGCCAGGCGGCCACCGCCACGGCGACCAGCGCGAGCGCCAGCGCCAGCGCGTCGAGCACGCCGTTGACGCGCTGCACGTACAGCATCGTCGCCACGATCGCGCCCGGGCCGGCCAGCAGCGGCGTGCCGAGGGGCACGAAGGCCACGTTGGCCTTGGCCCGCTGGGCGGAGGTGGGCTCTTCGGTCTGGCCGGTCAGCAGCTGAAGCGAGACCAGCAGCAGGAGCAGCCCCCCGGCGCCCTCGAGCGCGGGCAGCCCGACCTGCGTGTAGGCCAGGATCGACCGTCCGAACAGCGCGAACGCGACGATCACCCCGAACGCCACGACCGCCGCCTGCCAGGCCAGCCTCCGCCGCGTCCGCGCCGACCGCCCCCTGGTCAGGCCGAGGAACACCGGCACGATCCCCGGCGGGTCGCTGATCACGAACAGCGTGACGAACGCTTCCCAGAAGAACTTCACCGCGGCTCCCCCGCCGCGGGCCGGATGGCGGTGACCTGGCTGAGCAGCCGCTCGTACTCCTCCGGGGGCGTCGTCTCGCTGCCGAGACCGCTGGCGTTGAAGGAGCCGTGATCGTCGCTGCCGCCCGTCATCACCAGGCCCAGCGATCTGGCCAGGGCAGCCAGCCGCGTGCGTTCGGGATGATCGTGGTCGGGGTGGAACACCTCGATCCCGGCCAGTCCCGCGGCGGCGAGGGCGGCGATATCCTCCTCCCCGACCTCGTACCCGGGTGAGCGGGGGTGCGCGAGCACCGGCAGGCCGCCCGCGGCGCGGACCAGGGCGATCGCGCGTTCCGGCGCGGGAGCGTAGCGGCCGGCGTACGCGCGGCCGCCGTCGCCGATCCACTCGGCGGTGAACGCGTCCGCCGGCGTCCCGACGACGCCGGACTCGGCCATCGCGCGGGCGATGTGCGGCCTGCCCACGACCGCGCCGCCCGCGATCCGGGTGACCTGCTCCCAGGTGACCGGCGCCCCCAGCTCGGCCAGCCTGGCGACCATCGCCCTGGCGCGGTGGGTGCGGTCGTCGCGGATCCGTTCGGTCTCGGCGGCCAGCGCGGGGTCACCGGGGTCGAAGAGGTAGGCGAGCATGTGCAGGCTGCTCCCGTTGAGCAGGCAGGACAGCTCCATCCCCGGGACCAGGGTCAGGCCGGGGGGGAGGGCATCGCGGGCCGCGCCGGTCCCGCGCGCGGTGTCGTGGTCGGTGAGCGCCACCACGTCCAGGCCCGCCGCCGCGGCACGGCGGACCACGACGGCCGGCGGGTCGGTGCCGTCCGAGGCGCTGCTGTGAACGTGCAGGTCGATGCGCACGGCGGCAATCGTAGCCCGCGGCCGGCCCGCCTCAGGCGGGCAGGCGCAGGGACAGCGCGCCGAACGGCAGGTCCAGGTCCTGCCCGGGGTCGCGGAGGTCGCGCAGCGGCAGCGGTTCCACCAGCATCACGCCCGCCGTGTCCGGCCACAGCAGCACCCACAGCCAGTTGCCCGCCACCTCGCCGGCGAACACGGCGCCGCCGTCGGACTGCACCAGCCACAGCGGCGAGTCGTGGTGCGCCACCTCGGCCGTGGCGTGCGGCTGGCCCGCCGCGAAGCCGGCGCCCGGGTCCGGCCCGGGCAGGCCGGCCAGGCCCGCGCCGAGGCCCACCCCGGGTTCTTCGGCGACGATCAGCAGGTCGGCGGGGCCGCCGAGAGGGTGCGGGCCGGACAGCGCGACCGCCGAGCCCCGGATGCCGCTGCGCTCGTCGCCGGCGCCGGTGAAGCCGCTGACCAGCCAGCCCTGCGGCAGCGGCCACGGCACCCAGACGGGGACCCTGGCGTTCTTCAGCAGGCTGTGCAGGCCGTCCCTGGTCGGCAGGCGGGCCGGGGCCAGCGGGTAGACCTCGCCATGCAGGTCACAGCGCCACGCACTCGACCATGGTGTCGGCGCTTTCACCTCGCTGCCGCAACGCGGGCATACTGCTCTTACCACGACGCCACCGCATACCTACCCTGGAGGTTGTGACAGCACACGTCGTACCGTGCGTGGGAGCCGTGATCAAGGACGGCTGCGGGCGGCTGCTGCTCATCAGGCGCGGTCACGAGCCGGGCAAGGGGCTCTGGTCGGTGCCGGGCGGGCGCGTGGAGGCGGGCGAGTCGGACGCCGAGGCCCTGGTCCGGGAGGTGCGCGAGGAGACCGGGCTTATCGTGGCGCCCGGGCGGCTGATCGGCAGCGTCCGGCGCCCGGCCGGCGCCGCCGGCGGTGAGCTGGACATCCGCGACTTCGCGGCGACGGTGACCGGCGGGACGCTGCTGCCCGGGGACGACGCCGACGACGCGGTGTGGGCCGGGCCCGCCGAGCTGGCCAGCCTGCCGCTGACCCCCGGCCTGCTCGACGCCCTCCGGTCCTGGGGCGTGCTGTAGGTCAGGCGCCGGGACGGGGGAGGCCGGCGGCCTCGCCCTTCGCCACGAGCGACTGCGCCAGCTTCCTGGAGGCCTCATCGATCATCTCCTCGCCGAGCATGACCGCGCCGCGCTGCTCGACCGAGGTCGCGCGCCCGTAGGCGTCCAGGACCCGCAGCGCGCGCCAGTAGTCGTCAACCGAGGGCGTGAACACCTCGTTGACCACGGCTACCTGCGCCGGGTGCAGCACCCACTTGCCGTCATAGCCGAGCGCGGCCGCGCTTGCCGCGGCCTTCCTGAGCCCCTCGGTGTCCTGGATGCGCGCGTACGGCCCGTCGATCGCCTGGAGGCCGTTCGCTTTCGCGGCGACCAGGATCCGCATCAGCGCGTAGTGGTGCGCGTCGAACTCGTAGCCCTCGGGCTGGCCGCCCACGGTGAGCGAGCGCATCCCGACGCTGGCCATGAAGTCCGCCGGGCCGAAGACCAGCGACGCCAGCCGCGGCGACGCGGCGGCGATCGCCTCGGCGGCGGCGAGCCCGGCGGCGTCCTCGATCTGCGCCTCGATGCGGATCTTTCCCGCTGGCAGGCCGGCCGCCTGTTCCGCCTGGCCGAGCATGACGTCCAGCCAGGTGACCGCGGCGGGCGAGCTCACCTTCGGCAGGACGAGCGAGCCGACGGCGCCCGGGGCACCGGTTACGACCGCGATGACGTCCTGGTAGGCCCACGGCGTGGACGCGCCGTTGATCCTGACGGCGACCAGCTTGCCGTCCCAGCCCCCGCCGTTCAGCGCCTGCACCGCGAGGCGGCGGGCGCCGTCCTTGGCCGCCGGCGCGACCGAGTCCTCCAGGTCGAGCATCACCTCGTCGGCAGCCAGGCCGCGCGCCTTGGCCAGGAACCGCTCGCTGCTCGCCGGCACCGACATGCAGGTCCGGCGGGGCCGGTAGTCGCTGTCCACCGGTGCACGATACCGCGCCCGGGCAGCGGGCGGCCGGCCGTAAAGACAGCCGCGCGCGTTCGGTATATGAGGGTTTGGTATCTGACGGGTTATGAGCGGGTGAACGTTGGGTTCGGTGCCCGCGCCGGGCGGATTCCGCCGGAATGCCGCGTTTATGCTGACGGTGTCATGGGCACGACACGTCTGCTCGCCGCCGCTGCCGCCCTCGCGGCGCTAGGGGCGGCGGCGCTCACCGGGTGCGGCGGCGCGGCGCCTCCCGCCGTCATCTCGGTCGATGCCGGGGCGTGCGGCGGGGAGTGGCACCTGGCCGGGCCGGGGTGGCATACGTTCGAGCTGCGCAACACGAACGACGTGGGCGGCGAGGTGGACCTGGTCAATCCCGCGACCGGCGGCATCTACGCCGAGATCTCGTCATTCGGGCCGGGGACCTCGGCCTCGATGAGCCTCGATGTCGGATCGGGAACGTACGCGTTCCGCTGCCTGTTCCAGGACGCGGATCCGCTCACCGGGCCCGTCGTCACCGTCCCCGGGCACGCCGATGGCGCCCCGGCCATCCTCCCGGTCACCTACAACGACCTGATCCCGCCGGCCAAGGCGTACCAGGGATACGTGGAGGCGGGGCTGCGCGCGCTCGCCCGCCAGGTCGCGGCCCTGGACGGGGACGTGCGCCGCGGTGACCTCGCGGCCGCGCGCCGCGACTGGCTGACCGCCCACCTGACCTATCAGACGCTCGGGGCGGCGTACGGCACGTTCGGGAAGCTGGACGACGAGATCGACGGCCGGGCGGACGCCCTCGGCGTGGACAACCCGGAATGGACGGGTTTCTACCGCCTGGAGTACGGCCTCTGGCACGGCCAGTCCGCGCGGGAGCTGGCCCCGGTCGCGGCGGCGCTCCGCACGGACGTGGGCAGCCTGCTCGCCGGCTGGCCGTCGCAGGAGATCCCGCTGGCCGACATCGGGCTGCGCGCCCACGAGATCTTGGAGAACGCCCTGGAATATCAGCTCACCGGGCACGACGACTACGGCAGCGGCAGCACGCTGGCGACCGTGCTCGCCAACATCACCGGGACCCGCGAGCTGCTCGCCGTGCTGCGCCCGCTGCTCCTGCCCCGTTATCCCGCGTTGCCGTCGGTCTACGGCTGGCTGAACCGTCTGCAGGCGCTGCTGGAGAAACAGCGCCGTCCGAACGGATCGTGGGTTCCCGTCTCGGCCCTGGCCCCGGCCGCCAGGGAGCAGATCGACGCGGCGTGCGGCCAGGCGGTTGAGGAGCTGGCACCGATCGCGTCCATCACCGAGCCGAGGAACACATGACCGGCGTGCCGGCGCGTCCGCCCGGGCCGGGGCCGGGGCCGGGGCGGCGGTCGTTCCTGCGCGGCGTGGCCGGCGGCGTCGCGGGCGGCGTGGTGGCCGGCGGCGTCGCGGGCATGGCCGGCGGCCACGCCCGCGCGGCGTCCCCGCCGTCGCCGGATGCGGACGCCGACGCCGCCATCGCGGCGGGCCGGCTGCCGGCGGTGCCGTTCCACGGCAGGTACCAGGCGGGGATCCTGCCGCCGCCGCAGCGGCGGACCGCGATCGTGTCGTTCACCGCGACGGCGGACAGCCGTGCCGAGCTGACCGACCTGTTCCGCACGGTGACCGAACGCGCCAGGTTCCTCACCGCGGGCGGCACGCCGCCGCCCGTCGGCATCGGCGGGCCGCCGCCGGATTCCGGCACCCTCGGTCCGGCGGTTGTGCCGGACGGGCTGACCGTCACGTTCGGCGTCGGGTCGACGCTGTTCGACGACCGCTACGGGCTGGCCGCGCTGCGGCCCGCGCGCCTGGTGCCGATGCGGTCGTTCCCCAACGACGACCTGGACCCGGCGCAGTGCCACGGCGACCTCGTCCTGCAGCTGAGCGCGGGGAACACCGACACCGTGCTGCACGCCCTGCGGGACATCGCCAAGCACACCCGCGGCGGCATGCAGGCGAACTGGCGGATCGACGGGTTCGTAAGCCCCCCGCGGCCGGCCGGCACGGTGCCGCGCAACATGTTCGGGTTCATGGACGGCATCGCCAACCCGGACACGTCCAGCCAGGCGGAGATGGACAGCCTGGTCTGGATCCAGCCGGGCACGCCCGGGGAACCCGCCTGGGCCGCGGGCGGCAGCTACTTCGTCATCCGGCTGATCCGGATGTTCATCGAGTTCTGGGATCGGGTGGACATCACCGAGCAGGAGAACATGTTCGGGCGGCGGCGTGCCAGCGGCTTCCCGCTGGATGCCAGCGGGATCTTCGCCTCCCCGGACTACACGGCCGACCCGACCGGCGAGGTGATACCGCTGGACGCGCACATCCGGCTGGCCAACCCGCGGACGCCGCAGACCGCGTCCAGCCGCATCCTGCGCCGGTCCTACAACTACGACCGCGGCCTCGACGCGGTGGGCGACCTCGACACGGGACTCATCTTCACCTGTTTTCAGCAGGATATCAAACGTCAGTTCGAAACAGTGCAGACCCGGCTGATCGACGAGCCGCTGGTGGATTACATCAGCCCGTTCGGCGGCGGCTACTTCCTGGCGCTGCCCGGCGTGCGCGACGGCAGCGACTACTACGGCCGCGCGCTGCTGGCGTGACAGCGCGGGCGAGCTGTGCGGGTTTGTGGAGTATTGACCGCGCGTTCGCCTGCACGTCATGTTTTGCGCGATACGCGGTCAACCTGTGCTGAAACGGTGTGCTGCGGGATGCGCGTTGGCGCAGCCCTGCGGCGCCCTGCGGGCGCCGCGCACGCTACTTCAGCAGAATTCAGGAGGGTGACGATGGGCGAAGGCCCAACTGCCCGGACCGCGCGCTCACGGCTCCGGCCCTATCTCGCGACCGCGGCGGCGGTCGCGCTGGGCGCCGGCGCCGCGGTCGGCGCCACGGCGGCGAGCGCCAGCACGTCGAGCGCGTCCGGGCTCGCCGGGTACCACAGCCCGGTGCCGGCACCGGACGGCCTCTACCACAACAGGACGGCGACACCCATTAAGCACCTGGTCGTGATCTTCGACGAGAACGTCTCGTTCGACCACTACTTCGGCACCTACCCATACGCGGCCAACACCGACGGCACGAAGTTCACCGCCAGGCCGGGCACGCCGACGGTGAACGGCCTGTACACCAAGATCACGAAGAGCGGCCCGGCCGGCCCGCTGCTCACCGGCAACCCGAACGAGTACAACCCGCAGCGGCTCACCCCGTCCGAGGCGCTGACCTGCGACCAGAACCACTCCTACACGCCGGAGCAGAAGGCCGAGGACAACGGCAAGATGGACCTGTTCGTGCAGAACACCGAACAGGACAACTGCACCGGCGAGTACGGCCCGCCCGGCATCGTCATGGACTACTACGACGGCAACACCGTCACCGCGCTGTGGAACTACGCCCAGTACTACGCGATGAGCGACAACAACTGGGACACCACGTTCGGCCCGTCGACACCGGGTGCCCTGAACGTGATTTCCGGTAACACCGCCGGCGGCTACGCGGTCACCCCGTCCGGGACGAAGACGACCTCCGGCGCGATCACCTCCTACGGCACCGACATCGGCGACCTCGACCCGTACTACGACCAGTGCTCGGACTCCAACCACACCTCCACCAGCCCGGAGGGGGTGATGACCGGGCAGAACATCGGTGACCTGCTGAACGCCAGGCACGTCACCTGGGGCTGGTTCCAGGGCGGCTTCGCGCCGACCTCGACCAACAGCGGCGGCGCGGTGTGCGGCGCGAGCCACGCCAACATCGGCGGCGCCACGGTGGCGGACTACTCACCGCACCACAACCCGTTCCAGTACTACGCCTCGACCGCGAACCCGAAGCACCTGCCGCCGTCGTCCGAGGCCGCGATCGGCTACACCGACCAGGCCAACCACCAGTACGACCTGTCGGACTTCTACCAGACGCTGAAGGACGGCAACATGCCGGCGGTCAGCTACCTCAAGGCGGCGGAGTACCAGGACGGTCACCCCGGCTACTCCGATCCGATCGACGAGCAGAACTTCATCGCCAGCACGGTCAACCAGATCGAGAAGTCGAAGTACTGGCCGTCGACCGCGATCGTCATCACGTACGACGACTCCGACGGCTGGTACGACCACCAGGCGCCAACGATCGTCAACGGCTCGAAGGACAGCGCGATCGACACCGCGATGTGCGCCGCTGCCGCGGTGACCGTCGGCACCAGCAACGGCCGGTGCGGCTACAGCCAGCGGCTGCCCATGCTGGTGATCTCGCCGTGGACCCGCGAGGACTACGTCAGCCACAACCTGACCGACACCGCGTCGATCGTGAGGTTCATCGAGGACAACTGGCTGGGCGGGGAGCGCATCCCGGGCTCGTTCGACGCGGTCTCCGGCAGCCTGGACGCTCCCGGCGGGCTGCTCGACTTCCGTTCCGCCCCGCACCTGGCCCCGGTGATCCTCAACCCGGCCACGGGCGCCGTCGTCGCGGCGGGCCCCGGCAGGTAACGCGGGCTGACAGCAGGCTCCCCACGGTGCCGGGGGCACGCGGAATCAGCCGCGTGCCCCCGGCGGCCATGCAGCGCCGCCTGAACTGCTTGCACACCGCCTGTCGGCGGCCCGGCGTTCCGTCCTCGCGGCAGAACACGACTATGTGCCGACGCGGCGAGTCCTCGGCCGGCGAACTGCGCCCACGGCCACGCCGACTCCGATGCCCTCGGCCGGTCCGTCGGCCAGCGATGCCTCACCGGGCCGAACTTCCGCGTCCGATCGCCGGAGCTGTACGCCGCATGGACCAGGTGGTGCGCCAGCGAAGGCGCCGAGTCCAGCACCAGCACGGGCGGCGGTCTATCAGGTAATCCGCTCACGCGCGTGTACGGCGAAGCTGCAAACCCCGTCCGTAGCCGGCCCATGGCGCACGGACTGCCGTGCGACCGGCCGAACCGCTAAAACGCGCGCAGGAGCCCCCGTATCGTGCCGCCATGCAAATGGCCCCACGGGGGCATTGATACCGCTGCCGTGGGGCCTGCATTGTCGCGCCGGTGACGGCCCAGCCGCAGCTTCCCGGCAATGCCCAGGCCGGTTCTCACCGGGCATGTGCGGGAACGGATGCGGCAACGGGGCATCAGCGAAGAGCAGATCTATGCCGCGCTTGCACATGAGACGCGCAGGACACCCGGGCAACCCGGAACGATGTGGATTCACCCGATCGTTGACCGGGGGAGGATTCTCAGGGTCTGCGTGAGCGCTGACAATGGGGCAGTAATCACGGCAGCATGGCCGGACTAGCGCCGGACTAGCAAGGAGCCGCACCTTGATCCGCCAAAGCTACGACCTGACCGCCAACGCGCTCTACATCACCGTGACGGACCGCGAGGTCGCGCGTACCGCTGAAATTGACCCGGGGACGCTCGTAGACGTGGATGCGGCAGGCTGCATCGCGGGGATCGAGGTTCTCAGCCCCCAGCGATCCTGGCCCCTGGCCGAGATCCTCCGCCGCTTCCGCATCGCGCGGGAAGACGCCGGGCAGCTGCGGGCGTACTTCCCTCACCCTGCTGAGCTCGTGCCGCCTGCGCACCCTGCCCCCCGCGTGCCCGTAGACATCTAGCCGCGCGTACCGGGCCAGCGACGCCGCCGGCATGTGCCCGGACCTGGCCATGAGCATCGGCGCGGACGCCCCGCTCTCCGCGTGGTGCGCCAGCGCCGGGCGCCGGAGCTGGTGCAGCGCATCAGGGCCGCGGCGAGGCCGATGGTGGTCTTCCAATCCCTGAGCCTGCCAGTGGCGCGGAGCGGAGCGGAGCGCGTCAAGGTTCGGTTCCAGGTGGCGGGCGCGGCGCGGATAGCGGCAGGTAAACCGCTGCCGCGGCAGAAGTGCCCAGCGGCGGTGCCCAGCGGCGGACGGTGCAGGCGTGCGGAGCTGGCCCGCGTACCATGAAGGCATGAACTCCCCGCTGCCCACCGTCGAGCAGGTCAATTCGGCACTCTCCGGCGTCAAGGACCCTGAGATCGGCCGGCCGATCACCGAGCTCGGCATGGTGAAGTCCGTCGAGGTCGCCGAGGACGGCGTCGTCCGGGTAGGCGTCTACCTGACCGTGGCGGGCTGCCCGATGCGCGACACCATCACCTCGCGGGTCACCGGCGCGGTAGGCGCGCTGCCCGGCGTCTCCGGCGTGCGCGTCGACCTGGACGTGATGAGCGACGAACAGCGCAGGGCGCTGCAGGGCCAGCTCCGCGGCGGGCGGGCCGAGCCGGTGGTCCCGTTCGCCCAGCCGTCGTCGCTCACGCAGGTGTACGCGGTCGCCAGCGGCAAGGGCGGCGTCGGCAAATCCTCGGTGACCGTCAACCTGGCGGCCGCGCTGGCGGCCTCCGGCCACAAGGTCGGCGTGATCGACGCCGACATCTACGGGCATTCCGTGCCGCGCATGCTCGGCGTCACCGGGCGCCCCACTCCCGTGGAGAACATGATCATGCCGCCGGCCGCGCACGGCGTGAAGGTCATCTCGATGGGCATGTTCACCAAGGGGAACACGCCGATCGTGTGGCGGGGTCCGATGCTGCACCGGGCGATGCAGCAGTTCCTCGCCGACGTGTTCTGGGGCGACCTGGACTACCTGCTGCTCGACCTGCCGCCTGGCACCGGGGACGTGGCGATCTCGCTCGCGCAGCTGCTGCCCAATGCCGAGCTGCTCGTGGTCACCACGCCACAGCTCGCCGCGGCCGAGGTCGCCGAACGGGCCGGGGCGATCGTCACGCAGACCAGGCAGCGCATCATCGGCGTGATCGAGAACATGTCGTACCTGGTCTGCCCGCACTGCGGCGAGCAGGTGGAGGTCTTCGGCTCCGGCGGCGGCGAGGCGGTCGCGGCCACGCTGACCAGGCTGACCGGGGCCGCCGTCCCGCTGCTCGGTCAGGTGGCCCTCGACACCAGGCTGCGCGAGGGCGGCGACAGCGGCACGCCGCTCGTGCTGGCAGATCCCTCGTCGCCCGCCGCCCTGCAACTAGTCAAGATCGCCGAATCGCTGGCCAGCCGCGGCCGGAGCCTGGCCGGCCGGCCGCTGGGCCTCAGCCCCCGCTGACGCGGCGGGTCAAGGGGCGGGTCAGGGGCGGATGAGGCGGCGGGTCAGGGGCGGGTCAGGTGGCCTCGGCGTCGAACGGCGGGTCCTCGCCGCCCCGCAGGGCGTCGTGGCCGCCGTTGACCCCGTTGGCCGGGGCGGGGGTCCTTGCCGGCACCGGCTCGTCGAGCAGGTGCTTTTGCACGAACCTGCGCGGGTTCAGGTCCTCGAAGTCGAAGTCCTGGAATTCGGGCCCCAGCCCCTCCCTGAGGTCCGCCTTCGCGCTCTCGGCTATCCGGCGCAGGTCGCGCAGCGCGCGCCCGGCCTGGGCGGCGATCTTGGGCAGCTCGTTCGGCCCGAACACCACGAGCGCGATCACCGCGAGGACCAGCAGTTTGGTCACGGACAGGTCAAACACGCTCAGCTCTCCGTCAGTTGATCGCACACGCGACGACGATCGGTACCCGTAACCACTCTAAACCGTCAGCGGAACGGATTGACAAGGGCCGCCAGGCGGCTGAGCCCGCGCCCGATCCGCGCCAGGAAGCCGGGCGCGGTGTTCTGCGGCAGCGACGCGACGACCTCCCGCACGGTCTGCGGCGGGGCATCCGCGATCAACGTGTAAACGAGGCCGCGCCCGGCCCAGGTGATCGAGTGCCCCGCGGCGTAGACGACATGGCCGTCCAGGCTGACTGGCTGCCAGCCGGCCATCGCGGGCGCCAGCGTGCCGCGCTGGACGAAGAGCGAGACGACGTAAAGCCCGTCGGAGTAGCCGAGGTCGGCCACCTCGCCCGTCCCCGTCTTGCTCCGCGCCGCCGCGTACAGCGCCAGGCCGCCGGGAAGGACGGCGGGCAGGCGCCAGCCCTGCCTGTTCAGCTGGGCCAGCAGACTCGCCGACGCGACCCTGGACCACGCGGGCCGGGCCGGCGCGCCGGCGCTCCCGGGCGGCGCGGTCAGGGTACCGAACTGCACCTGCACGAACGCGTCTTCGCTGATCAGCTTGGCGGACGTGTCGTAGACGTCGCGGCGCAGCGGCACCAGGGTCTTCCTGTCCAGCCAGAATCGTGCCGCCATGCTCCCGTCGGCCCGGTACAGCTCCACGATCAGCGCGGGCCTGCCGAGTGCCGAGCCGGTGCCCCGGTAGACCGCGACGTATTTCCTGCCGAGCAGCGCGACCAGCGTCTTGGTGACCCCGAAGACGCCCTCCGGCGAGCGGTTGTCGACATCGTATGAGACGTAGGACTGGCTGACCGGAAGCATCGCGGCGTCGGAGGTCTGGGTGATCGTCAGCCCGTCGCCACGGTGCCAGACCTCGGAGATCGTGGTGACGGTGCCGGTCAGGCCCCACTGCGCGACCAGCTCGACGCCCTGGTACGACATGGTGAGGCCGGCCGTGGCCGCCATGCTGAGCAGGCGCATGCCGGCGTCCTGCCCGGCGCTCGCCGCCTCGCTGAGGGCGGTGGCGTGCAGCCCCGACTTCTCCATGGCGGCTACCCCGTGCCGGACCGCCGCGGGCACGGCCGCCGCCGCGGGCACGGCCGCCGCCGCAGGCGACGGCTTCACCGGCAGTGATGCCGACGGGGCGCTGCTGCCGAGCGACACCGCCTGGATGCGGGCCTGGGAAGCCGCGGGCTCGTGGCCGAGCACCGCCAGCGCGGCGAGCACACCGGGCACGGTGATCGTCGCGGCGGCGCTCACCAGGATCCCGGGACGGCGCAGCAGGGACATCGCGGGCATCACGGCTTCGCCGCCCCCGAGGGCGCTGGAGCCGGGTCCGGGAACGGGACGTCACCGAAGGTGACGGCATGCTCGACGCTGTACATCTCCAGCTGCGGCGTGATCTTCGGCCCGGGCTGGGCGCTGGAACCGCCCATGCTGAACGCGGCGGCGCCGATCCCGACGACGAGGAGCGAGAGCGCGCTCCACAGCACGTAGCGGCCGTGCCATGACCGCCTGGCGCGCGACATCCCGGCCCTGGCGTGCTCGCGCCTGTACTGTTCGCGGCGGAGGCGACGCGACGGCACCGGGCCGCCAGGGCCTGCCATCGCCAGCAGCCGCCGGAGCAGCGCCTCGTCATCACCGGCCCGGGCCAGGCCACGCGCATCGTCGCGGCCCGCCAGGGCCCGGAGCTCCCGTTTCAGCTGCCGCAGCTCCGCCGCCTCGGTGCGGCACAGCTCGCACGTCGCCAGGTGCGCGTTCGCCCGGTCCAGTTCCGCGCCGGTCAGCTCTCCGTCGACGAGGGCGGAGATCTGAGCTCCCAGGTGGCTCACGGCTCACCCGCCCGCCTGATCCGGCTGCCTGGCCTCCGGCCGCGCGCCGCGTTCCCGGTGCGCGAGCGCGGCGCGCAGCTGGGCGCGCCCGCGGTGAATGCGGCTGCGCACCGTACCCAGCTTGACTCCCATGGTGGCCGCGATCTCCTCGTAGGAGAACCCCTCTATGTCGCAGAGCACCACGGCGGCGCGGTAATCCGGCGGCAGCGCGCGCAGCGCCGCCTGGATGTCGCCGTCGAGATGCCGCTCATCCCACGCCTGCGCCGGGGTAAGGTCGGTGCCGGGCAGCCGCTGGGCGACGTCGTCGCCGAGCCCCTCGAAGCGGATCCGCTGCCTGCGCCGGGCCCCGTCCAGGAACAGGTTGGTGGTTATCCGGTGCAGCCAGCCCTCGAACGTGCCCGGCGTGTAGCTGGACAGGGAGCGGAACACACGGACGAAGACTTCCTGGGTGAGGTCCTCCGCGTCGTGCTGGTTCCCGGTAAGCCGGTAGGCGAGCCGGTACACCCGGGCCGAGTGCATGCGCACGATCTCTTCCCAGCTAGGGAGCTCCCACTGGGACGGCTGCGGTTGCGCTGGTTCAGGCCCCACGGCCTCCTCCACCGGTTCGCCGACCGCGGAACGCATCGCGGCGATCATGACCATCCTGCCCTGAATTCTTCCGCTTTGCCACCCATGAAGGGGTCTCGCTCTGCGACTATCCAACGCTCAGCGGCGCCTTTAGGTTCCGCGGGCTAGCGAAATTGGCTAGGCTCACCGCCAGGAAAGCGTTGCGAAGGGGGCAGTCATCGAGCATGACGAGGCGGAGTACGCGGTAGAGGACGAGCCGCTGCTCACCGCCCGCGCCAACGCCGCGGATGTCGGCGGGACAGAGCCGGTGGCCCCGGCCACGGGCGCCGCGCTGCGGTTCTTCGCGACCGCGATCGGCGCCCGCTCGGTCGTGGAGATCGGCACCGGCTGCGGCAGTTCAGGCATCTGGCTGCTGCGCGGCATGCGCCCCGGGGGCGTGCTGACCAGCGTCGACACCGAGCCGGAGTACCACCGGCTGGCGCGGAAGGCTTACGCGCAGGCCGGCTTCGCGGCCAACCAGGCCAGGCTCATCCTCGGCCGCGCCCTCGACGTGCTGCCCAGGCTCTCCGACGGGGCTTACGACCTCGTATTCTGCGACGCGGACCGGGCTTCGTACCCGGAATACCTGACGGCCGGCCTGCGGCTGCTCCGCTCCGGCGGGATCATCGTCTTCAACGACGTGCTGCCTCCCGGGCACGGCCCAGACGACGACGGGTCGCGGGAACTCGTCGATATGGCCAAGATCGACGAACGGCTGGTCCCGTTGCTGCTTCCCGTCGCGGGTGGCCTGCTCGCCGCCATCAAGAAGTAGGGAAGCAGGCGGTTGCCCCGGACGGGCAGCGGGCTCCGGTTCAGCGGCATGAATTCGCGGCGGGGACTCAACCGGTGACGGGGCGCTACCCGACGGCCGCTTGCAGCGCGTCACCCAGTTTCGCGGCTTCGTCGACCGACAGCTCGACGACGAGCCTGCCGCCACCCTCCAATGGGACACGCATCACGATGCCGCGGCCCTCCTTGGTCACCTCGAGCGGGCCATCGCCCGTCCGCGGCTTCATCGCCGCCATCTTGCATCCCCTTCCCATGACTAGTCCGCGCCTGCGGAACCGGCCAGCAACAACCGTGTCGATCCGTCGCCCTATTATCCCGTGTTCAGACGCAGAATGGTAATGATCGGCCGCGCGCGCCCGCACTCGTTATCGTTCCCGGCCGCCCGGCGGCGGGCCGTCCCCCGCCCCGGCGGCTCCGCGCGGACGCGCCGGCCCACGCGCCCGGACGCCTGCGCCGGGGCTGTGGGACACGACCCCAGTTAGAATGGGGCGGTGGGCCACGGCTCCGGTCGCGGATGCGGCCCGGATAAAAAAACACCGGACGGCGATAACATGCCGTCCGGCGCGCTGGCGGTCGCTTTCCAGTGGAGGTGGCGGGAATCGAACCCGCGTCCTTCAGTGCCTCACCAGGGCTTCTCCGAGCACAGCCTGCTCTGCTTTTCTCGGCCCCGGCGATCACGCAGGCAAGACGCCGACGGGCTCAGCCACTGTCAGATGTCCCAGCCTGCCCCGTGGCCAGGCCGGCTGGTTGAGCCTTCTCGCTGATGCCAGGCACCGGGCCGAAGGCAGTCCCG